>CAZOGY010000047.1:0-24121 GCA_964579305.1 uncultured Hyphomicrobiaceae bacterium
CCAACGGCCCGTGAGCGCAACAGAGCTAAAGCGAGGCGCATTTCATGCGACACGCACTCGCGGCAGTCCGCTTGCGAAAATCCTGGACCGGCAGCATTTCGATGCTGCCAGTTTTTGTTTGCGCGTGTCGAGGTCTTCCAGGCCGGCTCAGGCTCTGCGCGCACGGGCCTCAATCATTTCAGGTTCACCTGCGCTCACCTGTCATGATCCCGGATTTTGAGGGTCGCTGCATCTCTCGGGACCGGCGATTCCGCCAGGACATGGCGACCTCCTTGTCCTTCAGGCGGCGGCCATGAAGCTTTCCAAGAGGCGGCGTCCGTCGCTACCGCCGAGCGTGGGTTCAAACAGCCGCTCGGGATGCGGCATCATGCCAACCACATTGCCAGCCGCGTTACAGATACCGGCGATGTCGCGTTGCGATCCGTTGGGATTGGCACCGGGCTGGCGTGACCCATCAGCGGCCACATAGCGAAAGACCACCTGGCCTTCGCCCTCAAGCCGATCCAGCGTCGCCTCATCGGCGAAGTAATTGCCATCGTGATGGGCAACCGGCACGCGGATCACCTGACCAGCCTCGTAAAGCCGGGTGAACGGTGTCTGGGTTCGCTCAACCTTCAGATGCACGTCACGACACACAAACTTCAACGACGCATTGCGCATCAAGACACCTGGCAGCAGCCCGCATTCGCAAAGCACCTGGAACCCGTTGCAAATGCCAAGCACAGGCGTCCCCGCCCGCGCAGCATCACCAACCGCGCGCATGATCGGCGCCTGCGCCGCAATCGCACCGCACCGCAAGTAATCGCCGTAGGAAAACCCACCGGGCACAACGATGACCGACGATGGCGGCAGGTCCGTATCGGCATGCCAGACCATGTGCGGCGCGCTGCCGGTCACCGCCTCCAGCGCGACCTTGGCATCGCGATCGCAGTTTGATCCGGGAAAGACAATGACGGTGGGACGCATGGCGGGCCTGTTCATCACGGCATGACGGGTTGAGGTGCGAAATGCAGCGCTTAGCAGGTTGACGCGGTCAACGGCAATTTAAGCTCGCTCAGTCAGCATACAACCGAAGGTATTGCGTTGGAGCACGCGTGATGTGGCAGACCATCCGTCGAAAAGCTTGCCGCCTGTCGGTGATCCTTATGCTCGCCGGGCTCCTGCCACTCGGCCAATCGCTTTACCATCAACGCTTGGCTTGAAGGCCCGTGCCACGGTGACCGGCCTCACCCAGGTTTGCTATGTCAGACGCTGGTTCTCATGACCGGCAGCCGTCCACGCCAGTCGCTCGAGCATCATCCGATCTGCGAACCGCAAAGCGATTCCGTAAGTTTGGATCTTGCTCTCGGATGCCCCGGAGGCAATGCAAGGCAAAACGCGACCTGGCGAACCTGTGGGCGGGCGCGATTTCAGCCTTCGATCGCGATGTCGTAGGTCTCAATCACGGTGTTGGCCAGCAGGCGTTCGCACATCTCTGCAACCTGCGTTTTGGCCTTTTGAGGGTCCGTTTCGGCCAGATCAATCTCGATGCGCTTGCCTTGGCGCACGTCGTTGACCCCCGCAAAGCCAAGCCCGCCTAAGGCATGGGCGATGGCTTGGCCCTGCGGATCAAGAACCCCCGGTTTGAGCGTGACGGTGACAATCGCCTTCATCTGACCTGTACCCTGGTGTGCTCACTTGAACCCGCCGCGCTTCGCAGTGCCGGCTATTGCGCTCACGTGCGGCCGGATTATGCCTAGTCTTTGGCCGCTTCACCGCCACCGGGTTTGTCCGTGTTGGACACAGCAAGAACGGGCCCTTGACCCATCACCGGCCGGCTTTCGTGCAGCACGCCAAGGCGTTTTGCGACTTCCTGATAGGCTTCAAGGACGCCGCCCAAATCCTGGCGGAAGCGATCCTTGTCGAGTTTGTTATTGGTCTGGATGTCCCACAGTCGACAGCTATCCGGGCTGATTTCGTCGGCCAGCAGAATGCGCATGATGTCGTTATCCCACGCGCGGCCAAACTCGATCTTGAAGTCGACAAGCCGCAAGCCAACACCCAGGAAAAGCCCGACCAGAAAGTCGTTCACACGCAGGGCAAGGCTCATGATCTCGTCGATTTCGTTGGGCGAGGCCCAGCCGAAAGCCGTGATGTGCTCTTCCGACACCATCGGGTCGTTGAGGTCGTCATTCTTGTAATAGAACTCGATGATCGAGCGCGGCAGCGGCGTGCCTTCCTCCAAGCCCAGGCGCTTGGCGATCGAGCCCGCGGCCACATTGCGGACTACGACCTCGACGGGGATCACTTCGACTTCGCGGATCAACTGCTCGCGCATATTGAGCCGTCGGATGAAATGGGTCGGGATTCCGATCTCGCCGAGCTTCAGGAACAGGTATTCCGAAATACGGTTGTTCAGAACGCCCTTACCGTCGAGTTGCGCGTGTTTTTCTCCGTTGAACGCCGTGGCATCGTCTTTGAAGTGCTGGATCAGCGTTCCGGGCTCGGGCCCTTCGTACAGGATTTTGGCCTTGCCTTCGTAAACGCGGCGGCGCCTGTTCATACTACAAACCTCATGGCCCGCGGCGCGCGGAAGCGGCCATTTGGGCTGTGTGTCGTTTTCACGGGTTGGCGGCTGAAAGACCGCAAGAACGTGCAGCGGCCACCAATGCCTCAGGCCGGTAAAGACGCCCGGAAACAAGACGCACCTCACCGGCCCGGCGGGCATGCCAACGCCGGACGCCGGACCCTAGCCGAACGCTGGTCTCGACACAATGTTCGTGGAAAGACAGGGTTCGTGGAAAGACAGGGATCATGGTGTTGTGACGTCGAGGATGGCACAGGGCTGACTTGCGGCCGATCAAGGCTGTAGCGCCAAAACCATGGCATCGACGCCTTCTACGAGATCTGCGCGTCCTGGCCGGCTGGTCAGCGCGCAAGCCAGCGGCCAGGGAGCACGACATGTCGACATTCGACGACCGCGAAAAAGCCTTTGAAAACAAATTTGCCCACGATCAGGAGCTTAAGTTCAAATCGGAGGCGCGCCGGAACCGCTTGCTTGGCGAATGGGCCGCTGCAAAGCTCGGTAAATCGGGTGACGATGTCGCAGCCTACGTCAAGGAAGTCGTCCGCGCCGATTTCGAGGAAGCTGGCGATGAAGACGTCTTCCGCAAGGTCAAAGCCGACTTCGAAGCCGCCGGTGTCGCTGTGTCGGACCAAGAGCTGCGCACGCAGATGACGACGCTGCTTGCCCAAGCCGTCAACGAGATCGAAAACGGCTAACGTCGTGAGCGGGCGGTTGAGAACCATGGCCCCAGGCTCATCCGGCTCAGGCGATATCGCCTGAGCCGAAATATCTAGCGCGCATCCAAATCCGAGATCACGGCAGTCGAACCCACGTGTCCCTGACATGATCAGGGCGCCCGCCGTATGAAGCAGCCTTTGACGCGCGTGATCAGACGCCGCCTGCCGCGCCGCTGCAACGCCCAGGCGCAGCCGCGCCGAAGCTACTGCTGGCTGTCGTCGTCTTTGGCGTCAGCCGGGCCCTTCAGCGTAATGCGGTAGGTTGCCGAGCCCGAGACGCGCACGCCGGCCGGCCGATAGCGCGACACTTGCGAGTTCATTTGGCTGGACACGTTTGCCCGGCTGATTTCGCAGCTTTCCGCGATGGTCGACAAAAGCGCCTCGCATTCCTTCGCAAGCAGCGTGTAGACCGCCCGCCGGCCGTCTTCCGACATTTTGGCTTGGTCGGCGATTGAGCGCGCCGCACCTTCAATAAAGAACTGATAGCTGACCGAGATTGAAACGCCGCCACGTCTGCTTGTGCGAAGGTTCGAGCTGCGTCCGTTGTTCTTCAAAGGGAACGGCGTAATCCGCGAACCTTGGGCAGACGCCGTCGTGGCGGTCAGGACGCTTGCCGTTCCAGCCGAAAGGGTGAGGAGGCACAGCGCAGCCGCCATCGAAAACAGGCAACGGGTCAACATTTCGCGAATCCTTTTCTCGCATGCGGGCATTGCGAGTTTGACCGCGACGGCCACTCGCCAAGCCAGCCCAAATCTCAGATCGGCGCCATAATCCGAAACGATCATGGCAAGGCCACGGTCAGCTAGAGTGCCTTGCCGGCATTTGCAAAGCCTTGCCGGTGTTTCTCAAAATACCGCTTTGAAATCTGGAACGCCGGCTTCAAAGCGAAGCAACGAACCTGGCAAACGCAAGCGAACCCTCCGGCCAAGGCCCGTGACCGCTTTCGGCATTCAAATGCCCCGCTTCACCGGCATCGATCAACCGCGCATGCCATGTCTTTGCAAAGCCTTCCGCTTCAGCGAAGGCGCAGAACGGATCGTTGCGGCTGGCAACGACGATTGAGGGGAATGGCAACGCCGCATCCGGCGCCGGACCAAGGGCGGCAATTTGCGGGTAGTCGGGCATGCAGGCATCGATATCGGGCGGTGCCACGAGAAACGCACCGCCAATGCGGCCAAGTGGTGCGTGAGCGGCAGCATGGACGGCCGTGAGTACCCCGGCGGAGTGGCCAATGAGGATGATGGGGCGTTCGGTTTGCGATATCGCAGCGAGCACATTCCCCCGCCAGATCTCCAAATCGGGCTTCCAGAAGTCAGGTTGCTCAACCTTACGCGCGGACCGCAAGCGCGGCATCCAGCGATAATACCAGGTGTCGGGATCACCGCCGCCCAAGCCGGGCAAGACCAGAATATCGGCGTCGCGCGCTTTCATCTCAATGGCCCCCGTTCAGGCAATCAAGCGTCGGCCTGCACACCAAACACGCGCGCAAAGATCGTATCGACATGCTGCGTATGATACGCCATGTCGAACATCTCCGCCAAAGCCGCGGCGCTGAGATGCTCTGTGACAGCATCGTCGGCCTGGAGCGCGGCTAGAAAGTCTGCGCCATGTTCCCAGGTCTTCATGGCATTGCGCTGAACGAGCCGGTAGGCGTCTTCTCGGCTGACGCCAGCCTGTGTCAGCGCAAGGAGCACGCGTTGCGAATTGTGCAGCCCACCAAGCCGGTCCAGATTGCGGCGCATGTTTTCTGGATAAACAACCAGCTTTTCAATGACGCTGGCCATCCGATGAAGCGCGAAGTCGAGCGTGACCGTGGCATCGGGGCCAATCATCCGCTCGACGGATGAATGAGAAATGTCGCGCTCATGCCACAGCGCGACGTTCTCCAGCGCTGGGATCACCGCGCTGCGCACGATCCGCGCAAGGCCTGTGAGGTTTTCCGTCAGAACCGGGTTACGCTTATGCGGCATCGCCGATGAGCCTTTCTGGCCCGGCGCAAAATACTCTTCCGCCTCCAACACCTCCGTGCGCTGGAGATGCCTGATTTCGGTTGCAAGTCGTTCAACCGATGAGGCAACCACGGCCAGCGCGGCGAAGTACATCGCGTGCCGGTCGCGGGGAATAACCTGCGTTGAAACGGGCTCCGGCGTCAGCCCGAGTGCCTCGGCAACGAACGCTTCCACGCGCGGGTCGATGTTCGCGAATGTCCCAACCGCACCTGACAGCGCGCAGGTTGCAACTTCGCTGCGCGCAAATTCGAGCCGATGCCGCGCCCGCGCAAACTCCGCATAAAACGTCGCAAGCTTGATCCCAAACGTCGTGGGCTCAGCATGAATGCCGTGACTGCGCCCGATCGTCAGCGTCAGTTTGTGTTCGAATGCACGCGTGCGTAACGCCGCGAGCAGTCGGTCCACACCACCGATCAACAGGTCGGCGGCGCGCACGAGTTGCACGTTGAGGCAGGTATCCAGGACATCCGATGACGTCATGCCTTGGTGCACGAAACGCGCCTCTGGCCCGACGTGCTCGGCCAAGTGCGTAAGGAACGCGATCACATCGTGCTTCGTTTCCCGCTCGATCTCATCGATCCGCGCGATGTCGAACGTTGCCGCGTCGCCCTTTGCCCTGATGGTTTCTGCGGCCGATCGCGGAATAATGCCAAGGTCGGCCATCGCGGTCGCCGCGTGTGCTTCAATCTCAAACCAGATCCGGAAACGGCTTTCGGGCGTCCAGATCTCAGCCATCTCCGGCCGCGTATATCGAGGGATCATCAGGCGGTCTTTCGTCTGTCGTTGCCGCCAACAGGGCCAGGCTTTCAGGCCTGAACACCAGTCGGCACCTTGCGTTTAGCCGCGAGCGCTATCAGACCCACCGGCAGGCGACAAATCGCGACCGTCGCCTCAGGATAACCGTTGTTGCGATCGCGCGCCTCGCTCAGACACAAGCGGGGTCGAATGCCACAGGAAGGGGGCGTGCATGAGCCAATCAGCAGCCGGCCAGTCATTTGACTGTATGGTTCTCGGTGCTGGCATTGTCGGTGTGGCAACGGCGCTGCATCTTCAAATGGCGGGGCGCGGCGTCGTGCTTGTCGACCGGCAGCCGCCTGGGCAAGCGACTTCGTTTGGCAGCGCAGGGCTGATCCAGCGCGAAGCGATTACCCCCTATATGATGCCGCGCGAGCTGGCCAAGCTGTTGACGTACGCGCGCAACCAATCGACCGAAGCCAACCTGCATTATACCGCGCTTCTCAAGCTGGCCCCTTGGCTGCTGCAGTATTGGCGCCGCTCAGGAAAAAGTGGCCGGTCTGCTGGCGAAAAAGCGGCGGCCCCACTGGTTATGCGTGCCGTTGAAGAACACGAGATACTGATGGAAGCGGCCGGCTGTAGCGAGATGTTGCGGCGGACAGGGTACCTGCGCCTTCATCGCGATACCGAGGATCTCGATCGCGACGAGGCCGAACAGTCCCGCCTTCACGAGGCTTTCGGCGTCGATTTCACGGTCAAGAACCCCGATGAGTTGGAAAAGATCGAGCCCAACCTGCGTGAAGAGTTCGTTGGTGGGATCTTGATGCCGCAAGTCGCATCGCTGTCTGATCCAGAGGCGCTGACACAAGCCTACGCAGCGCATTTCAAGGCGCGGGGTGGTGTGATGCGCACCGGCGATGCCATGACCTTGACGCGGACCCCGGATCGCATGGGCTGGCAGGTCCAGAACATTGAGGGGCCGATCCGCGCCGATGCCGCCGTGATTGCGCTCGGCCCTTGGTCAGCCGACCTGCTGGCCCGCCAAGGCGTCCGGGTGCCGCTTGCGGTCAAGCGCGGCTACCACATGCATTTCAAGCCGGATGGGAATGCAACGCTGAACCACCCGGTGCTCGATGTCACCCACGGCTTTGTCATGACACCGATGGCGCGCGGGATCCGCCTGACAACGGGTGCGGAGTTTGCCCCGCGCGATGCCGACCCGACGCCGGTACAACTCGCCAAGGTCGAGCCGATTGCACGCGACATGTTTCCTCTTGCAGAGCGCGTTGACCCCGAACCGTGGCTTGGCGCGCGGCCGTGCTTGCCTGACATGCTGCCGGCGGTGGGTCCGATCCCTGGCAAAAGCGGGCTGTGGGCGAACTTCGGTCACCAGCACCTGGGTTTGACCATGGCCGCTGTCACCGGCCGTTTGATCACCCAGATGATCACGGGCGATGAGCCCTTGACCAACCCCGCGCCCTACAACCCGGGCCGCTTTCATTGAGAAGGCTCTCAGCAACGTGCCAAAGATTTTGGCGCGCTCAACTGCGTTGCAGATCGCGCTGGATGATGATGCGCGGGATGAGGCGGCAGCGGCTGTCAGCGCCATCCCAGACCCCGCCGCGCTCGTGGCAAGAGGCGACCATCTGCCAACGGTGGTGGTTGAACAATACGAGCAGCCCGAGAACGGCAAACACCGCCGCTGCGATCATGATGCGGGTCGACGACATCACTCTCCTCCGTTCGCTGGCGCGAGCGGCTGATTCCCGTCGCCAGCAGGGTCAGATGGGGCGGCTGGCGCAGTGCCAAACCGCTCGGCCCAGGTCGGAGGACCGGTATACGCCGGTCCGGGCCGCATTGCACAGTAGACACCGCGCGCAATCGCCCGGGCCAGACAATCGGCCGCTGCCGCGCCAATCTCGGTGACGTCGGCCGTGTCGTCGTCAAGCCGTTTGAGCGGTCTTGCGACGGCAAAAACGGTATCGCCGTCCATTGCCCCATGTGCCGGGCGGATGGCTCTGGCCAGACCATCCTCGGCCATCAGCGCAACCCGGTTGACGCCGGTGCGATCCAAAGCGGCATCTGTGGCAACAATTGCGATGGTCGTGGCGGGCACCGTGCGATCCTTCCGGCGCAAGGCGAGACTGCCCGTCTCAATTTGAGCGGGCAGCCCTAATCCGCCGAATTCCCCGTCTTGCTCGTACGCGCCTGCCCAAAAGAACGGGCCCTCCCCAACGGTCGCTGAGCCAAGGGCGTTGACCGCGGCAAGCGCAGCAACCGTGATCCCGCCCGTCGCTTGGATACTGGCGGAACCGACACCGCCTTTCAGGGTCGCAGTTGTTGCACCGGTGCCTGCGCCAACGCTGCCAAGCGCGAAACCGGTGGCTGCATTTGTGTCGGCGCCATCATGCTGCGCGAGTGCGGCTTCGGCCGCGACCTTGCCAAGTTCCCAATAGACCGGTGCGCGCGGCGGCGCTGGCTGACCGGAACTGAGCAAATCAAACAGGATGGCTTGCGGAACGATCGGCACCGTGACAGGCCCGACCGCAAATCCACGCCCGCGTTCTGACAGCGCCACCATCGCACCGCCGGCCGCATCCAGCCCGAATGCCGACCCGCCTGACAAGACAAGTGCATCAACACTGCCTTGCCCTCGGACGGGATCGAGAATGGCGTGCTCGCGCGAGCCGGGCGCACCACCACGCACCGAGACCGCCGCCACATTGGGCCGTGCCACCGCAACGACGGTGACACCACTTATGCGTTGGAGGTCACTTGCGTGGCCGACCGTGAGACCATCGATGTCTGTGATGAGATTGAGCGGCATCGGTTTAGGGGCTGTTGGGCCCGCCCTCGCGCGCAGGGCTGGGCGCTGGTGGCCAATAAGCTACCGCTTACAGGCAAATGAACCCGGATTCGACGCCCTTTTTGGCGACGGCTTCGTTCCGTAAGGCAATTATTGCGCACTGCAAAAGAAACCACCGCAAAATCTCCCGCGCCGCCGAAATTCCACAGCGTTTTTGACCCGCACCGCAGCAATTTTGCGTTGATTTGCCACAGGTGTTCCAAGGGGTGCTTGGTGATGACGCACAACGGACTACGTTGGGTTGAGCGGATCGCAAAGATGCGGCGCCAAAAGCGCTGGGTCCGCTTTCGAAGGGCACAAAAACGTCAGGGAGTGAAACATGCCCGCTCAAGCCCCCGCACATGCCGTGCAGACGGGTTCGCCGAATTTACCCAGTGAAGACGAGATTAAGGAAGACCCGCGCGCCTGCTATCAGTCGGTCCGCCAACAGATGGACGCATATAGCGCCGCCGGTCGCGAGATCCCCGAAGACCTCAAGCGTGTCGAACGCGCAATCCAGGTGGAGTGCATGGCGCAATCCCAGGGTCGCTAATCACTCGACCGACGTGCCGCGATGGCGACAGCGCGACATTTTACAAGAAGCGTCGTGAAAATGGCGAGCTCGCCGATTTACCAGCAGGTCGAAAAATAAAGAAAGGCCCGCCGTTTGAGCGGGCCTTTCCAGTTTCAAAGCACGAGCGGCAAATCAGTTGATTTGCTCGTAGGTGCCCTTCGACCATTTGTAGAACTTATATGGCGGCAGGTTCGGGTCGCCTTTTTCGTCGAACTTGAACTTGCCAAGGACGGTGGAGAATTCCGTCGAGTTCAGCGCGTTGATCACTTTTTCAGGGTCGATCGAACCAGCTTTCTCAACAGCTTGTTTCCACGCCTGGATCGCGGCGTAGGTGTAAAGGACGTAGCCTTCCGGCTCGATGCCTTTGTCGCGGAATTTCTTGACGATGTCGGCAGCTTCAGCGGCTTTACGCGGGTCTGGCGAGAACGTCATGAGCGTGCCTTCGCCAGCATCGCCCGTCACGCCCCAGTATTCCTGCGTCACAAGCGCGTCGCCCGAGATCAACTGTGCGCCCAGGCCCTGCTCGCGCATCTGGCGGATGATGAGGCCAGCTTCCGTGTGGTAACCGCCAACGTAAACAACGTCGATGGCTTCCTGCTTCATTTTGGAAACGAGAGCCGAGTAGTCTTTCTCGCCGGCCGTATAGGCTTCGTACATGGCTTCGGTGAGACCAGCCTCGTTCATGAACTTTTTGGTCTGGTCAGCAAGGCCTTTGCCATAAGCCGTTTTGTCGTGAAGGATCGCGACTTTTTTGCCGGCATACGTTGACGCGATATATTTACCGGCAACTTCGCCCTGTTGGTCGTCGCGGCCGCAAACGCGATAGACGTTCGGGCCCGCGCGCTCGTCCGTCAGCTTCGGGTTGGTTGAAGCCGGCGAGATTTGCACGATGCCTTCTTCGGCATAGACCTGCGAAGCCGGGATCGATGAGCCCGAGCAGAAGTGGCCTGCAACGAGGGCGACACCTTGTGAGGCCAGTTTGCCGGCGCCGGCAACGGCCTGTTTCGGGTCGCAAGCGTCATCTTCGATGATGAGCTTGAGTTGTTGGCCCATGACGCCGCCGGCCGCGTTGATGTCGGCAACGGCCTGTTCGGCGCCTGCTTTCATCTGTGCACCAAACGACGCGTATTGACCGGTCATCGGGCCGATCGTTGCGACCGGAATTTCCTGAGCAAACGCAGCGCCGGCCAGCGCGGTCGAAAGCGCAGCCGTCAGAGCGAGCTTTTTCATTGAGATAAACCTCCCAGGTTCAGCAGCCGCCGGAACAATCGAGACGGAACCAAGCCGGCAGCAACACCCGTCTTAACACATTGGTGAAGACGGTGCGCGACCAGAAAGTGCCCGGTTTGGCCAAAACATGACCACGGCGTGAGAACGATGCAGGAGATACGCGCAGAGGTTGTGGTTTCGTGTCAACCTCGCCTTTACATGCGCTTTCGCAAGCCCGACCAAGGCACAGCGCACAGCGCACAGACCCGACCCGTTACTGCGGATCGGCTTCATCAAGCGTGCGCCAGGTCAGCGGGCCGGTGCGTTTATAAAGCCAGGGATATTGCGCTTCCATCTGGCCGGCCCGGGTGGTCTGGTAGGCAAGCGCCGCGATGGCGGCCAGGATGAGAAAATTGACGATGTAATAATAGGCCCAGGTCAGCGTTTCCGGCCCCCATACGAAAAAGTGTTCCATTGAGACGCCGTCGGCAAGCGCGTAATGCAGAAAGCGCGCAGCAAGCGTGAGCGGCAGCATGTAAGCCACCGCTTTCCACATCGGGCTCCAGATTCGTGCAATGGCGCGCCCGGTCAGCCAAGCTGCGCCGCCGGCCAAAGCAAGCGTGATCGTGAGGAACGCGGCCAGTGAATTTTCATAGATCATCGTTCTGCCAGATCCTGCCCGATCGTTTCTTTGTTGCAAGTCGCCTGATATTCGCGTGATGCGCCCGCGCCCGCGCCCGATCTCGCGCTAATGCGCGCCACCTTCCAGGTAGGCGGCACGGATTTCGGGACGGTGGAGCAACTCCTGGCCGGAGCCCGACATCGTAATTTCGCCATTGACCATGACGTAGCCGCGATGGGCCAGCTTCAGCGCATGATAGGCGTTCTGTTCAACGAGAAACACCGTAAGGCCCTCGTTCTGGTTCAGCTCCCGGATCACTTCAAAGATCTGCTTGACGATCAAAGGCGCAAGGCCAAGCGACGGCTCATCAAGCATCAAGAGCCGCGGCCGGCCCATCAACGCGCGCGCAATCGCAAGCATCTGCTGTTCGCCGCCGGACATGGTCCCGGCCCGCTGGCTTTCGCGTCGCTTCAGGATCGGGAACAGCTCGTAGACGTGGCGCACATCGGCATCGAAGGTCTCGTCGGCCTTCGGATTGAGGATCGCACCCATCTGCAGGTTCTCAAAAACCGTCATGCGCGGAAAAATTCGACGGCCTTCGGGCGACTGGGCCATGCCCAGGTGCATGATCTGATGCGTCGGCAGCCGCGTGATCTCGCGCCCTTCGAAATGGATCGTGCCGTTGCGCGCGCGCGGGCTTCCGCACACGGTCATCATCAAGGTTGTTTTGCCGGCACCGTTTGCGCCGATGATAGTTGCGATCTCGCCCGTGTTCACATCGAGATCGATGCCTTTGAGCGCCTGGATGTTGCCGTAGAACGTCTCAAGGCCACGGATCTGGAGGATTGGTTCGCTCACCGCGAAATCTCCTCTTCAACCGTTTCAACATCTTCGTCCTCAACCCCGAGGTAGGCAGCAATGACATGTGGATCATTGCGGACTTGTTCGGGGGTGCCATCGGCGATCTTCTTGCCGTAGTCGAGCACCACGATGTGATCGGAAACGCCCATCACGACGCCCATGTCGTGCTCGATCAGCAGGATCGAAACCCCATCCCGCTCCCGGATTTCAAGCAATAGGGCGTTAAGCTCCGCGCTCTCACGCGGGTTGAGGCCGGCCGCGGGCTCATCCAGACAGAGCAGCTCGGGGCCGGTGCACATTGCGCGCGCGATTTCCAACCGGCGTTGCGCGCCGTAGGGCAGGTTGCCCGCCGCGTCGTCCGCACGATCGATGAGGCCGATCCGTTCCAGCCAAGCCGCCGCTTTGTCGATGGCGGCCTGTTCTGCCCGGCGGAACGACGGCAGACCCAGGATGCCACCAACCGTGAAACCCGATGCCGCCATCAGCGGCTGGTGCTGGGCAACAAGCAGATTTTCCAGCAACGTCATGCCGGAAAACAGCCGGATGTTCTGAAACGTCCGCGCAACGCCGGCTTCGCGATTGATCGCGTGATCGGGCAGCCGTTCCAGCAGGAACGAGCGGCCGTCTTCACGCCGCATCGCAATGCGCCCCACGGTTGGTTTGTAAAAGCCCGTCAGGCAATTGAAGACCGTTGTCTTGCCAGCGCCATTCGGCCCGATGATCGCGGTAATCGCACCGCGCTGGGCGGCAAACGACACATCATCGACGGCAACGAGGCCGCCAAACCGCATTGTCAGGTGATCGACCTGAAGAACCGGATCGCTGATGTCGGCGCGCCGGGTTTGGGCGGTGCCTGCAGCAGAACCGTCGGCAGTCTCATGTTTGTCCGGCGTGAGTGCCTGCGCGTGCTGATCGGTGTCGGCGAGCTGATTGGCAGCGGATTTGTCGGGACCCGGCTTGTCGTCAAGGCGGGTCGGTTGCGGCACCTTCGCATGGTGTCCGTTGGCCGTATGGATTTCTGGCGGTCGCATCAGCCGTGCCCCTCCTGGACGAGGTCGGCGCCAATCGCCTTGCGCTTCTTCAGGGCGACGCTGGGCGTCCTGTTACCGATCAGCCCGCGCGGACGCCAAACCATGACAAGCACCATCAGCGCGCCAAAGAACACCATTCGCCATTGTTTCGGGTCGAAGCTTTCCCCGAAGATCACCTTCAAGAAGGCCACATCGCGCAGGTATTCCAGTCCGCCAATCAGAAGGATTGCCGCGATCGCGACCCCGATTTGCGAGCCCATCCCGCCGAGCACGACGATCGCGAGAATGATCGCGCTTTCCACGAAGGTAAAACTCTCAGGCGAGATAAAACCTTGCTTGGTAGCAAAGAATGAGCCGGCAAACCCGCCAAACATCGCGCCAATCGCAAACGCCGTAAGTTTGGTGGTGACGGTGTTGATACCAAGCGATTTGCACGCGATTTCATCTTCGCGCAGCGCTTCCCAAGCCCGCCCAATCGGCAAGCGGCGCAGCCGGATCGTCACGTAGTTGGTGATCAGCGCCAGGATCAGGATCAGGTAGTAAAGGAAGATGATCCGATGCAGCGGTGAATAGTCGAGCCCGAAGAACTTGTGGAATGTGCCATCGCCAAAACGCTTGAATTCAAGCCCGAAGAAGTCTGGACGCGGGATCGATGACAGGCCGTCGGGGCCACCGGTGAACTCATACCAGTTGAGCAGAACCACCCGGATGATCTCGCCAAACGCCAGCGTCACGATCGCGAGGTAATCGCCGCGCAACCGCAGCACTGGAAACCCGAGCAGAATGCCCCAGAAGGCAGCCAGGATGCCGGCAAGCGGCAAGCAAATCCAAAACGAGAACCCAAAGTGCTGGGCAAGCAGCGCATAGGAATACGCGCCCACCGCGTAAAACGCGACGTAGCCAAGATCCAGCAGTCCCGCCAGGCCGACAACGATATTCAAGCCCCACGCCAACATCACGTAGGTCAGCACGAGCACTGCCAAGTCCATGATGTAGCGATCGGAAAAAGGCATGAACGGAAGCACGACGGCAAACGCGATCAGCGCCAACCCGAAATACGGCAGTATCGCGCTCAGCCCCGCCCCGACCGGTTTGAGCGCATCGCTTATCCGTCCGCCTTGGCTGCCGGTCAGCGACAATAGGAACTGGATCACGAAAGCTGCGAGGATAAGCGCGCCGGCCAGGTCCCAGCGCGTTTCGACTTCGAGGCTGCCCGTCGGCGTTTCGGTCAACCGAAAAACGATCAGCGGGAAACACAGCAGCATGACGACGAGGGCGGCAATGCCAGCTCTCCGCAGCAGCCCGTTTAACAGGCTTGGCTGTGCGGCACCGGCAGCCGGCTTTGAAAGCGCGGTCTCACTCATTGCCTCACACCTTCTCGACTTCGGGTTTGCCGAGCAGGCCGGACGGCATGAAGATCAACACGATCGCAAGGATCGAGAACGCCGCAACATCCTTGTATTCGACCGAAAAGTAGGCCGACCAGAACACCTCAATCAGCCCGATGATCAGCCCGCCCAGCATCGCGCCTGGCAACGACCCAATCCCGCCGAGGACCGCCGCGGTGAACGCTTTGATGCCCGCCAAAAACCCGATGTAGAAGTCGATCACGCCATAATAGAGCAGGAACATCATGCCAGCGACCGAGGCGAGCGCAGCGCCGATGACGAAGGTCAGCGAGATCGTCAGATCCACGTTGACGCCGGTCAGCGCCGCCATCGTCCGGTCCTGCTCACAAGCGCGCTGGGCGCGCCCAAGCGATGTCTGCGTGATGATGTAGGTAAACACCGCCATCAGCGCGATCGTGGTGACCACGATCAGGATCTGCATGTTTGAGAGCTGAACAGTAAAGCCGCTCTCGCTCTCCATCAGCGTGTAGCCGCCTGGGATCAGCGGCTGGAGCGGTTTGACCCGTGCCCCCTGGATGATCTGTACGAGGTTTTGCAGGAACAGCGACATGCCGATGGCCGAGATCAGCGGTGCAAGTCGGAAGGACCCGCGCAACGGCCGGTAGGCCACGCGTTCAACGACCCAGCCCCACACAGAGGTCAACACAAGCGCCAGCATCAAAACGAGCAAAAGCGCCAACAGCAGCAGTGCGCCCGATGCCATCCCGATCGACGTCAGCAGCAAAATGAAGATCAGCGCGATAAAAGCGCCGACCATGAACACGTCGCCATGCGCGAAATTGATCATGCCGATGATGCCGTAGACCATCGAATAGCCGATCGCGATCAGCCCGTAGATGGACCCAAGCGTGATCCCATTGATCAGCTGCTGGGTGAAGTACTCCATGCATCTCCCTCGTCGTGCATGCTGCCGCGGCATCCGGCCGGGCGCCTTTGCGCGATATCGACTTGTGGTGATAAAGGCGCGTGCCGAGCGCCAAGACGGCAGGGCTTTTTCCCATTGTCTTAAAGCGTTGTGCCACAGGCGTACAGAGGCTCTGCGGCGCATTCGCAACGCGTGTTGCGCAATTTCGGAGCCGGGCAGCGCACGGGTGGTTCTCCAGAACACAGACCGCTTGGGCGTGTCATCGGCGACCTGTGCACCAGCGCCCAAGTCAGGCGTCACAGCAGGTTATGGGAACCGTCGCAAAACGGGGGATCGTCGGTATCCTTGCAACCGCATAAGTTCACGGTGCCAGTGGTTTCAGCCACAAAGCGCACCGGGGCAATGCCAGTCCCCGCGTGCGAACCATCGCAGAACGGCTGATTGGCCGACTTGCCGCACGCACACCAGAAGTACGATTTGCCCTCCTCCAGCTCGGCCTGGAACGGACCGGTTTGTGCTGGAACTGGTGCCTCGGCCATCGCCGTTCTCCCTAGGTGCGGTTGTTCCGCCCATTTTTAAGGGTTTGCACGCGCCGACTGTCAAGCGACGACGCAGGGCTATCGGCCGCTTCGCGCGCGGTGGCCGGCGGATCGGGAGCGCCCGCTGGGTCACCGCTGGGTCATGCCGCAGCGCGTCGGAACTGAGCCCGCTGCCCGCCGCCAATGCGCGCAACCGGTGAGCGACTGCCCCCCCGCCCCTCGCTGGCGATCTTGGCCTGTTTGGCTTGCTCGCAAAACTTTAAGAGTTTTTCCGCAAGCGCTGCGCCCGCGGTGGCCAGGATTTCATCTGGACGATCCGGATCAATTTTCGCCAAAGCCTGTTGCTGGCCTGACTGGCTCTGTCCCTTGCCCCGCGTTTTACGCTTGGGCATCGCCTGCTTCAGAAACAAGCCGACCGCGAGCCGGTCCTTGCCAGTCGCAAGCGGGTCATCGCCGAACGTGCCGCCGCCGGCGATCAACTTGACCGTGTCGACCTGCGACCAGGGATAGATCGACTGCGACAGCCAAGCTTTCACCAGCAAGCCCTCAGGCCGGCAGGCCAGGCGCCGCGGCATGCTCTGCTTCAGCACCTCAAACAGAAGGACGCCAGCGCACAGCGCGGTGGCAGCGAGCGCAGCGATCGCGTAGGCCGGCAAAACATTGATGACCACGAGAGCTGGAACGCTGCAAAGGACGCTGAGTGCGGCCACCCCAATCCCGAGCGTACCGGCTGTGACCCGTCCAGGGATCACCGTGGCTTGCAGTTCTGTTTGTGCTTCGGCCATGTCTACGCTCCCACGCTTCTGGTCAGCGGACTATGCGGCCGATTTTGTAAATGTCCGGTTTGGGCAGACACGCAAGTTGACCTGCCGCGCTTGCCCACACTTCCCCTTCAGCGTGCAAAACAGGACAAAAAGCAACGGATTTTCAATCTGTTGCGTTCAGCTTTCACAATTGCGCTGACGGTGTGGACGTGTGGTTGTGACAAGCCCGTCAAACGCACATTTTAAAGGCAGACGGGCAAGCAATTCTGCGGAGGGCTTTATGGCGCTGTTTTTGATGATCGCGTTGACGCTGAGCGGCGCAACAGTCTTGGCCATGCGTCGCGCCCCGCTTTGGGCCTGGGCGATCGGCGCCGCCATCGTGACGCTTGCCTGGCAGACCGGCCTCTTGCATGGCGCTCTTGTAAGCCCGCAACTGTCCTTTGCTACGATCATCGGCTGGCTGCCAGCTATTGTTTTCGCGCTGTTGGCCGTGCCAGCCATCCGACGCGCGCTCCTGATTGCGCCCGCCTACGGCATCGTTCGCAAGGTTCTGCCAAAGGTCTCGCAAACCGAACAGGCAGCCCTGGATGCGGGCACGGTCGGTTTTGACGCTGAGCTTTTTGGTGGGCGGCCCGACTGGTCGAAGCTCCATGCGGTCGCGCCGATCACGTTGACCGATGAAGAGCGCGCATTCTTGGCCGGACCGACCGAAGAACTCTGCGCCATGCTTGAAGATTGGCAGATCCGTCACACCAATCGCGAGGTGCCCGAGCATGTCTGGGACTTCATCAAGCAGCACGGCTTTCTCGGCATGCTGATCTCCAAAGCCCATGGCGGGCTTGGATTTTCTGCGCAGGCGCAATCGCTCATCCTAGGCAAGATCGCGTCACGTTCACCTGACGCCGTGACGATCGTGATGGTACCGAACTCGCTTGGTCCTGGTGAACTGATCGAGAAATACGGGACCGATCATCAAAAGTCATACTACTTGCCGCGCTTGGTCAGCGGAGAAGAAATTCCCTGTTTTTCACTGACGGGGCCGACGTCGGGTTCCGACGCGGCGTCCATGCGCGATGTCGGTTACGTCACCAAAGGCGTCCATAACGGTGAGGAGACGCTCGGCATTCGCGTGACCTGGGATAAGCGATACATCACGCTTGGGCCGAAAGCGACGCTGGTTGGTCTGGCGTTTTACTTGTTTGATCCCGACAACCACCTCGGGCACGGAGAGGACGTCGGCATCACCGTCGCTCTGATCCCGGCCGACCACCCAGGCGTCAATATCGGCCGCCGGCACCTGCCATGCGGTGCTGCGTTCCCCAATGGACCCAACTGGGGTACCGACGTGTTCATCCCGATGGCGTTTCTGGTCGGTGGCGCGCAGCGTGCCGGCCAGGGCTGGCGCATGTTGATGGAGTGCTTGGCTGCGGGGCGCGCCATATCGTTGCCAGCCTCCGCAGCGGCGGGCGCGAAGGCGATGTTGCGCCACTCAACGGCTTACGGCCGGGTGCGCAGGCAGTTTGGCCTATCGGTTGCAAAGATGCAGGGCGTTGAAGAGCCACTGGCCCGCATGGCTGAGGTTGCCTACGTGAACGAGGCTGCCCGCGCGGTGACCGCATCCATGGTGTCGCGCGGTGATAAACCTGCAGTCATCTCCGCGCTTATGAAATACCAGACCACCGAACGCATGCGCCAATCCGTCAATGACGCGATGGACCTGCACGGTGGCAAGGCAATTTGCGATGGTCCATCAAACTATCTGCAATCGGCCTATCAGATGGTCCCGGTTGGGATTACGGTTGAGGGGGCCAACATCCTCACGCGAACGCTGATTACGTTTGCTCAAGGCGCTCTGCGCTCACATCCCTACCTTTATGATGAAATCCGTGCCGCGCAGGCTGCGGATCGCAAGTCCGGCCAGGCCGCTTTCGAAAAAGCGTTTCTCGCGCATGTATCTTTCAGCGTCTCCAATGTGTTTGGCGCATTGTTCCACAATCTGACGGGCGGCATCTTTGCACGCCTGCCGCAGGAAGCCGGTGCAGAAGCTGAGCATTACCGCCAATTGGCGCGCGCAAGCCGCAACTTCGCGCTCGTGGCGGATCTCACAGTCGCGCTTCTCGGGGGCGGCTTGAAGATCAAGCAAAAGATCACGGGACGCCTCGCCGATGCGCTTTCGGAGCTTTATCTGCTCTCCTGCGTGCTCAAGCGATTTTCAGATGATGGTCGCCCAGCCGAAGACAGAAAGCTCGTCGCGTTGGCCATGGCCAATGGCCTTGACCGGTTCGAGACCGCGCTGCGTGGCGCGATCGACAACTTCCCGGTGACGGGCGCGCGGATCGCCATGCGTTGGCTCGTGTTCCCGATGGGGCGCCACTACAAGCCGGCGTCAGATGCCCTGGGCCACAGCGTCGTGAAGGCGGCGATCGAGCCCGGCGCATTCCGTGACCGGCTGACCCGCGACATCTACGTGACGCACGATCCCAACGATGCGACGGGCGTTCTCGAAGCCGCGATGGCCGCAGTCATTGCCGCTGAAGATGCAGAAAAGCGCATCGAGCGCGCTGTGCGCAAAGGCGACTTGCGTCGCTTCCACGGCAAAGACTGGATCGCCGCGGCCCAAGCCAAAGGCATCGTCACAGAAGCCGAAGCCAAGCTCGTGCGCGATGCAGAAGCCCTGTCGGCCCGCGTGATCGCCGTTGATCACTTCGACCCCGAAGAAGTCCGTCCCAATTACATGTCGCCCGGTCACAACCGGCAGCCGCAGACGCCATCGGCGATGGCTGCGGCTGAGTAAGGCGCCTGACCGCCCGGCAATGAAAGGTACCGCTATGAACGCTGAGATGAACGCTGAAGCTGACAAGAGCGCGGACCAAGCTCGTACATCTGCATCTGGCAGGACCGGGACGCTGCCAGACCTCGTCGACTGGTCATTCACCGTCGACCACGAGGCCATCGCGTGGGCGGTGTTCGACCGGCAGGGGCACTCCGCCAACGCGCTGTCGCGCCGCGCCTTGCAAGAACTGGGTCGCATTGTGGAGGCCGTCGAGGCCGGCGCTGCCGACGGCTCGATCCGTGGTCTCGGCGTTTTATCGGGCAAAAGCGCAAGCTTCATTCTCGGTGCGGATATCAATGAATTCGAAGATTTTGAAAAGGAAGCCGATGTCATCACCGCGCTGTCGGAGGTGACCGGGCTTTTCGACCGCTTGGAGGCCATGAAGGTCCCAGTCGCGGTCGGCATTCACGGCTACTGCCTTGGTGGCGGTCTGGAATTGGCGCTGGCCTGTCATTACCGTGTGGCAACGCGCGATGATGCAACCCGCGTTGGATTTCCCGAAGTCAAACTCGGCCTGATCCCGGGCTTCCACGGCACGGCCCGTTCGTTGCGCCAAGCCGGCCCGATCGCAGCGATGGACCATATGCTGACCGGCCGCTTTTTGCGCGCAAGCCAGGCGCGCGCAGCCGGGTACATCGACGAGCTTGTCCCGTTTCCGGAAAAACTGCGCTGGGCCGTGCGCAAGGCGATCCTGCAAAAGCGCAAATCAAAGCCGGCTGGCACGACCAAAATGTTTCTCGCCAAGTCGCCGTTTCGCAGCACACTTGTATCGCGCATGCGCAAGGAAGTCGCCAAAAAGGCGCGCGCCGACCATTACCCTGCGCCCTATGCGCTGATTGACATGTTCGCCAAGTTCGGGGGCAGCATTTCAGCAATGAAGCGCAACGAAGCCAAAGTCTTTGCGCCGCTGATGGTGGGCGAGACTTCGCGCAACCTGCGCCGCGTTTTCCATCTCCAGGAACTTCTCAAAACCCAAGCGCCAAAGTACATCGACTTCAAACCGATGCGCGTCCACGTGATCGGTGCTGGCACCATGGGGGCTGACATCGCCGGCTGGTGCGTTGCCAACGGTATGCTGGCCTCATTGCAGGACCTATCGCGCGAGCAGATCGATAAGGGCATCAAAGCCCAGTCGAAAACGTTGAAGCGCAAGTTCCGCACAGAAGCCGCCTTGTCCGCCGCGAAAGCGCGACTGATCGCCGACCCCGACGGTGCGATGATCCCGCGTGCGGACGTTGTCATCGAGGCGATCGTTGAAAAAGTCGAGATCAAGCAAAAGGTGCTCAGTGAAATCGAGCCCCAATTAAAACCCGGCGCGGTGATGGCAACAAACACGTCCTCAATCATGATTGAGGACATTGCGGCTGGCCTTGCCGATCCCGGCCGCTTGATTGGCATCCACTTCTTCAATCCCGTTGCAATGATGCCGCTTGTCGAAGTCGTGCGCGGTGCGCAAAGCCGGCAAGACGAGATCGACAAAGGTTGCGCGTTCGTCGCGGCAATCGCGAAATCGCCGCTGGTGGTCAAGAGCGTGCCCGGTTTCCTCGTCAACCGCGTGCTTGCGCCTTACATGTTTGAGGCCATGCGTTTCCTGGAAGAGGGCGAGCAGAAAGAACGCATCGACGAAGCCGCGAAGGTTTTTGGCATGCCCATGGGCCCCATCGAACTGGCCGATACCGTTGGGCTGGATATCTGCGCGCACGTCGGACACATCCTCGATAAGCCCGTCGATGGCTCGCGCATGGACCAACTCGTAAAGGCCGGTAAGCTCGGCAAGAAATCGGGCCAAGGTTTTTACACATGGAAAGACGGCAAGCCTGAACGCGCTGAGATCTCCCAAAAGAGCGACTTGCCAACGCTTGGACGGGCGCTGGTAGAGCCGCTGTTGCGCGAGTGCGAACGCTGCCGGGACGAGGGCGTTGTGGCGTCGGCAGATCTCGTTGATGCGGGTGTGATTTTTGGAACCGGGTTCGCACCGTTCCGCGGCGGGCCTCTGCACTATTATGAAAGCGTTGGCGGAAACGGCGCAGCGGCGCACGGCAATGCCAAAGCCGCCGCCGACGCCGGTGCAGAGCCGCCCCGCGAAGCCGCTGAGTGATTGTGCCTTTCGCGATCGAGCCTTTGCGCCGATCGCACCTTTGCTGATCGCACCGAAGACACCACGCGCGTCTCGCGCAGCCCAAGGACCCGAACCGCCATGACCCCCAATCCGCGCCGTATCGCCGTTGTTGGCGGCGTCCGCATTCCGTTCTGCCGCTCAAACACGCTCTATGCCGACCAGTCCAACTTGAGCATGATGACGGCGACATTGGACGCGCTCGCCGACAAATATGAGCTTGCCGGAACACATATCGATGAGGTCGTCGGCGGTGCGGTTGTCACCCATTCGCGCGATTGGAACCTGGCGCGTGAAGCCACAATCGGCTCCAAACTGGCCGAAACGACGCCGGGAACGACCATGATCCAGGCTTGCGGCACCAGTCTGCAGGCTGCGATGGGCTTAGGGGCAAAGATCGCGTTGGGTCAGATCGAAAATGGCATTGCCGTTGGTTCCGATACCACGTCGGATGCGCCGATTGTGTTTTCTCCCAAGTTTTCCAAGCGTTTGACCGATATGGCCCAGCGCAAGGGGTCCTGGAACAAGCTGGGCGCGTTCAAGGGGTTGTCGCCGCGCGAACTCGCGCCGCTGCCGCCGTCCGTTTCTGAGCCACGTACCGGCCTGAGCATGGGCCAACATTGCGAACTGATGGCACAAGAATGGCACATCCCCAGAGCGGAGCAGGACCAGCTTGCCTATGACAGCCATAAGAAGGCTGCAGCTGCCTATGCTGAAGGCTGGATGGATGATCTGATGACGCCGCACGCCGGTGTGTTCCGCGACAATAACTTGCGCGAGGATATTGACCTGGAACGCATGGCGACGCTGCGCAACGCTTTTGAGAAATCCGAACGCGGCACCTTATCGGCTGCCAATTCGACGCCGCTGACGGATGGCGCCGCCGCTTGCCTGCTTGCATCAGAAGATTGGGCACAGAAAAACGATCTGCCGGTGCTGGCTTATCTCACCGAGTTTCAGACCGAGGCCAATAATTTCGTGGACGGCGAAGGCTTGTTGATGGCACCGACCATCGCTGTTTCGAAAATGCTGGAGCGTGCTGGGCTGCAACTCCAGGACTTCGATTTTTATGAAATTCACGAAGCGTTCGCGGCCCAGGTGCTGTCCACGCTCAAGGCTTGGGAAGATCCCGCCTATAACGAAAACCGCCTTGGGCGGTCCACGCCGCTGGGTGCCATCGACCGCGCCAAGCTCAACGTCAAGGGCTCGTCACTTGCGTTTGGCCATCCGTTCGCGGCAACCGGCGCGCGCATCCTGGCCAACGCGGCCAAGCTGGTTGGAGAAAACGGCGGGCGGGCGCTGATCTCAATTTGCACAGCCGGCGGTATGGGTGTCACAGCCATCGTCGAAGGCGCAAATGGCGCCGGCAATCTTTCGCAAGTCTGAGTGGCGCCGCGCCAATCGGGCGCGATTATGCGTCCCCGAGTGGGTCTTCGCGAATAACGCGCAGGTCAGCGAGGATCCATTCGGTGCCGCGCAAATCCAGCCGCGACACATAAAACCGGTCGGTATGGCGCCGGTCACGCACGACAATCTCTACGGAAAACGGGTTCAAGAATGCGGCTCTGCGCACGCGCTTCAAGAATACTGTGACCTGATCGAACGACGTCGGCTGTGATTTCGGCTGCGTTGGCGAGCGTGCAGCGCGATCGGCAACCTCGGGCCCATCGTCAATGTCGGAGCCATCGTCATCGCGCAGTAGCGCTTTTTCTTCCGCACTCAGGTTGGCAGGTGGCAGCGGCAGCGCGCGAGGCTGGGGATTGTCGCGTAGAGCAGCGAAACCAGGCCGCGCAGACCGCACGCCATCGGCAAGACCTCGCCCCCGCTCGTGCAGCCCATGCAACTTGGGCAGCCCTTCTGGCGTGATGTAGGCGTCGATAAACCGGTCCAGCATCGAATAGCCAAATGCTGACTTGATCCGCTGCCAAATCGAGGGCCGCACGCTATGCGCCGCCCGCCGTGCCGCCGGCAACAGATCAGAATACGCAGCAATGGATTCGCGCAGCGAGTGGCGCACCGCAGGCCAGTCGACCTTGTCGCGCAACGTCTGCGTATCAGCCGTCACCACCGCACGGTGCAAGGTCCAGGCAGCATAAAATGGTGACACCAGATAGAGCGCGCCGCCAATCAGGCACAGCGCGATGAGCCATTTGAAAATTCGCATAGGTCGATTGATCCGCCGCTTCGCTCTTCGACTTCAAACGCTGAGCAGCCATTGCGGCACAGCCGAGGTCGCGATGTGCACATTTCGAGGCGAAGCCATCGTCGCTGTGAAAAACCGACGATGTCATTCCGCGTAGATTTGGCACGCGTTAATGCATGTCGCGTCCAATCTGATTCACGCCCCAAGGCCGCAAAGCGGCCCGGGCCACCGATGTTCGTGTTCGAAACATCGACACGAAAACGGCCCGCTCCCGCGGAGGGCCC
>CAZOGY010000048.1:0-24078 GCA_964579305.1 uncultured Hyphomicrobiaceae bacterium
TCGTGTCGATGTTTCGAACACGAACATCGACGGCCCGGGCCGCTTTGCGGCTTTGGCGCGCGACCCCGATTGGATGCGACATGCATATAGGCTGCGACATGCATTAAGCCTTACGGGGCTGCGGCAGTGACCGACGTCGCTGCTCAGGTCCGATTTGGCACAGACGGCAGTTCACGAGGTCAGGCGGCGCCAGGTCATGCGCCGCCGTTTTTGTTTGGTTTGACCGGTTGCGTCAGCGAGCCCTCGCGAACAAGCCGGGCAAACAACCCGCCCTGCGCCACAAGCTCATCAAAGCGGCCGCGCTCAACGATCCGGCCGCGCTCCAGCACCAAGATCAGATCGGCATCGGCCACCGTCGACAGGCGATGGGCAATAATCAACGTTGTCCGATTGGCGCGCACCCGGTCGAGCGCCCGCTTGATTGCGCCTTCGGTCGCCGTATCAAGTGCGCTGGTCGCTTCATCCAGAACAAGGATCGGGGCGTCCTTGAGGATGGCCCTGGCAATGGCAATGCGTTGGCGTTCGCCACCCGAGAGCGCGGCCCCGCGTTCGCCCGCCACAAACGTGTAACCGCCGGGCTTTCGTAGAATAAAGTCAGTGGCCTCGGCTTGGCTTGCCGCATTTTCGATTGCGGCTTGATTGGCGTCTGGCCGGCCAACTCGGATATTCTCCAAGATTGACCGATTGAATAAACCCGCATCTTGAAAAACGACGGCGATGTTTTCGCGCAGCGACGTAAGCGAAACACGATCGATACGTTGTCCGTCGATCAGGATTTGGCCGGCATCGGGATCGCGCAATCTTTGCAACAGCGCGACCGTTGTGGTTTTGCCCGCTCCCGTCGGCCCCACAAGTGCAACGGTCGCACCGGCAGGGACCACAAAATCGAGGTCGAACACACCATCGCCGCCGGGCCCTGCCTCGTTGTCATCGGCGCCGGTGCGATAGCGCAAACTCACACCCTCAAAGCGGATCTCGCCATGCGGCACGGCCAGCGCCGGCGCACCTGGCGGATCAATGGCCGCTGGGGCATCATCCATCAGTTCAAACAGCGATCGCATGGTTGGCGCCTGCAACAGGACGCGTGAAACAAAACTCGTCAGCACGTCGAGTTTGGCAATCAGCAAACCCGCAAATCCAACGAAACTGACAATATCGCCGACCGAGACTTCACCGCGTCCGGCCAATACCGCGCCATAGGCAAAAATTGCGACCATGGTCACGGTCGAGGCAGCCCGCGTCAGAACCGTCAGGATGCCCCACCAAGTCAGAACGGGATACTGCGCGGACAGCAAATCGTCCATCACGCTGCGTAAGGCCCGGCTTTCAGCTTGCAGCCGCGTGTAGCTTTGGACGATAGCCACATTGGTCAGCGCATCGCCAACCCGCTGCGATACGTCCATGTGGTGGCGCTCAACGTGCGTTTGCCCGCCGCTTGTACGCCGCACGGCAATCACGTTTGCGATGGCATAGGCAAGCGCAAGCGCCGTTAAAAGCAGCGCCAGCCGCCACTCCATCCAGAACGCAACTGGCGTGAGGACAACGATGGCGACCACGGCTGTGCATTGCTCCCGCAGGAACGACAGCCACGTTCCAAACAGGGCATCGGCACCGGCAACAATGGTACGGATGATTGTGCCGGTCCCGCGATCGCCATGCGTGCTGATTGGCAAGGTCAGCGCCTGCTCAAACGTTGCGTGCATGGCTGCAAGCCGCCGCCTGTGTGCAAGCCGGTCGGCCAGCACGGCGACCGCGACACTTGCCAGAATTCCGGCCACGCCAAGTAGAGCCCACAGCCCGATGGCGTTCCATGGCGGCCGTCCGGCGCTGAGTGCATCAACGACGATACCGAACAGAACCGGCTCAAGCATCTGGATCAGGCCGATCGCAGCGCTCGCCAGCGACAACCACAGCGTGGCGGCGCGCTCTTGGGCCAGAAAGCCAAGCGCCCTCAGATAGGTTTGCAGAAAGGTCAAAGCGCCCCCGGCCGTGACGTATCGGCAGCAGCGCGGGGGCCACCGCCGAACAAATCCGCCCACGCCCCCTCAAGCGCATGAAAGCGGAACGTGATCGTTTGCGCACCCGGCGGTACGCGGACGCCGCGAAACAGCCCATTGGCCCGCAGCAACCGTGCCGGCTTGCCGCCGACCGTGACGCGCCACCAGGGATGCCATACGTCGTGGAGCACGACCCAGCCGCCATTCGTGCTGTCGGCCGACAGCACAACCTGTGTGTTGCGATAGTTCTGGATTGTGACCTTGCCTGTTCCCCCCGTTTCATCGGGGTTGCTTCCAGGAGCAAGAAGAACGGTCGTCAAGTAATCGATGTCGGGAAGCGCTTGGCCCGCGCCCGGATCGCCAGCCCGAGCGATCGCGCGTGTCGCAAAAACAACGCGCGGGAGCGGTGCTGGGGTGCGATAGATCCGGCGTGGTCCGATTTCGGCAACCAGCGACAACCCTCTGCCGGGCCCAGACGTTGTATCAAGAGGCGTTCCTGTCACCACGTAGGTCAAACCCAACAACCGCGCGAGAGGTGCCGTGTAACTGGGCATCATGGCCGAAAAGGCGCGCTGATCGAACCGTGCAACGGTATCGCCGGCGCCGGTTGCGCCAGCAAACCAAGATAGCCGAACGGGATTGGCCCCAAGCGTATTTTCAAAACCGTGCGTCAGTGACGCGTTTGGCCAATGATAGCCAAGTCCGACAAATTCCACGCGCGGGCGCATGTTGGCCGTGGTCGTCTCATTCACAAGCGACTGCAACGTGCGGACCGTGCGATTGGCGGTGTCCGGCTCCAGCATGGAAATGGCTGAGCTTGGCAACGCGTTGGCACCGTTCGGTCCGTTGTGCACGCCCAGGTCCATTGCGACGCCTGCACTGAGGACAATGCCCGCGGTCACCGGCCGGATCGGCCGGATCCAAAGCGCAAGGCTTGCGATCGCGATCATCACCGCAAATGTCACGAAACTGAAAACGATATCGCCCACGGCGCCATAAAGCCGGCCCCAGTAAACGGCGATCGCAATCGCAATCGCGAGACCGGTGGTCGTCACCGTCAAAGCCGTCAGCAATCCACCTTCACCATCACCGTTGCCGGCATCGATGATCGCCAGCGCGCGGTTGACGACCCAACCGACCACGAACGCGGCAAGCGCGCCGACCAGAAAGGTCGCGTCCGCGGGTCTGCGAAATTTGTCAATGCCGGGTAAGGCCTCGTAGGCAAGCCGAAACCCCGGCGTGTACCAGCCGAGCGCATAAACCAAACAGACGCCGGCAGCGATGGTGAAAAACATAATTTTCACCTCGAAAACCCAACCGCGGACGACGCCGATCCCCAACGCGATCAACGGGATCGCGCCGATGTAAATCACGCCCATATTCTGAGCGATGAAAAGCCCGGTATTTTCCCAGATCAGACTAGGCGGGCCCCAGTAATTCATCATCTCCCCGGCCGCGCCATAGAGGTTGGCCGAAAACAGCGTGATTAATAAGCCGGGGTGCAAAGACCCTGCTCCAGCCCCATCAAAATCGATGGACGGGCGCTGCGAATGGGCCGCAAACGCTAATGTCAGCATTAAAGGAACAGCGATGACAGCAAGCCCCGTCACGATGCCGGCAAGCATCGCGGGAAGTGCACGGAACGTCCGGGGCAGGACTTCCATCGCGCCGTCGGCGAAAAGTTGGTACGCCGCATAGGCAATCAGCACGTAGATTGACAGCAACCCGACCTGATCGCGACCGAGCAGAATGAGCGCGGCAAATAGGCCGCCAAAAATGCCCGCAACAACAAAACCGCGCCCGACCGCCAGATTGATCGCAAGGAGCGCCCAGGGCAGATAGGCCAAGCTCATCACCTGCCCGAAATGCTGCAGCCGCCAGGCCATTGATCCGCCGAACATGAACACAAGCGCCGCGATCATGGCCGCCGGCCAGAGCCAACCGATATGGCGCGCGTAGGCCAGCACACCGACGCCGCCAAACAAAACCGTCAGTAGAACGGTCAAGTCGATGGCCCACAGGCTCGGCGCGGGATCGACAACCGCGAGCAACAGCATTGGCGGCGAGAAGATCATCGATTGGGGGTCGGCAATTTGCGGATGGCCCGCAAACACGTTTGGCGTCCACCACGGCCATTCGCCACGCGCGATGGACGCGGCCAGGAACTGGACCTGAGGCGCGAAATGCGCCTTGCCGTCCCAGGGAATGGTGAACGTGCCAGACAGCCACGGCCAGGCCAGGATGAACCATAAGGCCGCCAGCCCGAGCGCCACGGGAAGCAACGGCCACGCGCCGTCATCGTCCCCAACGGTATCGATGTCGCGCAGCATTACGTGCGATGTGACCATCACCCGCCCCCTGGGACCGCGCCGGCCCCGATCTTGATTTCACGTATTCCGCCCCGGACCGCACGGCCGCGCAGTCTCAGGTCGGACACGACTGTGGTGTGTCTATGTCGCGTGGTGGACGTACGCGGGCCATTCGGGCACAGCAAGACGAAAACGGATGCCAAGGTGATCGGCATCGCTTCGTTGTCCCCGGCGGGCCCGTTGGATCCTGGAAAAGGACAGTGTGGATGAGCGACGCAGACCTGACCTGGCAAGGTACGGCCGATGAGCTGATTGCGGAGATCGTCAGTGCCGACACCGCGCAGCCGTTCGTCGTCGCTCAGCTTGGCCAGTCTCTCGACGGTCGGATTGCGACCCAGACAGGCGATAGCCGTTGGATCAACGGCTCTGCGGCACTGGACCATCTCCACAAACTGCGTGCAGCCGTCGACGCGGTGGTCGTGGGCGTTGGCACCGTGATTGCCGACGACCCACAATTGACGGTCCGGCGCGTGCGCGGTGAAAGTCCCGTCCGCGTGATCATTGATCCTTCAGGCCGTGCCCCTGCCGCGGCACGCATGTTCCACGACGACGGTCCTGCGTGCGTGCTTGTGCGGGCCGCCAATCACGATGCGACGCATCGCGAGCCTGCGCCCATGGGCTGCGAAACAATGCCAATGCCGTCGCGCGATGGCCGGCTGGATCCTGAAAGCGTGGTCAAAGCCCTCTTCAAGCGGGGCTTGCGGCGGCTTCTGATCGAAGGCGGTGCAACGACCATTTCACGGTTCGTCGACGCCGGCGCTGTTGACCGTCTGCATTTGCTTGTTGGCCCGATGATCCTGGGCTCAGGCACGCCTGGCTTGACGCTGAGGCCGATCGCGCGGATTGCAGAAGCGATCACACCGTCGGTGCGTGCCGTGCCATTGCCTGGGGGTGATGTGCTTTTCGATTGTCAAATGAAGCCGCGCGCGGGCGAGACCAACACCGCCGCGCATCAGAGGTCATAAGGTTTCGGCGGGATGGCCTGAACCGAAAGTTACAGCGACCATCAAGACCTGGGATTATGGCACGCAAGCGCACGTCAACCTGGAATGGTCCAGTGAAAATGAGGAGTGCTAAAGAGATGTCGGCCCGCACCGGATACTCAGCGACGGCTCGTTTTTTTCACTGGGCCACCGCGTTGTTTTTGCTCGGCCTGTTTCCGGTCGGGATGGCGATGACTTACCGCGGTAAGGATCTCGGAATCTGGGACGCCACGACGAATGCGTTGTACTCCGCGCACAAACTTGCCGGTTTCATCTTGCTTGGGCTGGTGATCTTGCGACTTGGATATCGCGGCTTCGCCGGCGCCCCTGCCGATGAGCCAAGCATAACACCGCTTCAGGCCTGGGCTTCGCATGTCACCCATTGGGCCATGTATGGCCTGCTGGTCGCAGTGCCGCTGACCGGCTGGATCGGGGTCTCAGCCTTCCCCGCACTCGACACGCTATTCGGCTTGAAGCTGCCCGCGTTGGTCGGACCGGACAAAGATCTGGCAGCCCAGGCTTTCGCCGTACACGGCGTGCTTGTCAAAGTGCTCTTGGGCTTGATCGTCCTGCATATCGCCGGCGCCATTTTCCATCATTTCGTCAAGCGTGACAGCGTGCTTGTGCGCATGACCCATGGGCGCATGCGCGGTGATAACGCCTGACGATTTGGCGACGTCGTCAAGCTGAGGGGTAGGCGATCAGGTCTTCATGTCCGACAATCGTCACCGCATCGCCAACCGATGCGCGCGCATCAAGCCAAGCTGAGATTGTGTCCGCCGGCAATTGACCTGTCTCCGCGACAGCAGCCGCCCAGCCACGTTCAAGCGCCAACCGCAAGTCGGCCTGGTCGGGATCCCGCAACACCCAAGGGCTGTCACCGCGCTGGGTGCGATACCCGGCGGATTGGAAAGCGTGCTCAAGCGCATCGGTTGCATCAGGACCAAGCGCGGCGCCGAGCCCCTTATCCGTACGCTGATGGGTATTGAATAGGCGCAACATGTCACCGTCCGTCGGTGTCGGCGGCAGAAACGCAGCAACTCCATCGTAGCTGAGCACGGTAGCAAAGATGGCCCCTGCGCGGACCGTTGCGGCAGCGATCGCATCAACGGTTGCACGCGATGCCAGATCGAAAAAGGCCGCTGCCGTCACAAGATCCGCACCTGCAAATAGCGCGTCGAGATCGGCGGAGTTTAAATCGGCCTCGCGCGTTTCAAAGGTCAGCCCCAGGACATCTGGCAGTGGGTGCGTTTGGGCATGGGCCAGCAGAGCCGGATCGTAGTCGACCAAAACCCAGTGCTGGGCAGAACCAGCAAGCCAGGGCGCAAGTCCCCGCAGGTTCGAACCTGAACCGCATCCCAAATCAACGATGCGCAAGCCTCCATTGCCGCGGGCGCGCAACCGCGTCGTCAACGCGCGGCGTACCTCGGCATTGATCGCGCCGTGGTCCGCAGGCTCACGCAGCGCAAGCCATGCCGGATCGAAACCGCTCATGCCGCCACCTTTTTCAAGACCTGCGCAATCGCCGCAGTCGTATCATCCCAAGTGGGCAAGGCAGCCGCCGCAGCCCATGCCCGCTCCGACAACGCCGAACGCGCGACTTCGTCCGCAATTAAAGTGTCGAGCGCACGCGCCAGAGCATCGACATCGTCCGGCGGGACCTTCATCGCGGCACCATCAGGGACAGTTTGCGCCGCAGCTCCGCCGGTCGTCGCGACCATCGCAAGCCCGCGCGACAGGGCTTCAGTCAGAACCATGCCGTAGCCCTCGTATCGGGCCGAATGGACAAACAGGTCACACGCGTCGAACAGCGCATCGAGCTCACGATCGCTGACGGCGCCAACGAGGTGGACATGGTCGCCGAGCTGTCGCATGCGGATCTGGTCTTTCAGTGCGCCCACAACTTGCGGCGCACGCTCCAGCGATCCCGCAATTGTCAGGTGCCATCCCGCGCGTGGTTGCCGGGCCAGTGCCTCAATCAGCAGGTCGTAGCCTTTGCGCTGAGAGGCCGCGCCGACCGCCAGTAACGCGACCGATTGTGCGTTTGGTCCTGACCCCGATGCCCGCCTTGGTTTTGGTGCGCCGGGCTCTGCTGAGATCAATTTGCCGGCGGGCACGCCATATTCGCGTTCCAGCGTTTGAACCGTCGTCGGGCTTGTCGCGATGACGGCGTCGGCAAAACTCAAAGCAGCTGCCTCACTGCGCTCCAGTTCAGCGACCTGCGTGGTCGTGAGGCCGGTTTCGAGAGCCAGCGGATGGTGAACCAGCGCAACCAAGGGCTGCGGTATCTGGGCAACAAGCGGTGTCGGCATCGCCCCGAACGCGAGGCCGTCAATCATCAACGGCGCAGATCGCGGCACCTCGCTGATCAGCCGTTCCGTTTCGGCAAGGTCGTTCGGCGCTGGAAACGGATAGCCTGCCGGCAAGGCGATATGATGCGCTGCGATGCCGTGGTCGGCGAAACGCGCGAGGATTTCTCGCGCATAGGCATATCCGCCGGTCGGTGCTGCAAGATCGCCGGGTATGGCGAACCAGACCTCAAGCATTCACCGGCCCTTCAAACCAGGCGCGCGCCAGATGCGTCTCACCAAGCGTGACGCGAAGCTTGGCAAGTCCCTCCGATCCCGGTCCCAGATCGCCCCGTTCAATCGCCGCGATCATCTCATCGAATATGTGCTTACACAGGAATTCCGTCGTCGTGAGGTGGCCTTCGAATTGCGCAAGCTCGTCGAGGTCCTGATAGCCGAGCGGCTTGAGAATGGCCTTGAGCGTATCTCCGGCCCGGCCGATGTCGACGACCACATTGTGAGCGGTCAGCGTTTCGCGGAAAAAGGCGACATCGACGACGAATGTCGCGCCGTGTTTGTTGGCGGCGGGCCCAAAGAATGGGTCGGGCAGGCTATGCGCGATCATGATGGCTTCGCGGACTTCGACAGCGAACATATTGGACCTTCCGTTGATGACAGCTCGTTAGAACGCGGATGCCGGTCGTCTCGTTCAGCGCGCGGCGTCATAGCTGAGCACAGGGGCCAGCACCGTCGATTGGTCTGCGAATACCGCCGGCAGCATGGCTGGCGCGTTCTTGAAGGGAATTTCGGTCTCAACGAGGGCGTCGAGCACGGGATCGGCCAAAAGCTCCATGGCTTTGGCAAGGCGCCGACGGAACGACCAGCGCGCACGGCGATGTTCGGGCACGTGCCCGACCTGACTGGAAATCATCTTAAGGCGCTTTGAATGGAACGCGCCGCCCAGGCTGATGCTGACCTCCTTGGCGCCGAACCAGCTCATCTCGACAACTCGGCCTTCAAGGCCAGCCGAATCGATCGCCGACTGCAGCCCGCGCTCGGTTGCGCTGGCGTGGAAGACGACATCGGCTTCGCCGGCTGGCGCCGAATCAGGCCGCGCGAAGGCGACGCCGAGAGCCTTTGCGAGAGGCTCACGCGTGGTTGCCACATCAACCAGCGTCACATTTGTGCCTGGAATCCGCCCCGCGAGGTAAGCCGTGAGCAAGCCGACGATCCCGCCTCCGATCACAATTACGCGATCTCCAGGTTGGGTCGCGCCGTCCCAGTGGGCGTTGAGCGCGGTCTCCATATTCGCTGCAAGTGTCGCGCGCTTTGCAGGAATTCCGGCGGGAACGGGCATTAACATGCTCGCCGGCGCAATAAACTTGTCCTGATGCGGATGCAGGCAAAATGCCACATGTCCTTCAAGAGCTTGTGGGCCTTTCTCCACCACGCCGACCGCGCAATAGCCGTATTTGACCGGGAAAGGGAAATCGCCCGATTGGAATGGCGCGCGCATGCGGGACCATTCCGTTTCGGGGACTGCGCCAAGATAAACCAGCCGCTCTGTTCCGCGGCTAACAGCACTGTAGCGCGTTGCAATGAGAGCATCGCTTTCGGTGAGGGGCCCCAGCGTTTCTTCCAAGAGAGCTGCACGACCGCGATCCACGTACCAAAGCGCGGTCGCTTTCAGCGGCACTGACGGTGTTTCCGGCATGAGACGTATTCCCGGTTCACGCGTTGTCACGGCGAAATGAACACAAGCGTGGGCAAACCCGCGCAGAACGGTTGAGACGGGCAAAACCCGCGAACTGAGCATGGGACGATATGAGCCAAACACTTGAGCCTTTAGCGGTCATCGACGCTCACGCAGGCGCCTTCCGTACGCTACGCCGTGGGCGCCAGTCTATGGCCCAGATCGCAAGGCGGCGGATTGCCGTCGCCTTGGCCGCCATTGTGACCTACGGCGCGCTGATGGGCGCGGTCGCTTACGTTTTGAGTTTCGGCGGTTGGACGGTTGTCGACGGCATCGCGCTCGCCGCGTTCGCACTTGCTGCACCTTGGACAGTCCTTGGTTTTTGTAATGCCGTGATCGGGCTGACGCTGTTGCATGCCACGCGCGACCCGCTAGCGGCCGTTGCGCCGTATGCGGCTGCCGGCGAAGAGCCGCGTCCTGTGACATCGCAAACTGCGGTCTTGATGACGCTGCGTAATGAGGATCCTGCGCGGGCGTTGCATCGCCTCCAGATCGTCAAGGACAGCCTGGATCGCACTGGCTACGGCCAGCGCTTCAGCTATTTTGTTCTCAGCGACACCAATGACCCCCACGTGGCACGCCGCGAGGAAGAACTCGTTGCGGCATGGCAAGCGACGGTGCCGGCCGCCGATGCAGCACGCATTGTCTATCGCCGTCGCGACGAAAACACCGGCTACAAAGCCGGCAACGTGATGGACTTCTGCGAGCGCTGGGGCCGTAACTACGACTTCATGCTGCCGCTCGACGCCGACAGCCTGATGTCGGGCGAAACCATCATCCGCCTTGTGCGCATCATGCAGACGCACCGCCGCATCGGCATTCTCCAAACGCTTGTTGTCGGCTTGCCGACGGGAAGCGCGTTCGCCCGGATTTTCCAGTTCGGCATGCGCCATGGCATGCGCGCCTACACCATGGGCCAAGCTTGGTGGACTGCGGACTGCGGACCCTTCTGGGGCCACAACGCCTTGGTGCGGGTGCGGCCGTTCGCGAAACACTGCCGCTTGCCGACTTTGCGTGGGGCCGGTCCGTTCGGCGGCCACGTCATGAGCCACGACCAGGTCGAGGCCACGCTCATGCGCCGCGCGGGTTACGAAGTCCGCGTGCTGCCCCAAGAGTGTGGATCGTGGGAAGAAAACCCGCCGACCGTCGTTGAATTCATGGCGCGCGATACCCGTTGGTGTCAGGGCAATATGCAGTACGGCCAGCTCGTCGGGCTGAAGGGCCTCAAGACCATGAGCCGTTTCCAGCTCATTTGGGCCATGCTCATGTTTCTGGCGATCCCAGCCTCGACGGTCATCATTGCCCTGCTGCCAGCCTTGGCGGCCGATGCTGCGACCGTGGCCGATTTCCCCGTAGCGTTCGCCGCCGGGCTCTACCTGACGTTTCTGGCCATGTACTTGAGCCCGAAGATTGCCGGATTGCTGGATGTGATGCTGTCGAAGGGTGGCGTTGCACGCTATGGAGGCTGGTTGCGGTTTACCGCAGGCGCCGTGGTCGAACTGGTGTTCTCGTTCCTGCAAGGTGCCGTGTCGACGATCCGCACATCGATCTTCATGATCGGTCTGTTGTTTGGCGTTCGGGTACGTTGGTCGGGCCAGACCCGTGATGCGCATGGCTTGCCCCTGCTGACGGCAACCAAAGCGATGTGGCCGCAGCTGGTGTTCGGTGCGCTTGTGTGCGGCGCGCTCTACTGGGTCAATCCGCAGACCTTGTTGTGGTCGCTTCCGCTGACCGCCGGCTATCTGCTTGCCGTCCCCTTCGCAAGCATCACCGCAAGTCCGACCCTTGGACGGGTCTTTGCATGGCTGCGCCTGTGCGGAACGCCGGAAGAATTCGACACGCCGGCCGAGGTTCGCGCATTGACTGGCGTACCGCATTCCGGGGCCGCGCAATGAGCGCCCCGGCGCCACCAGGCATCGGATGGTCCCCTGGCGCCCGCGCCAGACCTGTCCCGTTCCGCTGGCAAGGAGACCAGATGACGGCACAACAAGCCGCGGACCGGGCCGCGGCGCTTGCCGACGACCCGGGGTACGCGTCACTTCGATCTTCACTCGCCACCTATTACGGCGATGTTGATCGTACGGTGCGGATGGACGATCTGCTGGCCGCGATCGTTGGCCGCCCGTCGCTGTCGTTTGACATTGGCAGCCATGTCGGCGACCGAATTGGGGCACTGCGCCGCGCAGGTGGAAAAGTTGTGGCTGTCGAACCCCAGCCGCTGTGCGCAAGCGCCATCCAAGCCATGTATCGCGACGACACCGATGTGTTGATCGTCAATGCCGCCTGCGGACGTGCGATCGGCACGTTGCCGTTGCGGGTCAATCTCTCAAACCCAACCGTGGCCACGTTGTCGGACGCGTTCGTCGCCGCCGCGCGCGATGCCGACGGTTGGCGTGAGCAGGTGTGGAGCGAGACACTGGACGTGCCGGTCACCACGCTCGATGCGCTGATCGATGAGTTCGGCACCCCCGACTTCGTGAAGATCGATGTTGAGGGCTATGAAGCCGACGTTCTTGCTGGTTTGAGCCAGGCGCTGCCTCTGATCTCGTTTGAGTTCACACTGATCCAGCGCGATGTGGCCGAGGCCGCGCTGGCGCGCCTTGCAACATTGGGCCGCTATGAATTCAATGCAGCGCTCGGGGAAAGCCATCAGTTGGTTTGGCCGACTTGGAAGCCGGTCGCCGACGTGCGCGCATGGCTGTTGGAATTGCCGGCGGCGGCCAACTCCGGCGATATCTACGCGCGCTTGCGCGATGAGGCGACATGCTGACAATCCGCCGCCTTGTTGGAACGGGCCGCTCTGTCCACACGATTTTGCAAGCCCTGCTGGCGCTCGTTTTTATGCTGGTCTTGGTTCACCCGTCGGTTGCGCAACAGGCCGGCGGGCTCGCCGTGCGGATCGACAACCAGTCAGAACCGGTGCTGTGCGCTGAAAAAGACAATGTCGCCATCGCTTTCACGTCGCCGGACGTGCGCGCATTCCGGATTGAAGCCGCCCACCCCGCTTACCTGCCAGGTCTGTCGCGCGATAGCTTCGCAGCCGACTGGACCAACTGCGACTTCGCCAGTGATCCGGTGTTCCAGTCTGGCGTGAAGGTTCCAACCCGGCAGACGCTGTATGAGGAACCTGCACTTTGGGTTGTTGGATGGACCTTCCCGACATTCTGGCGGCCATCAACGGCAAAGGTTGAGATTGCTGGTAAGTCGTTCGACAACTTGCACCTGATCCAGGTCTGGATGATCCGGCCGATGGGCGGTGAAGAAGTCCTCGTCATGTATCCCCAGGACGGCTACTGGCGGCTGCGGCCCAAGGCGCCGGTGGGCCGGGATCTGACAGCGTTCGGCTCTTCTGTCTTGATCGGACCGGTGGAAGACGCCGGACGTCCGATCGTGGCCCTGAAAACCATCCGGTTCGCACCGAAATCCAAAACGTTCACGCTGGCTTTCGCAGCCGGGGGATCGGCCGCTGTGCGCATGGTCGATGTCAATGCAAACAAGCACGTATTGGACGTGACGTTCGACGGCGCGATCACAGGCAAGCCGTTTGCCATGGTCCGGTCCATGTACGTGACTGAGTTCAATAACGATGCCGCCCGCGTGGCTTATCGACCGGTCGCCAGGCAGGGCGCGCCTGAGGGTTGGGTCGAAAGCCCGGTCATGCAATTCAGATCCGCCAGCGCGCGCACCGTTTGGATCGGCCGCACGACGCCGTCTCGGCACAACACGTCTTCGCCCGATACGATCCTGCGTGACTTCTCAGCCGCGCCGCCGGCCCCGAAGTAACGCAAGCTTGACCTACCAGGCGAGCGTGGCCATGGCGGCCGTTGGCCTGACGCCGGCGTCTGCGACGAGCCGCCCAAGAACGTCAGGCCTGATCGCGCCGTCCGGCATAACCTCGTCGCGGTGAATGCCTTGGCCAATGAAAATCGACGCGATCCCATAGCGCGCAGCACCCGCAATGTCGGTGCGCATCGCATCGCCAATGGCAAGGATGCGCGCGCGGTCAATATCGCCCTGACGCAAACGCTGCGCGGCCCGGTGCGCCATCTGATAGGCGCTTGCATGCGGCTTACCCGCCCAGAAGACCGGCCCGCCCATCCTCTCATAAACCGACGCGATCGCTCCCGCGCACGGCAACAGCGTACCGCCGACATCAACGACCAGGTCCGGGTTCGCGCAAATCAGCGATAGGTTCCGGTGGCGCGCCGGTTTGAGACGCGCGCGGTAGTCATCGCCCGTTTCAGTGCGGTCGTCGATCAAACCCGTTGCGAAAATGGCTTGGGCGATATTCAGAGGAACGCGCGCGATAGGCAGCCCGTCGAACACGTCCAGATCACGGTCGGGGCCAATGTGGTGCACCGCGCTGTAGCCCTGTGCCATGACGTGCGCCCGGGCAATTTCGCCTGACGAGACGATGTCGTCCCAGGCGGTTTCCGGCACGCCTTTTTCTGCAAGGATCTGCGCGACCGCCGTCTTGGCGCGCGGAGCATTCGACACCAAAATAACCGTGCCACCGGCCTGCCTGAACCGGCACAGTGCGGCACAACCCTCCTCGTAGGCGGTACGCCCGTTGTGCACGACACCCCAGATATCGCAGAAGACGACATCGTACCGGCTGATGAACGCACCCGCGTTCGCGATGATGGGGAGGTCACCATGGAAATCAGTCATGATTGGCGTCCGCTCTCCGCCTGCAGCGACGCCGTATCGAGGCTCGGCGCCTGCGTGGTTTGATGTTTGGCCGCCGCCGGATTTTGCGCTGGGCGGAAGACGCCCCATCTGAAACTGACATAAGAAACGAACATCGATACCAATGACGCGCCAACCACAGCCGCACCGGCAACAAGCCCGGGAACGGCAGTCAGGATCGCGACGAAAACGATGTAGTTGACGGTCAGCGTCAGCCAGCAAGCGGCAGCAAAAGTGCCGAACTCACGCAGCGAGGGCGGCGTGTGAACGCCGAATGTGACGCTTCGATTGATGAAGTATGAAACCACCATCGCGCCGGCAATCGACAGACATCGCGCGTAAAGCGCAGGCCAGTCAGCCAGCGAGACAAGCGCTTGCAAAACAGCGACATCCACTGCCAGTGCTGAAACGCCAGCCACGACGAACCCAGCAAAATGCCGGATTTGTTTGGCGCGTGTGGACAGGTCCATGGGCGTGTTCTCGCAAGTTCAGGGCCGCGGATCGCGCGAGCGCAAAGGCCCGAACCCTCAAGTGTTTACTTCAGAGCTCGTGCGGTTGAGGCGGCATCGCCTGAACCGATAGCTGCAGCGACCATCAAAAACCTCGATCGTGGCAGGCGCACGCACGCCAGCCTGCACGATCTAAGCGTAACCAAAGCCGGGCCAGGCGGCGATTGCGTGATCGCCATCGCGTTGCGGATGGGCAATGGCGTCGGCCAAGTTCGGATTACGCATCAATGCGTCGAATTCAGCACAGCGGCGATGTGCAATTGCGTCGCTGCCCCCGGTCGCTGGATGGCACATCACGAGATGGCCACCCGTGCGAGTTTTGCCGTGAACGGGCACTTGCAGGGCTTGCGCGAATTCAGCGCCAACGGCATCAACGCGGTTCAGATCGGCAATGCCGGCGAACGAGCTGTTTGTCAGCATGCCGCGGTCGCGCGCATCTCGCCCAAAACCGCGCGTGAACGCAGCGATCGTCAATGCCTTGAAACGCGCTCGCCCTTGCGCGGAAACGCCGGCTGGAAACGCACCAGGATCGCGCACCAGCGGTCGCGCTGCAGGCATCTCGCGCCCGAAAGTCTGGTCAATCGCAGCAAACGTGGCTTGGCGCACGGCTGGCAACGCATGCACATGCTGATGCCCGTCGACCATGTCCGGCAAGACACCAAAGAGCGACCGGAACCGTACGATCTGAGCCGTGAATTCCCTTGTCACCGCATCGATGTCGAGGCGCCTGGTAACCGCCTGCATGATCACCGTGCGCAGACCGGTGAACTGGCCATCCCGCGTCAACTGCGGCAGCGCGGTCAATGCCGGCCCTTCGGTGAGATTGAGATGAATCCCAACGGCGATAACTTCCCGCAGTGTTTGTACGGACGGGACATGAGACCGCGCCTTGGCGAAGGCGACCAAAACGCTTGTGCCAGACAAGTTGCCAGCCGTGGCAAGCGTCATAATCGCAGTATCAATTTCTTGCGTCAGTGCAAAGTCATCGGCAATCAGCAGCGGTCTCATATCCGGTTCGCTGCACGGCTCCCGCGAAACCGTGTTACGCTGGCGTTTGCCTGGATCGAACTGATTTTTCACAACCGGTTGGCTCACGTACCCACATCCGTGTGTTTCACGGTCGCGGGTTGATCGGAGTTTGCGGCTCGCTGCGGCGGCGTCTCTGGCGGCGCATCAAAACCGATCGCATCAGACACAATATAAAGCGGGCGGGCTTTCACTTCCTCATAGACCCGTCCAAGGTATTCGCCGAGGACGCCAAGCGAAATAAGTTGAACACCAGAAAAGAACATGATCGAGATGACAAGCGTGGGAAAGCCCGGCAGTTCGTGACCAAAGATCAGCGTCTTCACCAAGACAATCATTGCATAGAAAAAAGCGACCATTGATATTGCGGCACCGAGCAGCGACCAGACGCGCAGTGGCAGCGTCGTAAACGACGTAATCCCGTCGATGGCAAACCGCGACAGTTTGCGAAAACTCCATTTTGACTGTCCGTGCGCGCGCTCTGCAACCGTAAATGGCACGCCCACCGATTTAAAACCGATCCAAGAAAACAAACCTTTGTTGAAACGCGACGTCTCAGTAAGTTGATTCATGGCATCAACCGCTTTGCGGTCAAGCAACCGGAAATCACCAGCGCCCGCCGGGATATCGCTATCAACCAGCGCGTTATAAAGCCGGTAGAACGCGCGCGAGAAAAACGACCGAATTGGCGAATCCGCGTCGCGATCGAGCCTTTGGCCATAAACGTTCTGATAGCCTTCCCGCCAGCGTGCCACGAACGCTTCAATCACCTCAGGCGGATGTTGCAGATCGCTGTCCATGATGATGACGGCATCACCACCAGCGTGGCGCAACCCAGCCGCAATCGCGATTTCCTTGCCGAAATTCCGGCTTAGCGACAGGACGCGCACGCGGGCATCCGCTTTGTGCAGCGCATGCAGCCGGGCAAACGAATGATCACGCGATCCATCGTCAACAAACAGCACATCCCAGGCCAGCCCAAGCTTGTCCAATTGCGGTCTCAGCCGCGCCATCAATGCGTCGACGCCGTCAGCCTCGTTAAAGACCGGGATGACAACCGAGATCGAACGGCCCTGCGCAGTACGCGGCGTCACGCCCTGTTTCGTTTGCTGATCGACGGCGTCCGCCGTGACGGTGTTTGAAGCATCATCACGGCCGTCGGCGGGCGCGCGCACGTCAGGGCTCGTCGCTGTCGCGCGTTCTGGAAAGATCGGGTCCATCGCCAACCTCCACGTCTGCATCTACCGGCGCCCGAAACAAACGCGGACAAGCCATCACCAGGAGCGGCCAGGCGCGGTCTACCCGTTCGGATGCCCGTTTCCTCGCATCAAGCCAAGCCATACCTGGCGGCATGGTTCCCGCGCGCCCCCCTGCAACGCGGCTTCAAACGGCAAGCATCGCAACGGCTCGACTTCGCAACAGGATCGCAACACACTGGCTGTTCCTAACGAAACGCTGCGCCGCAGAACCCACCGTCAACAGTGAGAACGCCCGTGACCACCTCGCACCCCACCCAAACCCGCGGCGCCGACCTCGTTCTGCGCGCCTTATGCGACGCCGGCGTTGACACCGTTTTCACGTTGTCTGGCAATCACATCATGTCCCTGTTCGATGCCGCCGTTGACGGCCCGCGCCTTATTCATACGCGCCACGAGGCCGCCGCCGTTCACATGGCCGATGCGTACGGCCGCCTGAACGCAAAACCTGGCATTGCCATGGCGACGGGGGGACCGGGCCATGCCAATGCCGTGCCTGCGCTCTATTCGGCGCTGGCCGCAGACAGCCCCGTCGTCCTGCTGTCGGGGCACGCACCGACCGACCAGATTGGACTTGGCGCTTTCCAGGAGCTGCGCCAGGCGGACCTCGCCGCGCCGGTCACGAAAGCATCGACCACGGTGACCCGCGCAGAAGATCTCTATGCCGCAATCCGCACCGCGCTCGATACGGCGATGGCCGGTAGGCCGGGCCCGGTCCACGTCAGCTTGCCCAGTGATCTGATCGACGCCCCTGTTGCCTTTGAATTCAACGGGGCCGCTGCTGGACAGGCAGAACCACTGCGCGATCGCGAAGCGACTGGCACCGTGGCACATGAGGCTTTCGCGGCCTTGCAAGCCGCGCTGGAGCAGTCAGAACGCCCACTCCTCGTCGGCGGGCCCGTGATGTCGCGCGATCCACTGCGAAAGCAATTTTTGAAAACGGCCGCAGACCTGGGCCTCCCAGCCGTCGTGATGGAAAGCCCGCGCGGCCTGAACGATCCAAGCCTCGGCGCATTTGCAGAAATCTTGCCGGAAGCGGACCTGATCATCCTGGCCGCCAAGCCGCTCGATTTCACTTTAAAATTCGCTCGACCACCTGCGGTAAACGCAGCGTGCCGGATCATAACCTTGGAGCCGGACGCCCCGTTGCGTGCGCGCGTACTGGAGCGCGGTCCAGGTGCGGCTGCATTTGCGATGCAACCTGCTGAAGGGCTTGAACTTCTGGCCGCCCTGCCAGCCGATGCCCAAAAATTTGCAGGCTGGCGCGCGCGCGTTGACGACGCCGTCAGCTATCGCCCCGCCGATTGGAACGGCCCCATCGCCAGCCCAACCGGCACCGTTCATCCGCTTGCCCTGTGCCGTGCTCTCGACAACGCAGTCCGCACCCATCCGCAAGCCACACTGATCTGCGATGGTGGTGAGATTGGACAATGGGCCCAAACCGTGCCCCATCCGCGTCGCCTGACGAACAGCGTATCCGGCGCCATTGGCGCGTCACTGCCCTATGCGATCGGCGCGGCCTTGGTTGATTCCGCCCATCCCATTATCGCTGTGATGGGGGATGGAACGGTTGGTTTCCATCTAGCGGAATTCGACACGGCGGTGCGTTACGACCTGCCGATTGTCGTGATTGTTGGCAACGATGCCTGCTGGAACGCGGAAAAACAGATTCAGTTGCGCGACTATGGCCCCGACCGCGCCCATGGCTGCGATCTTCTGCCAACGCGCTATGATGAAGTGTGTGCCGCGATGGGCGGCAAGGGCATTCTTGTCACCGAGGCCGCTGATCTGGACGCCGCCATCGCAGACGCAATCGCCAGTCGCCGTCCCACCTGCATCAACGTGATGCTTGATGGACAGGCCGCGCCGGTCCTGCGCCGCGGCAATTGAACCAGTCGTCCACCCCAAGTGCAGCTGCCCGGCCAGTGGCAAAACACGCTTGAAGTAGATAGCCGCCGGTCGGCGCGTCCCAATCGAGCATTTCGCCTGCGGCAAAAACACCTGGACGTGTCCGCACCATAAAGCGCTGATCGAGCGCGCAAACCGCCAAGCCGCCAACCGATGAGATTGCCCGTTCCAAACCGTCGAGGCCGCGCCCGCTGACGGGCACAGCCTTGATACATCGTGCAAGGTCACTGGCATCGCTTGGCAGGCCAGCGCCGGTTGCGCCCTCGCGCAATAGGGCGATCTGGACTGGATGCAGGCCGGCGGCCTTGCGCAAAAACGTGGCCGTCGATTGCTTGGCCCGCGGCTTTGACAACCGCTGAGTGAGCGCGTCCACGCTGAGATCTGGCCGCAAATCAACCCACAAAGAAACGGGCGACCCGCTCGCAAGCTTGTCTCGGAACACCGGGGCCAGAGCATATATCGGACCACCTTCAAGCCCGCGTCGCGTGATCACGACATCACCGCGATGAACCTGGCCGTCACAACCAACCGCGATCCGTTTCAAAGGTGAGCCAGCAAACCGCGTCAGCAATGCCGGTGACCAATCGATCAACACCCCGCAATTAGACGGCTGAAACGGAAGGATGGTGACGTCATCCCCGCCAAACAATTGGGTCCAGCAACCATCCGAGCCCAGCCGCGGCCAGCTTGCACCACCCGCCGCCAGGATCACCGCATCGAAGCGCTCGACGCAAGGTTCCGCGGCTGGCGCATCGCCGCGCGAAACCACCCTGAATTGAACCGCGATAGGCGATAAGTCGTCTTGGCTGTTGGCGGACAAACCCATCACGCGATGTCGGGTGCGCACGACAACATCCATTGCACGGAGGCGTTCCAGCCAGGCGCGCAGCAACGGCGACGCTTTGAGCGCGTTTGGAAATACGCGGCCGCTGCTGCCAACAAACGTGGCAATGCCAAGCCCATGACACCAATCGATCAGCGCGTCTGGGGTGTAGGCCTGCACCGCCTTCGCGATCGGATCAGACGAGGCGCCATACCGGGCCAGAAACGTGCCCAGGTCCGCCGTGTTGGTGAGGTTGAGGCCGCCACGCCCCGCCATCAGAAACTTGCGGGCGACACTTGGCATCTGTTCGAAAACAACAACGCTGTGTCCGCGGGCTGCCAGAGTTTCGGCTGCCATCAGACCGGCTGGACCGGCTCCAACAATTGCGACGCAAGCCATGGGTGTCCGTATCAATGGGCGGACCGTCCACGCCTCAAGGCGTGGATGACATCTGCAGGACCAGCGTCAACATCAGCACCAAAATCGCGATCACGACCACGACGGTGACGAACAGCGACACGCCTGACGTACGATCGGGTGGGTCTTCATCGGAATTAAACACAGGCCTTCTCCACGCAAGAAACCGGTGGCCTGAGGCCACCGGCTGCAACATGTCCTGCGACCGTGCACTTGCAAAGGCAAGCGCACGGCCGTCTCGTTTCACTGCGCGTTACCACGTGCCGGTGTTGTCCATCGAGGCCCACGGCTCGGCTTTGGCTTTGCTTTCGCCTTTCTGTAGCAGCTCAATGGAGATGCCGTCTGGCGATTTGATAAAAGCCATCCGGCCATCGCGCGGTGGCCGATTGATCGTGACGCCGTTGTCCATCAGACGCTGGCACGTTGCGTAGATATCGTCGACCTCGAACGCCAGGTGCCCGAAGTTGCGGCCTCCGCTATAGTCTTCCGGGTCCCAATTGAAGGTCAGCTCCAGAAGCGGGGCGCGCTTTTCGATGCCCGACGTCTTGTCCTCAGGGGCTGCAAGAAAGATCAGCGTGAAACGGCCAGCTTCGTTGTCGACCCTGCGGACTTCTTCCATGCCGAGTTTGTCGCGGTAAAACGCCAGGCTCTCGTCGACATCCTTGATGCGGACCATCGTGTGCAAGTAACGCATGTGTGCCTCGTCCATTGTCGGGGCTGGGCCCCGTGTTGGCGCCCCACCAACGAGGGGGGCCGATGATGTGGTTTTGCGATCGGCGGGCGCGATTGCCAAATGACCCTACCGCGGCCGCGCGATTGCGCCAGTGATGCCGCGCTTGCAGGTCGTGCTCAAGCGCCGCGCCGCCATCTGCACAACGCACACGCAAACCCGTCCGATCCCGCAGCCAAAGTGACCGCGCAAGCTTGGCGCATGCCGGTCAACCTTCGCGTTGACCGGACGAGCGGCGCGGAGCCGTCCGGCCGGCACTGCGATTCCGACAAATTGCTGGACGCTTGAGCTATGCGGCCGTTTCATAGGCATGTCCACATTTTCGCCCTGAATCAATCAACTCCCTTTTATTGCGACATTCTTTTGCGGCGCACTTGGGGTGGGCTGCCTTGCGAATCGAATTTCAAGCCAAAAACGCATCGGGGCGTGGCAATTAACTGTGGATTACTGTGGATAATTTTGTTTGCCAACAAATAAAGCCATGGCAGATCAGTGGTTTAATTTCTGCGGCGTTCTTGTTGGCAACCGGTTGCTTTGCGCAATCCGACCTTTTTGTTGTCGTAAAGCCACATACATTTTCCGCGAACCAGCTTAGCAGTTTGCCAACCGCGAGGAGCTGGTTCGGCAGCGATCCTGGAACTCAGGATGGTGTTGCACGCCGATAGTGAGGGCGTCGGCGTAACTGGTGTGACACGTGAGATTATGAGGTGTTCGGCCCGCTTATCGGCCACTGTGTGTGGTTTTGCGGCTGTCCCACTGCATCTGCGTGCACCCCTGCGGTTTGTTTGCGTGCCGGTCGATTGGCGGCGGGTGCGCGGTATCCAACGTATGCAGCGGGGGTATACAGTATGGGTGATTCAAAAACGCCGGAGACCGGCGGAGAGTTCTCTGCATCGCAGCAGGCTGCGGACCAAACGGCCGCAAACAACGTTGCTGGCGAGTTGACGCCGGAACAGCACGAAAGCCTCCTTGATGCCGCGGGCCTGGAAGTCTTCGAAATTGCGGGCACAATCAAGTGGTTCGATGCCAGCAAGGGTTATGGCTTCATCGTTCCGGACAACGGTCTGGGTGATGTGTTGCTTCACGTCACGTGTTTGCGAGCCGGCGGTTATCAAACCGCATACGAGGGTGCGCGCATCCACTGCCAGGTTCTGCGCCGGCCAAAGGGCATGCAGGCCTTCCGGATTCTGAGTATCGACGAAAGCACTGGCGTTCATCCTTCGCAGCTCCCACAACGCACACATGTGGTGGTCGAACCTGAAAGTGATTGGGAACGGGCCATGGTTAAGTGGTTTAACCGTGTCCGGGGGTTCGGTTTCCTGACAAGAGGTCAGGGTACGGAGGATATATTTGTCCACATGGAAACTTTGCGCCGGTTCGGCTTTACCGAGCTACGTCCCGGCCAGATCGTCCAGGTCCGATGGGGCTTTGGAAGCAAAGGCTGCATGGCTGCCGAGTTACGTCCTGACGGGGCAAGCGGTTTGCCGTCCCAGCACTGATCACACACTTGCCCGCGTGACACAGCGCGGGCGCCCAATCCGGCCATTGCAAGCAGGGCGTCAGTTCGCCCTGCTTTTTGCGCTTGTCTTAGGCATATGCTGCGCCGCCGGCCTTGTGCAACCAGCGACCGCCAAAATGCCCACAGAGACGCTTACGCTTCAAACCGACAAAGGTCGTTTCACGTTGCGCATCGAGGTGGCCAAGACTGAGGCCCAAAAGGGTCTCGGCTTGATGTTCCGCCGCGAAGTGCCGCGTGACACCGGCATGTTGTTTCCCTACGCCCGGGCGCGCGAAATCACGATGTGGATGCGCAACACGTATGTGTCGCTGGACATGGTGTTCATCAACGCCGACGGCACCGTGCACCGCATCGCGTATGGCACGGAACCGATGTCGGAGGCCGTTGTCGCTTCCAACGGGGATGTTGTCGCCGTCCTCGAGATCGCTGCGGGCGAAGCCAATCGATATGGGATCAAGCCGGGCGATCAGGTGTGGGCAGATTCGCTGGGCCGCAGTGCGCCGCCAAGCCAGCGTGCGACCAAGGAATGCGGCACGCAGCCGTGCTGATGTCACCGCGGGACCGTCCGCGTGGCAATTTCGTTGGTGTGAATCCGTCGCGTGGATCTTGACCCGGCGCGGCGGATCGCGCACATACCGCCCACTCGGGGCATAGCTCAGCCTGGTAGAGCGCCTGGTTTGGGACCAGGAAGTCGGGAGTTCGAATCCCCCTGCCCCGACCATTTTTCTTTGCTGAAGCTGTGTTCGCGCGGACGACTGGCTAACGTCGATCAGTCGTCATTGGCGTGAGTGCAAACCATAGCCGCACGATGATGCCATTGTCTGCTGGACGGCTCGGTCTTTTCACGGCACACCGGCAACTTGCTGGATCGGCCCGGAGTGGGGCCAGGGACAGCGTTCGCAAACGATCGATTGGCAGATCAGACGATGACCGCACGAATCTACCAGCCATCAAAATCGGCCATGCAGTCGGGTCGCGGCCGCACCAAGACCTGGGTGCTGGCCTTCGCACCCGAACAGCCACGCGCGATCGATCCCCTGATGGGCTGGACAAGTTCCAGCGACACGCGCGCCCAAGTGCGCTTGGAGTTCGACACCAAGGAAGACGCAATCGCCCATTGCGAGCGCAACGGCATCCCCTATCAGGTGGTCGAAAGTACGCCGCGCAAACACGTCAAGAAATCATATGCCGACAACTTCAGATACGGCCGCATTGGCAGCTGGACGCATTAGCGCATAGCCGGTCGGGGCAGAACCGCTTGAACCGAAAGACGCAGCGATCCTCACAAACCTGGATCATGGCAGGTGAACGCACGTGAAGTCGCGTTGATCGAGGCACGACAGCGCCGTTCTAACCGAGAGCATCGTTCGCCCACACATGATCAATTGCGGTCAGGTGGCCGGGTAAAGCTGCTCTACAGTGTTGGAAACAGAGCAACCTCATCCGATCTGTGAAGCGCAAAGCGATCCCGTAAGGTCGGACGTTTCTCTAACGCCTGTCGCATCCAATCGGACTCACGCCCCAAGGCCCCAAAGCGGCCCGGGCCATCGATGTTCGTGTTCGAAACATCGACACGAAAACGGCCCGCCCCCACGGACAGCCAACGGCCCGTGAGCGCAACAGAGCTAAAGCGAGACGCATTTCATGCGACACGATTTAGGTGCACGAGCCTTGCGCAATCGAACTGATCTGCAAGCTGCGGTGAACGCGAAACTATGCTAATGACACGACAACGGGCCCGTAGCTCAGCTGGATAGAGCAGGTGACTTCTAATCTCCAGGTCGCACGTTCGAGTCGTGCCGGGCTCGCCA
>CAZOGY010000049.1:0-23902 GCA_964579305.1 uncultured Hyphomicrobiaceae bacterium
CTGACTGGACGCGACATGCATTAAGCCGACGCGTGACTTGTCTCTTCGCGCAGCAGCGGATGCTCTTGCGGCCCCGCCGCCGCAAGGCGGGCACATACCGCTTCGGCCAGCACCGGTGCCAGCAGAAAGCCATGGCGGTAGGCGCCGTTGACCTGGATCATCTTGCGTGCCGGATCAACGCTTGCCCGTGGGACATTATCGGGCAAGGAGGGGCGCAAGCCTGCGCCCAAGTCGAGGATTTCGGCTTCGGCAAACGCAGGATGCAACGCGTAGGCGAGGCCCAGCAGTTCAAGCGCGGAGCGAACGGTCACGGCTTTTGTCGACTGGCTCTCGATCACTGTGGCGCCGACGAGGAACTCGCCATTCGGCCACGGCACGACATAGAGCGGCTGGCGGGGATGGAGCAGACGCACAGGCCGCGACAGCGATATCTCGTGGCTGCGCAACAGGACGCGTTCACCGCGCACGCCGCGCAAATCAGCCACCTCGTCGCGTGCGGCAAGGCCGCGACAGTCGATCAGCCAGTGTTCGACCGGCTCTTTGGGCTTGCCTGCCGCAGACTGATCGCTGTCCCCCTGCGCTGCAAACGGGACGCTTCCGTCCCAACGGGTTCCAAAATGTGCGCGGGCGCCTGCGGCTTGTGCAAGTTGCAACAGCTTGCGCAGGGCCATTGGCGTTGCGAGATGGGCTTCGTCGGGAAAGTACAGCGCCGTGGCAAACCGATCGGCAAGGTCGGGCTCGAGCTCGGCGAGGCCCGCGCTATCGACGGTCTGGTGGCCCGTTGTCATGCGCGCAAACCGACGCAGCTCGCCAAGGTCGCGCGGTTGGGCCACAACGAGCGATCCGTTCTGGACGAGATCGGGGAAGCGCGCGCGCCAGAGTTTTGCCGCGCGCAAGCCCAAATCGCGGACGACGGGCGGCGCGCTTTCGGCTTCACAATAGGGCGCAATCATTGCGCCGGCATAGCGACTTGCAGCGGCGGCGAAGGGTTGCGCGGTGGCCTCAATGAGTTCGGTCTGCCAGCCGGCGCGGGCGCACTCCAACGCCTGCCACAGGCCGAAGACGCCGGCACCAACAACGGTGACGCGGCCAGGCGTCGGGGGACCGGATGTGCGTTTTTGCAGAACAGGATCAGTCACCGCGCGCGACGCCTTCCCGGCGGGGATCGGCCCCGCCCGTCCATAGGTCTTCGTGGCGCTGAATGATATGCAGCCCGGAGGTTGTCGTCACCGGCCGTACCGTGACACCAAACGGGGCCAGTGCCTGGCGCGCCCAAACGATGATTGCCGGTTCTCGCGTGCGGCCTGCGTCGACCTGCGGCTTGGGTGGCTGGTCGGGGCCGCCGGATGGGGGCGCATCGCCGGGGCCGGTATCGCTTTGCGCGGCTTGCGGCGATGATTGCCACGGAAGCTGCAAATCACCGCTGACAGGCGCGCGGTCGCGTTCAAGTTCAAACGCGTCCCGCCGGCTGCCGAAGTTTGGCAGGTCTGCCGCTTGTTGCGCATCGAGCCGCCAGTCGATCATGGCAATCACGGCCTTGACGACATACAGGATGATACGGCTGCCACCTGGCGATCCAAGCACCGCATGAAGCCGGCCATTGGGATCGAAAATCATGGTCGGGGCCATGGAGGATCGCGGGCGTTTGCCCGGAGCGACCGCGTTTGCGACAATCCGGCCGCCATCATCGGTTGGCTTGAATGCGAAATCGGTGAGCTGGTTGTTGAGCAGGAACCCCGCAGCCATGACGCCAGAGCCGAACGCGATCTCAATGGATGTCGTCAGCGCAACCGCGTTGCCATCGCCATCGACAATCGAGACATGGCTGGTGCCAGGACGCTCGCGAGACAGACCGCTTCCAAAGCCGCGTTTTGCAAGCGGCGGCGGCAGGCCGGGCGCCACGTCCGCCAAAGCGCGGTCCGGCGTGATCTGTTTCGCGCGGTCGGCCAGATAAGCTGGATCGAGCAAGCCCGACGGAACGGGCACATAATCGCTGTCTGCCATGTAGCGGTTGCGATCGGCGTAAGCGAGCCGCTGGGCCTGCGCAATCAAATGCAGCGCACGCGGCACCATCGCATCCTTGGGGCCATCGCCCAGATCAAAGCCGCGCAACAGCCCAAGCGTCTGCGCCACGGTCAGGCCGCCGGACGAGGGTGGTCCCATCCCACAAACTTGATAGCCGCGATAGGCACCGCAGACCGCGGGGCGTGCCACGGCTTGATATTGGGCCATGTCATCCAGTGTCAGATCGCTGGCGAAACGTGGCGCAGCCCGCGCTGCGATCGTCACGGCCTGGGCGATATGGCCGGTGTAAAAAGCGTCTGGCCCTTGCGCGGCAATGGTCTTGAGCGTGCGGGCCAGAGCCGGGTTATGCAGCCGGAAGCCGACCGGGTGCGCGGCGCCGTCTTGGGAAAAGAATAACGCGCGGGCTTTGGGGCCGAATGTGGCCGGGCCAGTGTTGGACAACATGGCGTGCAGGCGCGGCGAAACCGGAAAGCCGCTTTCGGCCAATTCGATTGCAGGACCAAAAAGCTTTCGCCACGGCAGGCGGCCGGAGCGCGCGTGCGCCCGTGCCAACATGCGCACAACGCCAGGAACCCCAATTCCCAGACCAGAGCGGGCCGCCTGCAAGAACGGGATTGGTTTGCCATCGCGCAGGAACCGATCCGGTCTGGCTGCGGCTGGCGCGCGCTCGCGCCCATCAAAGGTTTGCAGCGACTGATCCGCTTGCGACCACGTGAGCAAAAACGCACCACCGCCAATGCCCGATGACTGCGGCTCAACGACATTGAGAACCATTTGAACCGCGATTGCTGCGTCCACTGCCGTGCCGCCAGCGCGCAAAATTTCCAGCCCCGCATCGGCGGCAAGGGGATGGGCCGCGACGACCATATGCCGGCGCGCTGAGACGCGTGCTTTTTCAGCGCGGCCGGTCTCAATCTCGGGTGCGGCCCTCGTTTGTGCTGTTGCGTGTGTGACCAGGGGCGCCATGAGCGCGACGCAGGCGATCATCAAAGCTGCCTGTGCTTGCAGGTTGCGCCCTGCGATCCTTGCGCCGGCAGTTTCGTTGCTTGATCCGCTGCTGGCGCCTTGCTGCATCTCAGCCCCTCAATGAAAATCGCGCGAACGCGGCATGACCTTGTCGATCCGCTTGGGCACAACACGCTCGTTGCGCGGGTGGCCGGCCCATCGCGGATGGTCCGGCGTGCGTGCGGAACCAGGGTCTGGCCGCAAGACCTCGTCTGCGTTGGCGATTGGCACGCGCATGTCCTCGCGCCATTCTGATAGGTCAAGTAACAAATCACTACGGTCTTCCAGCCGCTGGCAGACCAAGTGAATGATGTCTTCGTGACGCTGAATGCGGCCATGCACCACAATGAGCCGCGCAGTCATGATCACCTTGCGGAACCGCTCCAACATGTTGGGCCAGACGACCGTATTACAAACACCCGTCTCGTCTTCCAACGTCATGAAGACAACACCCTTCGCCGAGCCAGGCCGCTGGCGCACAAGCACAACGCCGGCGACGCTTGCGCGTGCCCCATCTGGCGCGTGACGCAGTTGATCGCATGTGACAATGCGACGGCGGGCAAGCCCATCGCGCAGAAAACTCATGGGGTGGGCTTTCAGCGATAAACGCAGGGTCTGATAATCATTCACGACATGCTCAGATAGCGCCATTTCCGGCAGCGTCGTTTGTGGCTCATTGCCAGTCTCAGAGCATTGCGCCCAACCAAACAAGGGCAGAACGGTATCGCTGCCCAGCGCCTTGACCTCCCAAAGCGCAGCGCGCCGGTCACAGCCAAGACCGCGGAAGGCATCGGCGGCAGCCAGCTTTTCCAAGGTTGCGCGCTTGGCGCCCGAGGCCTGCCAGAGCGCATGGATCGATGTGATTTCGCCAGAGCGCATGGCCTCGCGGAATCCTGAGATCTTGCGCGCCTCTTCCTCGCCAAGTCCGTCGACCTGGCGCAGACCGAGGCGTACGGCCGGGCGGACCCCACGTGCACGCTGTTGCGGCGTTGGGTCTTCCAAGGTGCTGTCCCAATCGGAAGCCACGACATCGACAGGGCGCACGTCGACACCATGATTGCGGGCATCGCGCACAAGCTGGGCTGGCGCGTAAAAGCCCATCGGCTGGGCATTCAAGATCGCACAGCAAAACACTTCTGGGTAATGGTGCTTGAACCAGGAGGACACATAAACAAGGTGGGCAAAGCTTGCCGCGTGGCTTTCTGGGAAGCCGTATTCGCCAAATCCCTTGATCTGATTGAAACAACGGGCAGCAAAATCGCGGTCATAGCCACGCGCGACCATGCGTTCGACCATCTTGGCTTCAAGCTTATGGATGGTGCCGCGCTTGCGGAAGGTCGCCAAGGCACGGCGCAATTCATTGATTTCGGCGTTGTTGAACTTGGCCGCTTCCAGCGCGATGCGCATGGCCTGTTCCTGAAAAAGCGGAACGCCCTTGGTCTTGCCGAGAATGCGGCGCAGTTCATCGGGCGGGCCGTGGTTCGGATCAGGTGCGGGATATTCCTCCGCCTCCAAGCCGTCCCGGCGGCGCAAATAGGGATGGACCATATCGCCTTGGATGGGACCGGGGCGCACAATCGCAACCTCGATCACAAGGTCATAGTAGGTCCGTGGTTTCAGACGCGGAAGCATGTTCATTTGCGCGCGGCTTTCCACCTGGAACACCCCAATGGAGTCGGCGCGGCAAAGCATGTCGTAGACTTCAGGATCTTCCCGCGGGACCGACGCAAGCGTCAGCGAACGGTCGTGGTGGGTGGCCATCAGATCAAACGCGCGATGGATGCAGCTCAACATGCCAAGCGCAAGTACGTCGACTTTGAGCAGACCGAGGGCTTCAAGGTCATCCTTGTCCCACTCGATGAATGTGCGCTCGGGCATGGCGGCATTCCCAACGGGCACGACTTCGACCAGTGGGCCTCGGGTCAGTACGAAACCGCCGACGTGCTGCGACAGGTGGCGTGGAAAGCCGGTCAGCGTCTGTGAAAGCTCGATAACGGTGGCAAGCAGCGGGTCGTCAGGATCAAGACCTGCTTCGCGCACATACTTTTCCGGTAAGCCGCCGCGTGCGCCAGCGCCCCAGACCATGCCGGCCAGCGCTGCCACCACGTCTTCGGTCAGCCCCATTGCCTTGCCAACCTCTCGCAAGGCAAGGCGGCCGCGATAGCAGATAACGGTGGCGGCAAGGCCGGCGCGGTCACGGCCATACCGCGCGTAGATGTACTGGATGACCTCTTCGCGGCGCTCGTGCTCGAAGTCGACGTCGATGTCGGGCGGTTCCTTGCGCTCGGGCGAGACGAAGCGCTCAAACAACAGGTCGACCTCGGTCGGGTTCACCGCCGTGATCCCCAGGCAATAGCACACGACGGAATTGGCGGCCGAACCGCGGCCCTGGCAAAGGATGCCGCGTGCGCGCGCGAAGCGCACGATGTCGTGCACGGTCAGGAAGTATTGCGCATAGTTGAGCTGCGCGATCAGTGCGAGTTCCTTTGTGATCGTTTCGCGCACTTTGTCGGGAATGCCAGCGGCAAACCGCCAAGCCGCGCCTTGCCAGACAAGGTCTTCCAGATGGCTTTGCGGCGTGGCGCCGGGCGGCACGGGCTCATCAGGATACTCGTAGACGAGTTCATCCAGAGAAAAACGGCACAAATCAACAATGTCCATCGTGCGCGCAATGGCTGCTTCGTGGCCGCGATAGAGGCGGGCGATTTGGCTGGGGGATTTCAGATGGCGCTCTGCGTTGGCTTCCAGCCGCATGCCGGCGTTGGTGATTGTTGTTTTTTCGCGAATACAGGTGAGGACATCCTGCAGCGGTTTGCGGTGAGCGGCGTGATAAAGCGCGTTAGTGGCGGCGACGGTGCAAATTGCGTTGCGATTTGCAAGTTCCTGGAGCGCGGCGAGGCGTGCGCGGTCATTTCCGTCATAGCGGTGGGGCAGGCCGAGATAGAGATGTGATCCGGACAGGGATTGTTTTAAGCGGGCCAGGGCTTGGCTGAAGTTTTGCGGAGGGCAGGTGGGCTCCAAGTCTGGCAGAGATCGCGTCAAACCTTCGCCCTGGATGGTGCCGGGAAACGCAATCACTTTGCTTGTCGCCGGCTGAGCAGGCGGCGCGGGGGGGTGCAAGGCTAGGCTACGTGCCTCGCGCCAATCCCATTCGTCGGGCGGCAGGATAATGAATACCTGGCCTTCGGCATGGGCGGCGATATCTGCCAGTGTCAATTCGCACTGCCCCTTTTCAGCGCGCATTTGGCCGAGTGATAAAAGCCGCGACAGACGTCCGTAGGCGGCGCGATCGGTTGGCAAGCAAACAAGTTCCGGCCAACCAGCCAGCGCCAGCCGGGCCCCAACAAGCAGGCGCAGACCAACGTCCTTAGCCGCGGTATGGGCGCGCACGACGCCGGCAAGCGTATTGCGGTCGGCAATGGCGATTGCGGACAGGCCCAAGGCCTTGGCCTGGGCAACCATTTCGTCGGGGTGCGAGGCGCCGTGCAGAAACGAAAAATTGGTGATTGCCGCCAGTTCCGCGACCTGTGGGATGCTTTCGTTTTTGCGCGATTTAGATGTTATGGCTTTGTTTGTCATGGCATTATCCAAACAGCCCATGGATATACCATGCGGGGGATCCGCTTTCTTCCGACTGATCATAAAGCCCGTCGCGGAACACCCAGTAACGGCCGCCCAGTTCATCTTCGAGCATATAATAATCGCGGGTGCGCGGCAGAGCGCGGGCCAGCGTTTCGATATGATCTTGCGCTGGACCATCGGCGCAGTCGGCAGCCGCGGCATGCCTTGCGGCAGCCTTTGATGTCTCACAAGGATCGTCGGCATCGCGCGCGGCGATGGCGTTGGCCAGGGCCTGGCGGGCGGCAAGCGTGCGCCACCACTCCGGCGCGATGCGCTCTGGCCCCTGTGAGCGCGCGATCCGCCGCGTGATGCGGCGCCAGGAAAAACGAGCCGGCGCGCCCTCGGGCCACTGCGCCACAACCATGATCTGCTCAGGCCGCGACAACAAAAACGCAGGGCGCGGTCCTTGAGATGCGCGAGGGCGCACAGTCTCCTCATCGGCCGTTGGAGCCTTCGATCCCTCATGAAGCGCGCGGCTTTGGCGCTCTGCCAACTCGGGGATATGTGAACCAGCGCGCGCAAGCCGCAGGACGTTGTCAGACCCCAAGCGGTTGATCAGACGGTCGGTCAATTGGGAGACGGCCTCGCAAGGATCACCAGCGTTGAGACCGTTCGCATGCGATTGTTGTGCGGTATAAGCGATCGATGCAGCGTGGTTTTGCGCGCGCATGGACCGCAAATTTTTGGACCGCGAAAGGGTGCGTTGGGATGGCTTGAGGGGTGAAACCTGGCTGGCTTCAAGCGCGATCAAGTCAATCCCCATCCCAGCGTCAATCGTGTCGAGACGCTCCCAAAAAAGGTTTGCAATGTGGGCTGCATCGCTTGTCGGCGCACTTGCCCCCACCGCAATGGCCGCGCGCGAGCCATCGCTACGGTAAAGGCACAACCGCATGCGACGCGCGCCTTCGGCCCGATGGGTGAGGTCATGGGACATTCTGCCTGCCAGATCCTGCAATGCACTTTCGATGCCTTGCGCAGAGATCAACGGGTCCTCGAAAGCCTGGCTGAAGGTGCGCAGCGGCGGCTCTTCAAGTGGCGCGCGCGGCTCCGGCATTCGGCCAAACGCCTGGTCCAGCCGCCAGACAACGGCGCGTGCCAATGCCTCGCGATCTGCCTTGCGGCCAGTGCGGGTGTCTTCGCGAAAACGGCGTGCAAGGGCTGCGCGCGGCAGTTCGCTCAATTGGCCGACGCGGCGCAAACCGAGCCGCTTCAGCAGGCAAATACTGTCTTGACTTAAACGCAGGGCTTCGACGTCCAGTGGCGCAAGCGCTGTCTCCAGCCTGCCGGACGCCGCGATCGTCAGTTCACCCTGGCCTCGGTTTGCAAATCGCGCGAGCGCGTGCGCGGCGCCGGGCGTCTCGGCAATCGCGATGTGCGCCGTTAAACCTGAGCGCGCCAGACGCCGCGCCAGATCATTTGCCAGGCCGGTTTCATCACCGAACAGGTGCGCGACGCCGGAAATCTCCACCCATATACCATCGCAGCCATCAACGTTGCGGTTGGGGCCATAACGGCCGGCCCACAGCGCGATCTGCTTTAAGGCAACGGCATCGGCCTGCGGATCCGCCTGGCGTGTCACCAAGCCTGGAAATATCGCACGTGCGTCAGACACGGTCTGGCCAACCTGAACGCCAGCGCGACGTGCGCTTTGGTTGACGGCAGACACGACCATGCCGTGCGCGCCGGGAGACACAAGTGCGAACGGACGCCTGGCAGGACGGGGAACGTTGTCAGTCTCGCGCGTGCGGCCAGACTTGGTTTGCGCACGCGCGCTCTCAGGCGCTGACAGAAGCTGGCGGCCGCCCGGCCCCATCCCATGGTGATCCCGTGCCGCTTGCCGGCGCAGACGCTCGATCGCGAAATTCGGCAGCCAGACCGAAACGAAACGCTTCATCACACCACTCCAAGACATAAGGTGCACCAGCGATGACGGGCGGGCGGTTGCGACACCGCTCCAGTTCGGCGCAGAGCCGAGCAGCGCCAGGGGCGGCCGCAACAAAAGGGTGGCGGCCAGAGGCGGCCGGGACGATCCGCCAGCGGGTTGCCGTGGCGCCCGTCGCCGGAGCAGCCTGATGCGTGATCAGCAAACATGGGGTTTCGTTTTCGCCAGCCGCCAACGCAAGGCGACGCGCTGGCGTCAGCGCGACATCGTTGATCTGGCCAATCACCGCCGACAAGGCGCTGGAACGCAAACCCTCTTCAATGGCCCAGAGTGCATCAGACGTCCGCCGCGCCGTGACAATCAGCAGGCGGCGCGGATCAATCCCGTAAGCGCAAAGCCCAGGACCATAAAGGCGGCCGTATTCCGCTTCGGCCTGCAATGTTGAGCAGACCAGGATGTCCGGCGTCAGACCTGCTTGCGCATCTGTCGCGCGGGGCAAAAGGGCCAAGCGCCGCCTTGTCAGCGCCAAGGCAAAGCTGCGCGCGGCGGCAACACTGCTGGCCAGGGAACAGCCGGGCTCTTGCCCATCCCTTGCCGGCATGGCCGGTTTGATTTCATGGACCGCAGCCAGCTCAAGACCTTGCCAGCCCAACTGATAATCCAGCGCGCCACAGCCAGTATTCCAAGCTTTTGGGTTGGCAGCGGGAAAACTCTGGCCACTTGCTGTGGCCCGACCGGCGGGCCTCGGTGTGCTGTCCAATGCCTCTTGCGTAAGCGTGCCATGGCGACGCTCGATCTCAAGAATGCGCTGACGCAAAGACCGAATGACATCGCTTTTTGGCGCCAAATGATGCGGAACCGTTGTTGGCGATTGCGCGCATTGATCGGGAAGATGAAACCGTGAAGGGTGCGTGAGCGGCATCTGATCGCTCCCATGTTCTTTTATTGTTCTAAACGCAGATGCCGCATCGAATCAAGATCAAAAAGTGAACATTTGGGCGCAGGTGGCGTATCTCTGGCCGATCCGCGCGATCTATCGCGGCTTTGGACCACCCTGAGGCGATAGCGCTGCCGCCGTGTCAAAACCAACGGCGCTTCAACGATCGATTCATCAGTTTTCGAGACACTTGGGTCACTTCAGTTGCCATTCCGTTTCAACGCGTACCAGGTTTGACATGACCCAGCTTCGTCAGTTGCGTACAGGCGCACTTGTCCTCGCCGCCGCCGCGATCACGCTCGCCGCAGCCCCCCGCACAGCGTCCGCGCAGGACTTCTTTTCAGAACTCTTTGGCCTCGTCGCGCCAAGCCAGCCGCACGGGCCCCAAAGCGTCCGCCGCGTCGGCTTCCATCCAGGCTACGCGGCCGGCCAGATCATCGTCAGCTTCACCGACCGCAAACTCTATTATGTGAGCCGGCCTGGCGAGGCGATCGCCTATCCCATTGCAACGCCACGCCCCGGTGATGCCTGGCAAGGTGTCTTGCCGGTCACGCGCAAGGCGGTTGCCCCTGCTTGGCGCCCAACCGCGGAAATGCGCCGTGAGAACCCGCGTTTGCCAGCGGTCGTGCCAGGTGGCCACCCGCATAACCCACTGGGTACGCATGCGCTTTACCTCGGCTCGACGCTCTATCGCATTCACGGTACGGACGCGCCGTGGACGATCGGCCAGCCGGTTTCGCGCGGCTGTATTCGCATGCACAATGCGCACGCAGCTGATCTATTTCAGCGTGTTGGCGTTGGCACGCGGGTCACCGTGACTTATCGCCGGTTTGCAAGTCGTAACGCACATTACTGGTGAGGTCTGAACTGGTGAGGTCTGAGACCACATTCCAGGCTTGAGATCTGTTCCGACGGCACTTTCAGGCGTCCGAGTGCAGGGGCCATACGCGCCCCTTGCCAATCGGTGAGGGTGACAAAATCGTGACCTGCCGCTGAATTCGCCGCTTCCGGCCCGGCTCGGTCTCAGTCACGCAAGCGCAGTTCCGGCATGGAACTTGCCCATGCTGCGCCATGACCACGCAAAGCTCACATATCGCGGCGCCCGCGCCGCAGTCCGGCAGCCAAGCGGTCGCAGGTCCTGCACCGCTGCGCAGCCATCGCCGATTGCCAATCACGCTCCTCGTCGCAGGGCTCGTTGTTCTGTCGGCAGCGTTGCCGGTCTGGGCGGCGCCCAATGCTTCGCATGACGAAGCGGCACGGCCGCAGTTCGAGATCGTCGTCGTTGAGGCAGCAAGCTGTACCTATTGCCCCTATTTGCGCCGCGACCTGGAAGCCGCCTACCGCAACACGCTCGACAGCTCAGTTACTCCCGTTCGCTATGTCGATGTGAATGACATCGGCACCGTTGCCGCGCCAGGCATCGTCCTGCGGTCCGCGCTGAGCCAAGTTCCCACCACACTTGTCCTGTCGCGCGGTCGCGAAATTGGGCGCGTAGAAGGATACTGGGCGCGCGAACCGTTCTTGATGATGGTCACGCGCATTCTCAATGGGGCCGGCGTACGGCTGGGGCTGCGCTGAGGCGGTTTGCGATGTAAGCTCGGCGATGCGCCAGCCGTGCGGTAAGGCTTGCGCAAGGAACTTACAGCGGAACGGGTCATCAGCCATGGATCGGCGCCAGTTTCTGACGACCGGCGGACTTGCGGGGAGCGCGGCTGCGTTTTCGATTGCGGCGCCTGGACATGCGCTGGAGGCGAGACCCGGCCAATCACAGGCGGCGCGGCAACCCGACATCATCTTGCGGACGCGTTGCGCGTGGGATCATGGGCGTGCGGCCAGGTTCGATGATATCGCAAGCGTTTTCGCGGCGACGCTTGAAGGGGCATCCGGCGGGCGGATCGTGCTTTCGCTGGTTGGCGATGACGGGGCAAATGGGTCAGCGCCGGACATTCTACTGGGTGTTCCCAACGCCGACCGTCCCCAAACCGAAGCGATCGGACGTCTGCTTGGTGGATTACCAGTCACACGGCCAGTGGACGATACCGCGTACTTGAACTGGTTGGTGGGCGCCGGCGGGCTCATGCTTGCCGACCGCATTGCACTGGAACGTGGCTTGCGCTTACTCGCGATTGGCCAGCTTTCCAGCTCGCACGCGGCGCTTATGGCCGGAGCCGATCAGCCTGGCGCGACCTGGGCGACGGCGCTGCAGAACGGGATTGGCGCCGCCGGGCTTGTTGCCGAGATCATCGCCAAATCTGAATTGCCTGTTCGTCGGCTCGCGTTCGGCGGTGTGGCACACCAACTCGTGGAACGTCATACACCGATGATGCTGGTTGGGATGGCGCCACAGGATGTCTCACGGTTGGACGCCAACGCTGTGATGGCGGCAGCCGGGCTGCCGATCCATGTCACTGGCGCAACGATGACCGCGATGATCAATGCTGATCTGTGGGACCGGCTGCCAGCCGACGTTCAAGCCCTTATTGAAACAAGTGCGATGTCGGCGCTGATACGCGACGTGACGACCAGCGGGGCTTTTGGGGCGACCGTCTGGCCGGCTGTTGCCGATAGCCGTCTGCGCTCGCAATCAGATGGTGCGTGGTTTGCCACGCGCTTGGACGAGGCTGCGCGCGATGTGGTCGCCGACACCGCAAAGCGGGATGCGGATTTTGCGGCCTTGCTTGCCAGCTTCGAGGCGGTCTGTTTCCAAAATGACGGTGTGGCCTTGAGTTGAGCCGCCTTGCGCGGGAGTTGGGCCCTACAAGATTGAGTGGAAACGTCTCGATGTGTCAGAATTGGCAAGAGAAAACGTGGAATTGCGGATGAACTGGCGTAGACTGAGGGCAGTGAGTCGCAACCATTCGCATACGATCGGAAAGGGAGACCAAAATGGCCGAAACCGATTACGTCGCCGATGTGAAAAAATACGTCGATAACCCCGATGAAGCGGCGATCGATGGCATCGTCCGCCACCTCGGCATCGCGCTTAAGAGCCGCGATGCTTCACTTGTCTCGTGCTCATCCAAGGACGAGTTGGCCCGTGTGCGCGACAGCTGGTGCAAAAAGAAACTTGCTTTGGCCCACTCAGACGACGAACTGGATGCCGCGATCAAAGACGTTTGCGAGACCATGAAGGCCGACCAGCGCAAACACCGCGTGACGTTCTACTATCTGCTTGCAGCCAAGTTCGATAAGCTGTCGGCCGTCGCCTAAAGCGGCATCTGACCACGCGTGACCGCAGTCACGGTCAAGCAGTCAGGCGCCCGGTTGCCGGTGCGCTCTCATGCTCGGCATAGGGCAACTTCATGCGATCGGGGGATCGATAATCGGTTCCGTAGTATCGGATATTGCTCTGGTTCGGCGCTTTTCAGACCCCTCGCGATGGTGGACGCAAGACGCTCAGCATCGCGGTGTCCGCCAAATGCGGGCTGCGACATCGCCACATGGCAGCATCATCAGATCGTCCGCTCGATCACGGCGGCCCTGATGACGACAGGCCCGCTCGCGAAAGGTATGTGACGGAAACGGGGTCACGGCCCAGCGCGATATTCCCAGGGATGCGGCAAGGCCTTGCGCTTTTTTTACTGAAATTACGCCATTTTTCATCAGTGATTTCAACGGCCGCGCCAATTCGCAGGTCGTTTCGTCATATACATCGGCGCTTGAATACGTCAACAATGCTGACCTAATGAGAAGTGCGCGCGCCGGGAACGCGCCCGTCGATTTGCCGGGGGACCGCAACTAAGCCGAGAGGGCCGTCATGGCAAAGCACGTCGTCAGCCTCAGCGATAAGTTCGATCTTGGCATCCACTCCCAGATCCTGACCGGAACGCAAGCCGTCGTGCGTCTGGCCTTGATGCAAAAAGCGCGCGACCGCGCGGCCGGGCGCAACACCGCCGGTTACATCTCGGGTTACCGCGGGTCGCCCATTGCCGGTCTGGAAGGCGCGTTTTTGCGCACCGGCCGACTGCTTGCAGACAACGACCTGAGCTTTCACCCGGGCCTCAATGAGGATCTTGCTGCGACTGCGGTCTGGGGCTCGCAGCAGGCCGAGTTGCGGGGCGAAGGCAAGTATGACGGCGTTTTTGGCATGTGGTACGGCAAAGGACCCGGCGTTGATCGCTGTGGCGACGTGTTCCGCCATGCCAATCACGCGGGCACATCGCGCTACGGTGGTGTGCTTGCCCTGATGGGCGATGATCACACCTGCGAAAGCTCGACCACGGCGCACCAGTCGGAATGGGCGATGATCGACGCCATGATCCCGGTGCTGAACCCGGCCGGCGTGCAGGAAATCCTCGACTACGGTCTGATCGGTTTTGCCTTGTCGCGGTATGCCGGCCTTTGGGTTGGGCTGAAATGTGTGAAGGACAATATTGAATCCACCGCCACGGTCGATGGCGCAGCGGACCGCGTGCAGATCCTTCTGCCTGACGCTGACGACTTCGCAATGCCGCCCGGCGGCCTGAATATCCGGCTGGGCGATAGTGCGCTTGAGAAAGAAGCGCGCCTGCATGATTTCAAAATACCCGCTGCACGCGCGTTCGCCCGTTTGAACGCGCTTGACCAAGTCGTCCTGAGCGGTGGGCCTTCGGCAAAGATCGGCATTGTCTCGACGGGCAAGAGCTATCTTGATGTGCGTCAAGCGTTGGACATGCTCGGGATTGACGAGGTCGTCGCCAACCAAATCGGCATCGGCCTGTTCAAAGTGGCGATGACCTGGCCGTTAGAACCAAGCAAGATCGGCGACTTTGTTGATGGCTTGGATCTCGTGATCGTCGTTGAAGAAAAGCGTGGGCTGATTGAGCGTCAGCTCAAAGAGCAGCTTTATCACCGTACCGTGCGGCCGCGGGTCATCGGCAAGACCGACGAAAACGGCGCCTCGCTATTTCCGGCCAAGGCGGCGCTGGACCCAACGGAAATTGCCATCGAAATCGGTGAACGTCTTGTCCGCGCGGGGCACGGCGGGGAACAGCTTCAGGCGCGGATTTCGAACCTGAAGCGCGTGCGCGGCAACAAGCCATCGGCGCCAGAAGCCTTTTCGCGGACACCCTATTTCTGTGCTGGCTGTCCACACAACAGCTCGACCAAGGTGCCGGAAGGGGCTCACGCCTATGCAGGTATCGGCTGCCATTATATGGCGCAGTGGATGGACCGGAACACGGACGGCTTCACGCACATGGGCGGCGAAGGCGTCAACTGGATCGGCGAGGCGCCGTTCTCCAAGCGCGGGCACGTGTTCCAGAACCTTGGCGATGGCACGTACATCCATTCCGGAAGCCTTGCGATCCGCGCGGCTGTTGGCGCGGGCGCCAATATCACGTTCAAGATCCTGTATAACGACGCGGTCGCGATGACGGGCGGGCAAAGCCTGGATGGTGGTTTGACGGTCCCGCAAATCGCGGCGCAATTAAAAGCCGAGGGCGTTGGCAAAATCGCGATCGTGACCGACGAGCCGGAAAAGTACGGCGCAGGGCTTAGTTTGCCTGCTGATGTGCGCGTTCATCATCGCCGCGACCTGATGTCGGTGCAAAAAGATCTATCAGAAATTTCAGGCGTCACAGCACTGATCTACGATCAAACGTGCGCGGCGGAAAAACGACGCCGCCGTAAGCGCGGTTTGTTTCCCGACCCCGACAAACGCGTCTACATTAATCCAGCCGTTTGCGAAGGTTGTGGCGATTGCGGCGTCAAATCAAACTGCGTCGCCGTTCTTCCGCTTGAGACTGAATTCGGCCGAAAACGTCAAATTGATCAATCGGCTTGCAACAAGGACTTCTCTTGCCTTGAGGGCTTTTGTCCAAGCTTTGTGACCGTGCATGGCGCCAAGCCGAAGAAGGCGGCGGGCATTGCCGGCGCAAGCGGACTGGCCGAGATGCTTTCAAGCTTGCCGGAACCTGAATTGCCGGATCTGGCCAAGGGCCCACGTGCGGTTCTTGTCACGGGCGTTGGCGGTACCGGGGTCGTGACGATTTCAGCGGTGCTTGGGCAAGCGGCCTTCATTGCCGGCCAGGGTTTTGGCTCAATCGACATGACGGGTCTTGCCCAGAAGGGTGGCGCGGTCGCCTGCCATATGCGGTTTGCCCAAACGAATGACGATATCCACGCGATCCGCGTCGGCGTGGGCGGGGCGGACGCCATTTTGGGCGGTGATCTTGTTGTCACCGCCTCAAACAAGATCCTTGAAACGATTTCGCCAGGGCGTACCGCCGTGGTTGTCAACACCTATGAAATGACGACCGGCGATTTCACGCGCGATCCAAAACTGGTGGTGCCTGGACAGGATCTTTTGTCGGCCATTACCGAGCGGGTGGGGACAGCACCGCTGACCGCACTCGATGCGCACGATTATGCGGTCAAGCTGTTTGGCGACTCGATTGCTTCCAACATGTTCCTGCTCGGGGTTGGCTACCAATCCGGAATGATCCCGGTGCCGGCTGATGCGATTGAACAGGCCATTGTTCTCAATGGCGCCGCGGTCGACATGAACAGCCAAGCGTTCCGCTTCGGACGGCTTGCAGCGCACGACCTCACCGCACTTGACCGGATCGTTCAGCCGCGCTCAGACGCGGGCCAGGAGACCGGCGCGCAAGACACGCTCGATCGGATCGTGGAGTGCCGGGCGCATCACCTGGAAGCCTATCAGGACGCCGCATACGCGCAGCGCTACCGGGACGCTGTGCAGAGCTTTGCCAAGCTCGAAGCCGAGCGCGCGCCTGGGCGCACGGGCTTGGCGACAACCGTGGCGCGCGGGCTGCACAAACTGATGGCGTACAAGGATGAGTACGAAGTTGCGCGGCTTTACACCGACGCGGCCTTCCGCGCCGGGCTCAACGAAACATTCGACGGCGTCCAGCGCGTTTCTTTCCATCTGGCCCCGCCAGTCCTTTCGCGCTTCTTCAAGGACAAAGTCACTGGCCATCCGCGCAAAATAGAATTGGGCCAATGGATGCTGCCGGTATTTCGGCTGATGGCGAAGGGAAAAAGACTGCGCGGAACGGCTTGGGACGTTTTTGGCTGGTCCAGCGAACGCAAATCTGAACGTCAGATGATTGCGGATTATGAGGCTGACCTGGATAAGATTGCCGATAACCTGTCGCCGGACACGCATGCGACGGCCTGTGCGCTTGCTGGCATCCCCCTTGAGATCAAGGGCTTTGGTCATGTCAAAGCCGCCAATCACGCGAAGGCGAAAGCGCGCGCGGCCGCATTGGCCAAGTCATTGGTTTCCGGCCGGTCGATGCCGATCGCGGCGGAATGATCCGCAAGTTGGCGCATGTTGCGCGAGGCGGCGAACTTGGCTCGTTTCGCCGTCGTTGACGTTTGTACTTGTACTGCCTACACAAAAGAGTAAACCTGCGTGGGGCGCACCAACGACTGATTGCTGACACGCGCAGGCCGCAGGCCTGATTACGAGTTGAGTTTTTGAAATTGGGAGGATCGTATGCGTCCCGCTTATTTTCTTCAATCGCTGACGCGAACGCCGTGTCCCGGCCGTTTTGCGGTTTTGACTGAGCCCCTCGATGGATTGACGGACGAAGTGCAGAGGCGGGATCGCGCATTTCGTCAGGCGCAGGGTCTGATTGATTATTGTTGCGAGATCCATGAATTGAGCAGAAAACGTCTCACCGCGGCGTTCGGCGAGATGTTGGAGGCGTATAAAGGGCGTGCCGAAGTTTCGGACGGATTTGGCTTGCCAGAGCGAATTTTCGATTACATCAAGAATGCGTGTTATCCCTATATCTATCTGCCCGAACAAGAAATCCGCGACAATCTGGTCAGGCAGCAAAAAAGCTGGGAGCCGAAACCACTGCTTCTGACGCCGGTCGACCACGTGACGACCCTGGCGGAACCGGACGTTCTTTATCGATACTATGTTGAGCAATGCGCCGATTTACTGTTCCGCGGTTTTCGACTTGAGGCCGGCTTGAGCGTCGTCCCAATGCCGGTAACATTTGCGATTGAAAATGTTGATATCGACATTCCCGCCCGGAAAGACGTTCTGGAATCTATCCAGAATCTGTTTCCAGCCGTCAGCCCGTGCGATATCGACGACAGCATTGTCGACGGCGACCATCGTGCGCAAGATGAATCGATGGCGATCAACCGTGACTACGGTCTGTTTTCATCACTCTATTGGCACAGATATAGCGAGTATCTGAGTACGCCAGAGCCGCTTGTTGTCAGTGAAAAGTCCTGGCGCACCGATATGGCGAACGCTGACCCGGGCACGCTGTCTGAGGAGACCCGTAGCCGCTTGCTTGATGCGCGCAATAGGGTCGCCGGGCCGACAGCGGGGAACTTCATACAACCGCATGGGGCCGAAACGGAGCGTTGGGTTGCACCGCGGGCAAAACCTGACGACGTCTTGTTCAGGCCGCCCCGCCCGTTATCGTTCTTTGATGCACCACGCACGCACTACGCTTTATCGCGAATCAATCACTATACGAACACCAATCCAAAGTACTTCCAGAAAACCGTTCTGCTGGTCAATTTCCGGGAATACGCGCGTCAGTTTGTATTGCGGGCGCTTGTAGAAATTCACCGCATAGAAAACCTTCCCAACACGGCCCGCTCGACCACGGTTTCAGATGATTATGCGCGATTGATCGTCTCTGCGCACGATTTTCACGATGGCGGTGCCGTTAGCGAAGGTGGACGCATCATCCGCCATGCGGATTTGGCAGAGATGTTTAGTCTTGGCCCCGATGACCCGAAAGGGATCAAAGGGCTGGAACGATTAACCGTGCTCGACAAAGCCCTTCGCGAACGCAGGAACCTCGAAGACGAGGACGATGAGGCCCACCAAACCTATCGGCAAGTCAAACAAATCATTGAAGACAATAAACTCGTCGGTGGCAGTACCGCACGGATGCCGGCATACCATTACATTCCCCCGACCTTTGTGGAAGATGACGCTGATCAGGCCGCGTTGAACAATAAATCCACATCGGATCAGTCCAAGGACCTTTTCGACTTGCTGGCCTTGCCCGGCATTTCAATGGTTGATTTTGGTGTTGGCGCAAGCAACGCAAAGGCGATTACCGACATCCTCGCTCCACTGCGGCCTCACTGCTGGTTTTTGTTATCGCGCTGCGGCGGCCTGCGGAAACAACAACACATTGGCGATTACGTCTTGGCGACAAGCTTTGTTCGGCGCGATGGTGTGCTGGATGCGCAAGTGCCACGCGACGCGCCAGTCAAGACGTCGCGGTTTGTTCTACGAGCCTTCGAAAAGGCAACGACTTATAATATCGCGTTCGATAAAAAGCTCATGCAGCGGATGGAAAGCGAGCGATCGAGTTGGCCGTGGTCCGCAAACTTATCACGCGCGCGTGCGCAAGGCGCCAGTGATGGCTATTCTGAGAGCAAAGATAAAGAGATCAAATTTCACGAAGCACGGCGGGAAGTCCTTCGCCTCGGCACGGTCTACTCGATCAATGACCGGCACTGGACTACACAGCCGATGCGCGAAAGGTTGGAAGAATTCAACGCGTACCGGTGTATCGCCATCGACATGGAGTCGGGAACTGTGGCAGCCAACGGCTTCCGATACCGGATCCAGCATGGTGCATTCTTGTGCGTCTCGGAGAAGGCGCTTGAAGGGTCGGTGCGCATGCGCCAGCATCGCAACGGGTTCTTCTCTCGTCAGTCTGCGCGGCATCTTACAACAGCAATCGACGCAATCCGCTGGCTGGTCTATCATCCCAGCGAGAAACGGGAATTCATCCTGTCGCGTGAATTGCGCGGTACCGACGACCCACCGTGGATGTAATCGGCCTTTAGGCGATCGATCGTACGAATCGTAGTATGCACTGCTGGCGGGCATACTGCGAACAAGGACCTTTCAAACATGACCGATGTGATCGGTGACATGCCATTGCGCATTGACGAGCTTGTCGGGGGATCGCAAGTTTTCAGCTATGCGCTCCGTGATACCGGCGTTGACGTTATGTTCGACATTCCGGACCAAGAGCTCGTCAATCGCGTTGTACTGGGCGACATGCGGTTTGTGGCCAAGGTCGGGCGCGATGGCCAGATTACGCGGCTTTATTTCGCGCCCGAGTTTCCCAATCATGATCTCGGTTATCTACACAAAATCACGACGTTCTACGCATTACCGTTGATTGGTGCCCCGTTTAAGCCGTGCGAACTGGAAGTGACCGATAGCCGGTTGCGATTGGTGGATTGGGACGAAGGCTTGGCCCTTGCGCGACAAGTGAGCGCCCAAGACGGGGCATTGCGCTCGGCGCTCGATCGCATCTTTCAAATCGAAGAACTTGTCAGAAGGCAGCGCCCGAACACGTCACTTGACGAGTTGCGCCATCTGATGGGCCGTGCGACCGGCGCGCGTGTTCTTGTTTCAGCATCGTTGCTCGGTGAACTCGCCGAATAATCCGCAAGACGTGCATATCCCTGATAGGATTTTTTATGTGGCTTCGTTGCCGACAATGATCTGGTGCGATGTTTGATAATCTGTGCAAAAAATGAATGTGTGCCTGATGTCAGCTCGCCCTCAAGTGACTGAACCTTGAAATCTCAATGTTAAAACTAATTCAAATGCGACGTTAACAGGCCATCACTTGCTGACTACGCGCGCTAACGCCTCGATAATGCGGCGGTGGCACGTTGCAAGCGATCGGTAGCGGTTCTGGCGACCGATTGGGCGCGACGCGTGGGAGTGGGCTTATGGTAAAGCTGTTGAACCGGTTTGCGCGTGATGAAAGCGGCGCGACGGCAATCGAATATGGCTTGATCGCCGTCATTATTAGCCTTGCTGCGATCGGTGCTTTCACGACGGTTGGCACCAACATTGGCATTATCATGACCAACGTCTCATCGTATATCTGACGCGCGGGCCGATCGCCGCCGTTGCTGAGCTGAGCCGATGGCGGTTCAGCCACCTGGGCAGCCTTGCGTGTTGACATAAAGCGCGTAAAGGCTCTGCGCGGACGCCATGAACAGGCGGTTGCGATGGAGGCCGCCGAAACAAACGTTGGCGCAACGTTCCGGCAGTGCGATCCGGCCGATTGGCGTGCCATCGGGCGCAAACACCATCACGCCGTCAAGTTCTGCCGATCCCATTCCCCAGCCGCACCAAAGATTGCCGTCGACATCGACCCGGAAGCCATCTGGCGTGCCGCCGGCGCCGGCATCGATCAGAACACGCTTGTTGGAGATCGTGCGCCCGTCTTCGCCGACATCGAAGGCCAGGATCTTGCGGGTCGGCACGCCGCGGCTCTCCACGATGTACAAGATGCTTTCGTCGGGCGAGAACGCCAGGCCGTTGGGGCCCAAGACCGTGTCGGCCACAACCGTGATTTCGCCGCTTTCGGCGTCAACGCGGTAGACATTCTGGCCAAGGTCCGGATCGGGATCTGACTTGAAGCCCTCGTAATTGCCAAGAATGCCGAATGGCGGATCGGTGAACCAGATCGAACCGTCAGACTTCACAACCACATCGTTTGGCGAATTCAATGGCTTGCCTTCGAACGCGTCTGCGATGACGGTGACGGTGCCGTCGTATTCGGTGCGCGTGACGCGGCGTCCACCGTGTTCACACGTGATCAAACGACCTTGGCGATCGCGGGTGTTGCCATTGGCATGGTTGGATGGCTTGCGAAAAACGGAGACTGCGCCCGTTTCCTCGTCCCATCGCAAGATGCGCTGGTTGGGGATATCGCTCCACAGCAGTTGGCGCGCGTCGCCAAACCAAACCGGACCCTCGCCCCAACGCGTGCCCGTAAACAGCCGTTCAACGGCCGCGTTCATAAGCCGGTAGCGGTTGAAGCGATCATCGAGGGTGATCACGTCGGGATCGGGATAGCGCGGAAACGGGCGCCAGCCTGCCGTCGTCGGATTGTCCATTGGGAATGCTCCACCAGCCATGTTGCGCATGACGCGCTGTCTATCGTGACCACATCTGATAGCGTGCCGCCAGCATGCCCGCGCCGGCGCGGGGTCGTGGCGTCGCAAAAACCGCACAGAGGGGGAGAGCATGGCCGCAAACGCGCAAATGTCGATTTTGTTGACAGGTGCTGCCGGTGGGGTCGCCACATGGCTACGTCCGCGCTTGTTGAAACGCTATGGTGCCCTGCGTCTCACGGATCTCAACGCGCCTGGCGATCTGCGGGACGGCGAGACATTTGTTGCCGCCGACCTCAGTGACCTTGCCGCTGTTGAGCAGGTTTGTTCCGGGGTCGACGGCATCGTGCACATGGGCGGTTTTTCGGTCGAAGGGCCTTGGGACACGATCCTCAACGCCAACATCATCGGCACCTATAACCTTTTCGAGGCGGCGCGCCGGCAAGGTGTCAAACGGGTTGTGTTTGCATCCTCCAACCATGCCGTTGGATTTTATCCACGCGCAACGCGCATACCGCCTGACGTGATCCCCCGCCCGGACAGCCGTTATGGTGTTTCAAAGGTGTTTGGTGAGGCGATTGGCGCGATGTATGCCTATAAGCATGGTCTTGGCGTCATGAGCTTGCGCATTGGCAACGTCAACGATCGTCCCATCGACGCGCGGCGGCTGGCGATCTGGATCAGCCCCGATGACATGGCCCAGCTTTGTGCCATCGGCCTTGAGACCCCGGATCTGGTCTATGAGGTTGTCTACGGCACCTCTGATAATGACCGCTCGTGGTATGATAATGCGCGTGCCTATGCGCTCGGCTACAAGCCCGAGGGCGTCTCGGAAAACTACGCTGTCGAGGTCTTGAATTCGACGTCCGACGAGAGCGCGGAAGGCCCGGTCGCAGCTTATTATCAAGGCGGGATGTTTTGTTCCGACGAACACACCGCTGATTTCGAACGTTTGCGCGAACACGACGAGTGAGCGATGGCCGCGCGTTGCGGCGGGCTTGGGCCTGCAACACGCACTCGCGGCCAAGTGCACCGGGGTCGCATGGCGCGCGGCTGTCTCATGCTGCATAAGCCAGCCCTCAAGACGGCCACGGGATCGGACCTGTCTGCCCGGCCCCGGCCGATCCGGTGCGGCCTGCGCCGCTCGCGCCCCCCACCGCCGAAGGAGTTTGATGATGACCGATCAACCCATGCTGTCACGCTCTAAAGACAAAATCCCAGTGCTGCTGCTGGAGGGGATCGCCGATACAGCAATCGCGGCGCTGAACAACGCGGGCTACACGAACGTTGAGCGGATCGCGACGGCGCTTGAACCGCAAGAGCTGAGAGAACGCTTGAATGGCGTGGCCATGCTCGGCATCCGCTCACGCACGAAACTCACGCGTGAGATTATCGACGGGAACCGATCGTTGATTGCGATTGGCTGCTTCTCGGTCGGCACGAACCAGGTCGACCTCGACACCGCGCACGAAATGGGTATCCCGGTTTTCAACGCACCGTTTTCCAACACGCGCAGCGTGGCCGAGCTGACCATTGCTGAAATCGTGATGCTGTACCGCGGTATCTTTCCAAAGTCGGCGGCGGCGCACGAGGGAAAGTGGCTTAAATCAGCGGCCGGCAGTCACGAAGTGCGCGGCAAGACGCTTGGCATCGTCGGTTACGGCAACATCGGCACCCAGCTTGCCACGCTGGCGGAAGCCATGGGCATGCGCGTGATCATTTTCGATCGTGCCGACAAGCTTCAGCATGGCAATGTCGCGGGCGTGGGATCGTTGGCCGAATTGCTCGCCGCATCCGATGTCGTAACGCTGCACGTTCCCGAAACGGATGAAACCAAGAATATGATCGGGGCGGCGGAACTGGCACAAATGCGGCCCGGTGCATTCTTGATCAATAATGCGCGCGGCACCGTTGTCGATATCGATGCACTGGCCGCAAGCCTCAAGTCGGGCCATCTCGGCGGGGCGGCCATCGACGTGTTCCCAGTTGAACCGGGCTCGAATAGTGAGCCGTTCGAAAGCCCTTTGCGCGGCCTGGACAACGTGATTTTGACACCGCACGTGGGCGGGTCCACTCAGGAAGCGCAGCAACGGATCGGCTCTGAAGTCGCGCGCAAGTTTATTGATTACTCAGATGTTGGCTCGACCGTGGGTGCAGTGAATTTTCCTGAGGTCCAGCTTCCCGTTCGCCCAACGGGCACGCGCTTTATTCAGCTTTCGAAAAATGAGCCCGGCCAATTGCGCCGACTGAACGCGGTCTTTGACCAGCACGGCATCAATATCACCTCGCAATACTATCAAACCTCGGGCGATATTGGTTACATGGTTCTCGACGCCGAATGCATCGTCAATCAAACGCGTGATCTTTTGCGCGATATTCGTGCGATGCCGGGCACCATTCGCGCGCGTGTCGTGCATCGGGTTTAAAATACCGATGCGCAATCGGCCGCACGTGCCAGAGACGTGCGGCCGTTTCTCAAGCCGGGTCTTTGTCGGTGATCGCGACACTCTGATTAAAGCGTGTCGCATGAAATGCGCCTCGCTTTAACTCTGTTGCGCTCACGGGCCGTT
>CAZOGY010000050.1:0-23171 GCA_964579305.1 uncultured Hyphomicrobiaceae bacterium
AGAATGGTGCCCAGGGGCGGAATCGAACCACCGACACTGCGATTTTCAGTCGCATGCTCTACCAACTGAGCTACCTGGGCAGGCCCGTGGCCACGCGCTTTGCAGCGTCTGCGGCTGGGCGAGCGCCGTGTATAGGGGGACGGCGGGGCGATGTCCAGTGTTCGTTTGTGCCGGTGGTTGGCGGTCGCCCCGATGGCCCGTCGTCAGCGCTGTTGGGGCGCACCCTCATCGTGATCGGCATCGAACGGACGCTCGCCGTCCTCATCGCTATCCTCGGTTGAGGCGATCGCATAGCTGCCCGACAACCACCGCCCAAGATCGATATCGGCGCAGCGCTTTGAGCAGAACGGACGGTAGGTCCGGGCTGCGGGTTTGTCGCAAATCGGGCAGCGTAGGTTGGCGTTTGTGTCTGAGGAGGTCATCCGATCGGCCCGGGTGGCGGCTGCTTCATCAGCCATGGCTGCTCCTTGCGTGGTCCGACTTGGCTTGGTCTGACTTGGCTTGGTCCGACTTGCCAACGGCGGGCGATGCGATGCGGCGCGATCGTTGTGGCGAACGCCTCTGGTTCTGAACGCCGCGGGCGCGCTTTACACGCGTAAGGTCGCTCCGTTGACCCAACTGCCGTGGACGGCAAAACCGGCCCCTTCCAACAGACCGACGGTTTCGGTCAAAGGCAAGCCCACCACATTGGTGTAAGATCCCACAAGCTTCTGCACAAAACACCCTGCGAGGCCCTGGATGGCGTAGCTGCCAGCCTTGCCGCGCCATTCGCGCGAGGCAATGTAGGATTCGATATCGCGCCGTGATAGCCGCTTAAAGCGCACCCGTGTTTCCACAACGCGCACGCGGATCTTGTCGTCCGGTGTGATGAGGCAGACGCCGGAATAAACCCGATGTGAGCGTCCAGACAGGATTTCCAGGGCGGCGACGGCCTCTTCGACGTACTCCGGCTTGCCAAGGATCCGACGTCCAACGGCGACGGTCGTGTCAGCGGCAAGAACATGGGCATGCGCCAAGGCGTCATCATCTGCGATTTGATCACGCGCGACGGCCGCCTTTTGCCTGGCCAAACGTGACACCATCGTGCGCGGCAACTCTCCGCGCCGCGGGGTCTCGTCGATCTCGGCCGGGCGCAATGCCGTTGGTTCCACGCCCACCTGACCAAGCAAGGTCAACCGGCGCGGCGAGCCGCTTGCCAGGACCAAGCGCGGCGCGTCGTCGTTCACCGCTAGCCGGCCGGATGCGCGGCCTTCGCGCAACGTCATACGGCTTTTGCCGCGCGACCGGGCTTGTTCGGGCCTTGCAACGGTGTCGGCGTCCGGCGCAACGTCAGCGGCCGGATCGGGGTCAATCACATCATTACTTGAAGCGGTAAGTGATGCGGCCTTTGGTGAGATCATAGGGCGTCATCTCGACTTGGACTTTATCGCCGGCCAGAACGCGGATCCGGTTCTTGCGCATCTTACCAGCGGTGTGCGCCACGATCTCGTGGCCGTTCTCAAGCTTCACGCGGAACGTCGCGTTCGGAAGCAATTCCGTCACGGTGCCGGGAAACTCAAGTAGTTCTTCTTTCGCCATGTATCCTCTCTCATGGGGCTGGCATCTCGCGCGCGCCGTGGCTGTCTTGAAGCCGGCGCGCCGTCAGGCACGTTGCACAAAGGGCCGAAACGCGGCCCAGGTCTTGTAACGAACTTCGCTCAGTGTCGGGTCAAAACTGAGACGCAGGTCGGCGGTGATCGCTCGCGCGTCCAGCATCAAACTTGCAACACAACCACAGCGCGCGGGCCGCGAGGCCACGGTTTGAGGCCGCCTCGGCGAGGTCGCGCGCCGTTTCTTGCCTGTTTGCTAGTCGAATGCGGTGGTGATCACAAGAGCCGGCATCCGGCTCTCACGTTGCATCAAATCGGGTTCGTGCGCGCGATTTACAAGTTTCCAAGCGTCCGGCAAGGGCTGCAACGGCTCAAGGTGGATGAAAACCGCGGGTGCGGAGCAATGGGTTTGCCGTGGCGGGATGTGTTCACAATCAAACGACAAAACGGGCTGCGATCCCTAGGGAACTGCTCTACCTTGCCTCGCGCGGCTGTGATCGCGGCGTGAGTGGCATTGGCAGGATTGGCCGCGCCACAGTTGCAACCCAGAGGTTTGCGGCGGCACGGCAGACGGATCTCAGTTTCGCGTCGGCCATGCAGCGAGCAGCAACCTCGCCGAGTTTAAGCGGGAGGCAGACTTGCCAACGCGGGACCAATTGCAGGAATTGATCGGCAACACGCCACTTTTCGCATCCGCCGCGCCGGATACTGTCTCGGCCATCGCCGAAGCGATGCATCCGGTGCGCTTCGATGCCGGTCGCACCATTTTCAATCGCGGCGAGCCTGGAACGGAACTCTATTTCGTCCAGAACGGGACCATCAAAGTGTCCGTCCTGACAGCGGAGGGCCGGGAGCTTGCTTTTTCCCACATTGGGCCCGGCAGTTTTCTGGGCGAGATTGCGCTGTTCGACGGCGGCGCGCGCACGGCCGATGCGATGGCGATGACCGCGACGGATGCCTGGGTGCTGACGGCGGCGGCCGCGCAGCGTCTCCTCAATGACCACACCGACTTCTCGCACGCCGTTATCCGTTTTTTATGCGGCCGGCTGCGGGCGGCTGACTTGCAACTTGAAGGCGTGGCACTGCACCGGATCGAAACGCGGTTGGCGCGCTATCTGCTCGCCCTTTGCAGGCAAGTCGCGCCTGAGGTCGACGAGGGTCGCGTTGATGTCAAACTTGGCATGGCGCAGGGCGAACTTGCCGTTCTGCTGGGTGCCAGCCGGCCGAAACTGAACCAGGCCTTGATGTCCCTGGAAGCATCCGGAGCGGTCAGCCGCGAGGGGCAGACTTTGAACTGCGAAGTGGCTGATCTTGCCGAGATTGCCGAGATGGCCGAATAATCGCTGGTGCCGCGCGGGCTAAGGCACGGCGGCGCGCAGAGACATCGCCACTCGGTAGGCGTCAGTCGGGTTTGCGTGACCCGTTGCAGGTGCATTTGCCATGACCGATCGCGGGTGGACTTCTGCCTTCAGGGCAGTCACGACGCAGCTGACGAGAACGTTTGGCGGTCTGAAGGCCCCGTTCGGGCATCTGCTGGGCGCGATTGGCTGGCTGGCAAGCCTTGGTACGCAGGGCTATGACGAGGATACCCGGCGCCGGCTGAAGATCTTGAACATGATCGCCTATTTGATCGCCACCACAACGGCGATCTATGCGCTGCAGCACGCGTCGTCGGAATACGAAACCTTTGCCAGTTTGATTTGGGTGAACGCTGCGATCGTGCCAATCGCGATTGCCGTGCCGCTGTCGCATCGGATCAGCCCCATCGCCGGCGGCTTGATCATCGTGATCACGGAATGGATCGCGTTGACGTTGATCACGGCGCTCATCGGCACTGATTCAGGCGTGCATTATCAATTCTTTATCGCAGCAGCGGCACCGTTTGTCGTGTTTGGGCTTGAGCGTATCCGAATTGTGCTCGCGACGGTGGCCTCCGGCCTTGCCTTGCATTTGTATTGCGCATTCGCGTTCCCGCCCGACAGCGCGATCATCGCGGCAGCGCCCGAATTCGTTGACGGCATCTATATCCAAGCCGCTGTGACAACGTTTGCGCTTATCGCGGCGTCCGTCTGGTATGCCTTCATGCTGGCTGAACGCGCGCGGGCCGAGACCGACCGTCTCTTGCGCAATATTTTGCCCGACCAAATCGTCACCCGGCTCAAGGCGACGCCCGACACAGTGATCGCCGATAGCCACAGTGAAGCTGCGATCCTGTTTGCCGATATCGTGGGGTTCGTGCCGCTGTCCAAGAAGCTCGGGCCCGAACGGGTCGTGCGACTGCTGAACGAGCTTGTGCGGGTGTTTGATGCGCTTGCGGCTGCCCATGGCGTGGAAAAGATCAAAACGATTGGCGACGCCTACATGGTTGCTGCTGGGTTGCCGACCCCGGTTCCCCAGCCGGCCGACCGTCTCGCGCGGTTTGGTCTTGCGATGATTGATGAGGCAGAGCGCATGCGCGTGCGCCATGGACTTGAACTTGAGTTGAGGGTCGGCATGGCGGTCGGCCCAGTGATGGCCGGTGTGATCGGCTCACATAAGTTCAGTTACGACGTCTGGGGCGATACGGTGAACCTGGCAGCGCGCCTTGAAAACGCAAGTGTTCCAGGCCGCCTCCTGGTCTGTCCAACCTGCCGGGCGGCGCTTGTCGACACTTTCGAACTTGAGAGCTGCGGCGCCATCGATATTCGCGGCGTTGGCCGACAACCGGTCTGGTTTGTGAACGCGCTGAAATCGCAACGCGATCCGTTTCACCAGGCGACGCACGCGGCCAGCCGTGCGCCACTTGCGGACTTGGTTAGCGATGGGGTCAGCGATGGGGTCAGCGATGGGGATGGCGGACGGGTGAGCGGCGGGGCGGCAAGTCCATCTCGATTGATTGGTCAGAATATGAGCTCAGAATCAGAGCCTGCCAATGCCAGCGTCACCGCGCGGATCGCTAAGTGAAGACGATTGCCGCAGACAAAAAAAGAAGCGCCTCGTCGGACGCTTCTTTCAAGATCGCAGACGTGGTGGCCAGATTGAACCGCTACATCTTTGGTTGGGCGCGGACGATACGCGGCATGTCGTCAGCCGGGTCCGTTCCTGCAAACCCTACTGTCGTCAGTGTCGCCGGTGACGGGTCGCTCTGTGGTGCGGGTTGGCTTCCGTAAGTTCCGCTCGCGGCTTGTTCAAGGCCCATGCTTGCGGCACGCTCGGCTGCCACCGGCTCAGGCGCAGAGCCGGCAAACCACATTTCAATCAGGTCAAGCTCTTGAGCAGACAGCGATAGGCCCTGGCTACGGCAGCGCGCCGCAACGAAGTTGCGGAACCGGCCTGCAAAGATGTTCGGCGAGATTTCTTTTTCAAACCACGGATCCGCCTCGCCGACGACATCCAAGATGAAACGCGCGTCTTCCGTCTTCAGCGGAACGTGGCGATTTGCAAGACGCGCGACCACGTTTGCGATCGTTTGAACGCCCTGGAGTTGGTTTTGCTTGATCTCGATGGCCATCTCTTCAAAGATCGCCCGATAATCAGGCCGCGACAGCGCAGGCACCTGTGAGGCATCGAGGATGCGGGTCACGGATGCTTGCAACTGGGCTGACCGATCCGCCGGGCTTTGCGCCGGTTCTGTCTGCGCGGGTTGCGGCGCGGGCTGCGCAGGCTCTGCGGCGACCTCGTAAGCTGGCTGCGTGGCGGCGGCTGGCTGCGGCTCTTGGGGCGCTGGGCGAGCTGGTGCGGGCTGCTCCGCCTCTGGCTCGGGCTCCGGCGTGAGCTGTGCCGCAGGCATCGGCACTGCTGCAATCTTTGCTGGTGCAGGCGCTGCCGCAACGCGGGTTAGGTCATACGCGAAGTAAGGTGCGGCTTCGGTAAGCTGCACGTCCTGCGGCAGATCTGCCTTGAGCAGTTCCAGGAACCCGCCGAGGCCGCCCCACTGGCTTCCGGCCGTTTTGTCATGGCCAAGCGCTCGGGTTGCGCGTTCTGCAAGAGCTTCGATCGCAACCGGCGCTGGCGCTTCGCGCACGATTTTCACAACCTGTTCGATAATCGAGGTGCGGATTTTTGCCAGCTCTTCAGGCGCGGGGAGCGTAACCTCATCCACGGCCTCGCCATCGAGCAGAAACGCAATCAGGTCGCTTTCGTGTACTGCACCGTCAGCAAGCGCCGTGTAGGCAGCGGCGGCGTGATCATTTGAAAAGATCACGGTGCGACGCGCATGTGCCCGCAAACGATGCAAGACTGGCGTGAAATCAGCGTCGCTGGAGAGGATGATAAACTCGTTGAAATAGGTTTCGTGGGTGAGGAAATCCCTCAAATCCATAACCATCTTGATATCGGACGAGTTTTTGAGCTGCGCTGTCAGTGGCGGGCAGTCAATAATCTCAAATCCGCTTTTGAGGAAGAAATGGCGCACGAACGGGAATGAATTCATATCCGTCGTGTTATCGCCTTGGTTTTTCCTCGGAACCGGATTTCCATAACAGCGGTTCATGACCAGCCGGCGCGGCAAGGTTGCTTCTCCAGGGACGGAGGCGCGGATCAGCTCACCGGTTTGCAGGCCAGCCAGCCAGCGTGCCGCGTTCTTGGCAAACCGCTTAGCCGCTTCTTCGTTTTTCCTGCGCAATGAGAGGTAGATGTTGTCATAGTCGACGAACACCGCACTCAGCATCGTTCCTGCCTGCTCACGCTGCATGTAACCAACCCCTGCTGGACATCATATGCGCCACGACTGGCACCGTTGGCGATGACCGAAAGCGACTCGCGGTCCGCGGACAAGGGCCTTGATGTGACAGCGCGCAGGTGTTGCCCAGGGCCGCCGATTTGTCGGGGTTTGCGGGCGATGGCGACTGAATTTCGCGTGGATAAGCCGGATGGGCCGAAGGCTGGGCGCCGCACTATGGCGCGACAATGGCGCGAAGGGGCGCCGCGCCGGGTGCATGGGCACGGCGCAGGCCAATCGGTTTTTGGCATCAAGCGCGGTTCTTGCGCTCGCGGACTTCCGCGAAGACTTCCCAGTCGGCTGCGTTTTCCAGGCCGAGGTTCTTGCGGATCTGGGCGGATGACACGCGCACGAACGGATTGGTTGCGTGCTCAATATCAACGCGGGTCGGCAATGTCGGTTTGCCGGCCGCGCGCAACGCTTTGACCTCTTCAAGCCGCTTTTGAAGCGCTTCGTTCTCCGGCTCGATGGTCATGGCGAATTCGGCATTGGCGACGGTGTATTCGTGGCCGCAATAAAGCACGGTGTCTTCGGGGAGTTTGGCGACTTTTTCGACGCCGCTCCACATTTCCTCCATCGTGCCTTCGTTCACACGGCCGCAGCCCATGGCAAACAGCGTATCGCCGACGAAAGCGACTTTTGCCTGCGGCATATAATAAATGATGTGGCCGGCGGTATGCCCGGGCGTTTCAAAGACCTGCACAGCGAAATTGCCGAACCGGAACGTGTCACCTTCCCCGACGGCTTCATCGATGCCTGGGATCTTGTCGGCTTCGGGCTTGGGGCCAATGATCTTGCATCCCGTCTCCGCTTTGAGGACCAAGTTTCCATCGGTGTGGTCCCAATGATAGTGCGTTGTCAGGATGTGGGTCAGGGTCCAGCCTTTCTCAGCCAGCGCGCCTTTGACGGCTGCGGCATCGGCGGCGTCGATCGAGGCGACCGTGTTGGTTTCAGGATCGCGGATCAGGACGCCATAGTTGTCGCTGAGGCAGGGAAACTGGTGGATCTCAAGGTTTGCCATCGCCGCCGTCCTTGTCGCTGTTGAAGGGCTGTCTGCTGGGTGCGCGGACCGTAACAAGGGCGCGCGTGATTGCAACTTTGGGCTGTCGCGGCCTATCACAAGCGCATGTTCATGGATGCTGGCGAGCTCTGGGACTTCTATAGCCGCCCGCTCGGCCACACGGTCCGGCGGGTGCTGGGCACGCGCGTGCGTGCGCGGTGGCGTCACATCGAGGGCGAAACGCTTGTTGGACTTGGCTATGCGGCTCCGTTTATGGGGTCGTTCCGCGGGGAAGCACGTCGCATTGGTGCCCTGATGCCGGCGGAGCAGGGCGCGGTGGTGTGGCCGCATGCCGGCGACTCCATGACTGTGATCGCGGATCTACAGAATTTGCCGCTGAGCGATGGGTCCGTCGACAAGCTCCTCGTTGCCCATTGCCTGGAGTTTTCAGAGGCCGTGCGGCCGCTGCTCGGTGAGATCTGGCGCGTCTTGGCGCCGGAAGGGCGAGTGTTGTTCGTGGTGCCGAACCGCTCCGGGGTCTGGGCGCGGATGGATGCAACGCCGTTCGGCCACGGCCGGCCGTACTCGCGCGGTCAATTGGAGCGGCTCTTGACGCAGGCGCACCTGACGCCGATCGACTGCTGGTGGGCGCTGCACTGGCCGCCCATGGAACGCCAAATCATCATGAAGTCGGCGGTTGCGCTGGAACGGCTTGGGGCGCGGGCGTGGCCGCGCTTTGGCGGCGTGATGTTGCTTGAGGCCGGCAAGGAAGTCGCTGCGCCGACTGGCAAATTGAGCCCGGTGCGGTCGTTGGCCGATCTGATCACGGTCCCGGGTACGGCACCGGCCGGGGCCGGCGCACCGTCATCGCGCGGTGAGGCCCACAAGGGCGAATAGCTCGTCGGCGTCGGTCCAAACCTGACTGACGACCCAGCCGGCGTCTTGGGCGATTTCTTCAAAGCCCGCGCGCGTATACTTGCGCGAGCTTTCTGTGTGGATCGTCTCGCCAGCATTGAATGCGAACGTTGCGCCGCCGATTTGCACGGATTGCGCGGTGCGGGAGACGAGGTGCATCTCGACGGCGGAGGCCTCCTCGTTCCAGCGGGCGTCGTGGTCGAACGCATCGACGTCGAAGTTGCCGTCCAACTCTCGGTTGATGCGATGCAGCAGGTTCTTGTTGAACGCGGCCGTGACGCCGGCGGCATCGTTGTAGGCGGGCAAAAGGCGGTCGAGTGATTTTCTCAGATCGATCCCGATGACCGCGCGCCCAGCCATGTCAGGCGTCGCGGTATGACGGTGCATCCGCTTTAATAGGGCGATGGCATCGGCCGGTGCGAGATTGCCAAGGGTCGAGCCTGGAAAGAACGCGCCGCGCGGGCCGGCTGCCGGCAGCGTTTCTGGGAGGTCGAATTCATTGGTGAAATCGGCGACGACGGGCTGAATCGCAAGGTCGGCAAAACGCGTGCGCAGGCGCGCTGCGGCTGCATCGAGGAAATCGCCGGCGATGTCGATTGGCACGTACAGCCGCGGTGTCTGCAAGGCTGCGAGCACGATCTCGGTCTTCAGGCTTGCGCCTGCGCCGTACTCAATCAGCGTGGCGCGTTCGCCGAAGAAATCGGCGAGAGCGTTGGCGTTCGTCTTCAAGATACTGCGCTCGGTGCGTGTCGGATAATATTCCGGCAACCCAGTGATTTCTTCAAAGAGGGCCGAGCCGCGATCGTCGTAGAGCCAACCGCTCGGCACCGTTTTTTGAGGCCGCGCGAGCCCTGCGCGCACATCCGCCGCAAAGGCTGCGCGCTGGTCGGCGGCGGTATCTCCCACGAGGGCGTTCATGGTGGCCTCCTCAGGCGTCTTTGGCGAGACGCAAGCCGCTGAACTGCCAGCGTGCGTTCGGTGGGAAGAAGTTGCGGTAGGTCGGTCGGATGTGGCCGTCGGGCGTGCCGCATGAGCCGCCGCGCAAGACGAATTGGCCGCACATGAACTTGCCGTTGTATTCGCCGACGGCGCCGGGTTCGGGCCTGAAGCCGGGATAAGCGGTGAACGGACTGCGCGTCCATTCCCAGACATCGCCAAACATTTGGCGGGGCGCGGCTGATGCTTCGCTGCTCTGTGCAGCTTCGGCTGGCTTGGGGCGGAGGCGGCCGCTGCCGGCGAAATTGCCAGTGCATGGCATGTCAGCGGCGACCACCTCCCATTCGGCCTCGGATGGTAGCCGGCACCCGGCCCACTGCGCAAACGCGTCGGCCTCGAAATAGCTCACGTGCGTGACGGGCGCGGCGGGGTCGAGCGGCTGGGCGCCGCGCAAGGTCATGCTCCACGTCTCGCCATCGCGGTCAAACCAATAGAGCGGCGCGGTCCAGCCTTCTGATTTCACAGCGGCCCAGCCGTCCGAAAGCCACAGCAGGGGATCGCGGTAGCCGCCGTCGGCGATGAATTCCTGCCATTCGCCGTTGGTGACGAGCCGGTCGGCCAGTTGGAACGGCTGGATCAGCGTTTGATGGCGGGGGCCTTCGCAATCGAAGGAAAAGCCGTCGCCGTCGAAACCCATCGACAAGACGCCGCCGTCGTAGGCATGCCAGCGCTGAGCGGCCGGGCCATTTTCGGACACGGCAAGGGGTTCTGGGTCTTTGTAGGCTGGACGAAGCGGGCTTTGAGAAAACAGGTGAAGGATATCGGTGAGGAGCAGTTCCTGGTGCTGTTGCTCGTGATGGCAACCCAATTCAAGCAGCGTTGCGACATCGCTTGAAAGTTCGTCACGACACAGGTCGTCGAGTGCGGCATCGACATGGGCCCGATAGGCGAGAACGCGATCGAGATGCGGCCGCGTGATCATCCCGCGCCTTGGCCGGGGCTGACGGTCCCCGATCGTCTCGTAATATGAGTTGAACAGATAATTGAATGACGGATCGAATGTCTCGTAGCCGGGAGAATGTTCCGCGAGCACCATGGTTTCGAAAAACCACGTTGTGTGCGCGAGGTGCCATTTGGCCGGGCTTGCATCGGGCATCGATTGCACCGTGGCATCCGCGTCGGACAATGGCGCGGCCAATCGCAGGCTCGCTTGGCGCACGCGGTGTAACAGGTCATGGATGCTGGACGCAGCCTGCGCCCTGGCGGGGGACGAGATTGCCATTTCGCGAACTCCGGGGGATGGGGATGTCAGCTCGATGAGCTTGGATCGCGCCTGTAGCGCGATATCTGAGGGCGGGACCACCGCGCTCTGAGGGGCGGTCGTTGCGCGACAAAGTTCACCAAGCGAACTGAACAATGCAATGCGCACAGGCGAATTTCGTTCCGAAAGGACGTCAAGAGTGTGTCATCGGTGTGCCGGAAATGGCGGTGCGGCGTCCCGCCCCGGCGATGCGAGCAGTTGAGCCGGCCTTTGGCGGCCCTCAAACGCCCGTCAATCGCGCTTCAATCGCGCTTCATCAAGAAGACGGCCTTTTCGCCGAAGACATTCTGCAGCCGCAGTGAGCGGTTGATCGGCAGGCGTTGTCCCGTCGTCGAAAACGCAACGGCTTGCACGACTTCTGCGCCGACCTCTTTCACAAGATCAGAAAAGTCGACGATCGTGCACAAGTGAGCGTCGGGGCTCAGATACCAAGGTTCCGGCAGGTTGCGGGTGCGCGGCATCCGGCCCGTGAACATCAATTGGGTGCGAATGCGCCAGTGGCCGAAATTCGGGAACGACACGATTGCGTAATTGCCGATCCGCAGAAGGTTTTCCAAGACCGTCTTGGGATAACGCGTTGCCTGGATCGTCAGTGACAGGATGGCGTAGTCGAAGGCCTTATCGGGGTAGTCGTTGAGGTCGATGTCGGCATCGCCCTGGATCACAGACAACCCTTCGGCCACGCAGGCGTTCACCTTTTCGCGCGTCACTTCGATGCCGCGCCCGTCGACATTACGGCGATCCTCCAGCAGTCGCAAAAGTGCCCCGTCACCGCAGCCAACGTCGAGCACGCGTGCGCCTTCGCTGACCATCTCCGAGATTAGAACATGGTCCGGACGGTGGCCGTCGACGGCGTAGTTCACGCGTTTCAGCATCGGGTCGGGTCGCTCACGTTTTTGAGTTTCGCGTGGCTGTCGCCACGGTTGCATCGGGGTTGGGCAGCTTTGTTCGCCAAGGATTAAGGCTCAATCTGCGCGTTCGGCGATCCCCCTGCGCCGGGCGCCGGAATCAAGAAAGCCGGTGACGGTGGCAAACATCTCCGGTTCGTCGAGCAGGAACGCGTCGTGGCCCTTGTCGCTTTCGATTTCAACAAACGACACGTTGGCTGCAACGGCGTTGAGCGCGGTTACGATCTCTTTTGACTCGCGTGTTGGGTACAGCCAGTCGCTTGTGAACGAGACGACGCAAAAGCGCGTCTTGGTCCCGCGGAAGGCGTTTGCCAGGACGTCGTCGTGCTCGGCAGCAAGGTCGAAGTAGTCCATTGCGCGCGTGATATAGAGATAGCTGTTGGCGTCGAAGCGGTCGACGAATGACGAACCCTGGTGGCGCAGATAGCTTTCGACCTGGAAGTCCGCGCTAAACGAAAACGACATGTCCGTGCGGTCCTGCAGGTTGCGGCCGAACTTCCGCTGCAGAGCGTCTTCGGAAAGATATGTGATGTGCGCGGCCATGCGCGCGACGGCCAAGCCGCGCCGTGGGTTCGTGCCTGCGCGTAAATAGCGTCCTTCGTTCCAGTTCGGATCGGCCATTACGGCTTGCCGGCCGACTTCGTGGAACGCGATGTTTTGAGAGGAATGCCAAGCCGCCGTCGCGATCGGCACCGCGGCGTAGACCCGTTCGCTGTGGTATGCTGCCCAGGCCAGGACCTGCATCCCGCCCATCGAGCCACCGATGACCGCGAAGAGCTGGTCGATCCCGAGGCTGTCGATCAGGCGGACTTGCGCTGCGACCATGTCGCGAATTGTGATGACCGGGAAATCGAGACCGTAGGCGTCGCCGGTCTGCGGGTTGATCGAGGCGGGGCCCGTTGAGCCAAGACAGCCGCCGATCACGTTTGCGCAGATCACAAAAAAGCGGTCGGTGTCTACGGAGCGGCCAGGGCCGACCATTGTTCCCCACCAACCGGGTTTGCCGGTCATGGGGTTGGGGTTTGCAACGTGCTGGTCGCCGGTCAGTGCGTGGCAGACAAGGATCGCGTTCGATTTGTCTGCGTTCAATGTGCCGTAGGTCTGATAGGCAACCTGGAAGGGACCGAGCGACTTGCCGGACGCCAACTGTAGCGGTTGATCGGCGGGGAACTGCGCCAACAGGCTCGTTGGCGCATTCGCCTCATTCTGGCGCCGCGTGGCCGGCAAGGGTTCATTGCGCACTGCGGCCTCAGAGATCATGGACTTTGCAACTCCTGATACGCATCGCGCCGCATCGCCGGTTTGGCTGCCTCGCCGTTGCGCTGAAGCGTACGCCAACCACGCCGGCGCGGTTCGCGCGACAGATAGCGACTTGGCCGCCATTGCGCCAGTTTTCGAAAACGGCGGCATTTTCAATCGGGGCGCAACGTGCCACGCCGGAATTGCGTTCGCGGCCGTGCGCGCCTAACACTCCCAAGCTTATGCGCGTTTCGCACGGCCCGCGGTGTCAAAGCCGGAGCGGTGCCAAGCCGCGCGTGATCGTGTGAGGCTTGAATAAGCGCACAAACGCCAGCCAACGCACTGTTTTCAATTGCACGGGACTGCCATGACGCTTGCGAACGTATTGCCAGAACCAAGGCCCGGCATTCTCGATATCGAAGCCTACGTGCCCGGATCGAGCGCCGCTGAGCCTGGCGTGAAGCCGATCAAGCTGTCGTCCAACGAGACGCCGCTTGGGCCATCACATGCCGCTGTCCTGGCGTATCGCGCGTGCGCCGAAGACTTGGCGCGTTACCCTGACGGATCTGCACGTGAGTTGCGCGAGGCGATCGGCGATGTATACGGGCTTAATTCCGATCGCATTGTTTGCGGGGCCGGGTCCGATGAGTTGCTCAGTTTGCTTGCGCAGTCCTATCTCGGCGCTGGCGATGAAGCGATCTACACGACCCACGGTTTTTTGGTCTATCGCATTGTTATTCTTGCGGCTGGTGCCACCCCGGTCGTGGCCCAAGAGACCGATCTTACCGCTGATGTCGACGCGATTCTGGCGAAGGTCACCGATCGGACCCGGATGGTTTTTCTGGCCAATCCGAACAATCCAACGGGGACTTACATCCCAATTGACGCGTTGCGGCGACTGAGAGCGGGGCTGCCGGACCGGGTCCTGTTGGTGGTTGATGCGGCCTATTGTGAGTACGTGCGCGCCAACGATTACGAGAGCGGGCTTGAACTCGTCGCGACGACACAGAACACTGTTATGACGCGAACTTTTTCAAAGCTCCACGGCCTGGCTGCATTGCGGCTGGGCTGGCTCTATGGGCCGCCGGCTGTCATCGATGTGCTCAACCGTGTGCGTGGCCCATTTAATGTGACGCAGCCGGCAATCTCGGCCGGGGCCGCCGCCGTGCGCGATCGCGCTCACCAGAACGCGGCGGTGGCGCACAACGATCAATGGTTGCCGTGGCTGAGCGCGCAACTGCGTGACGTCGGCCTGCACGTCACACCAAGCGTGGCCAACTTTATTCTGGTGCATTTCGACCCGGCGAAGGCCGGTGCAACAGCAGCAGACGCGGATGCGTTCCTGCGCGCGCGCGGCATCATCGTGCGGCGGATGGACGGTTACGGTCTGCCCAATGCGCTGCGCATCTCCATTGGCACGGGGCCTGAAAATGAAGCCGTTGCAACCGCCTTGGCGGACTTCGTGCAGCAAGGCGGGCTGTGATGGCCGTGCTTTTTCAAAGGGTTGCATTGATCGGCCTTGGACTGATCGGCTCGTCGATTTCCCACGCTGCGCGTCGTGGTGGGTTGGCGGGCGAGATCGTCGGGGCCGCGCGTACGGCAAAGACGCGTGAGGCGGCTCAGCGGCTCGGCCTTGTTGCCCAGGTTCACGACAACAACGCGCAGGCCGTCGCGGGCGCCGACCTCATTGTTTTGTGTGTGCCGGTTGGCGCATGCGGGGCGGTGGCACGCGAGATTGCGCCGCATTTGAAACCGGGCGCCGTCGTTACTGATGTGGGGTCGGTCAAAGCTTCGGTTGTCGCAGCGGTCGCGCCGCATTTGCCCGAGGGCGTGCATTTCGTGCCGGGCCACCCGATTGCCGGAACGGAGTATTCCGGACCGGAAGCGGGGTTTGCGGCTCTGTTTGACGGGCGCTGGTGCATTTTGACACCGCCGGAAGGCACCGATGCGCAGGCCGTGGCGCAATTGAAGGCCTTTTGGGAAGGGCTTGGCTCATATGTGGAAGTGATGGCGCCGGACGATCATGACCTGGTCCTGGCGATTACAAGCCATTTGCCGCATTTGATCGCCTATAACATCGTCAATACGGCTGCCCACCTGGAGCGTGTTCAAGACGCTGATGTGATTAAGTTTTCCGCTGGTGGCTTCCGCGATTTCACGCGCATTGCCGCCTCAGATCCAACGATGTGGCGCGACGTGTTCCTCAACAACAAAGAGGCGACGCTGGAGATGCTTGGCCAGTTTTCTGAGAATTTGGCTGAGTTGCAGCGCGCCATCCGGTTTGGCGACGGCGAGACATTGTTCCGGTTGTTTACCGAGGCGCGGGCGATCCGGCGTGGCATTCTGGATGCGGGGCAGGATGTGGCCGGGCCCGATTTTGGCCGGATTGCGCCGGCCGCCCAATCGGAGAAAGAAAGAAGCGGCATCAAACGGGCCGCGGACGCCGTTGACCGCAAGAGCGGGTCGTGAGCGGCGGTGTCATGGCGGATGTGAAAGCCGACGACCTATGGATTTTTGGCTACGGCTCTTTGATGTGGAAGCCGGGCTTTGACTACGCCGAGGCGCATCGCGGCATCTTGCTTGGGTATGGCCGCTCGTTTTGTGTCTACTCCACACATCACCGGGGCACGCATGAGCGGCCGGGTCTTGTGCTTGGCCTGGACCGGGGCGGGGCGTGCGCTGGCATGGCATTTCGTGTGCGCGATCGCGATCGAGATATTGTGCTCGCCTATTTGAGAGCGCGTGAACAGATCAATGGCGTGTATCGCGAAACGCACGTGCCAGTGCAGCTCTTGACGGGTGAGGGGCGCGAGGTCTTTGCGGTCGCATACGTGGTGGAACGCGCCCACCCAAGTTATGCGGGACGATTGGGGCTTCGCGCACAGGCGAGGCTGATCAGGGCCGCGCAAGGCGCGTCCGGCCCCAACGTCGATTATTTGATCAATACGTTGCGCCATGCGGAGATGCTGGGCTTTGGCGCGCCTGACCTGCGCCGGCTTCTCGCGCTTGTTGGGCCCGTTTTCGCGCGCGACGCGGCGAGCGATCGCAACCGCCGGCCTGGCTCTGCAGCGCTCGTACAACTTGCCGCCTCACAGCCGGTGCTGGCGCCACGCATTCCGCGTGACAAGCGGCGGCGGTTCATTTTCCGCATCAATCGAGAACGCACGCGCTTGTAATTGGCCGCGCGATCGGAGCGGTATCCGATCTTACCGGATCGCTCTGCGAGCGCCGCGTCGGGCAGGGCTGTAGCGCTTTTGAGCGGGACGCGGGTCTCATGCGCAGCGTTGGCGGTTTTTGGGGCGCTTCAGTTGGACTGGGCGTATCGCTTCAACGCGTCATCGGCCAGTTCCAACGCGGTTTCGATGTCAAAGGCAACCGCAGCGCGGTCCGATGCGGACGTGGCCAGATAATGAATGTGGATTTCGCCCGCACCAAGGTTGGTTGCGACTTGGCGGATCGCGGCGCGGTTGAGACTGTGGGCGCTGCTCGACAGTGTGCCGATCCTGGCGGCTTCGGGTGTGCCGTCGTCGTTGCGCCGGACAACAACGAAGTTGCACGGCGGCAATTCCGGGCAGTCGATCAGGCGATAGACTGAGTGCACGTAGGTGCGGCCCGACGCGCCGGCCCAGAATTCGAAACGTTCGCGGATGGAGGCCCGTGGTGGTCGGCAGGCGGGATCGCGCGTTTCAACTAGATCGTTCAACACGTCAGACAATCTCTCGAAACGTTCACCCATCGCACACCTCTCACGCACACTGGCCGCGACGGCGGCCCCGCTCCGTACCTTGGCTGTTGTTACTGGTCGTGGTGAGAAGCTGTCGCACGATAGTGGTTAGCGTGCGGTTGGTTTTCAGCCGAAATGTGTTGGTCAGGGTTGATTCATGCTGATCGAGTGTCCGGCAGCGGACGATCGCTTCTGCCGGCATGCCACCGTGGCGGTCGCGCTGACCCTCACCGGGCGGGCCCAGGCGCGGGATCTGCCGATGCGTCATCAAAGCTTGCCGCGTCCGCCTCGCCCGGTGGCAGCGGCCCAAGTTCGCAAAGATCGCCGCAGCCAGGCTCTTCCACCACCGTTTGAAGAACCGAGCCAGTGGTCGGATTGGGGCGAAACGTCGTGCAACCCTTCAGGCCTTGGGCGTAAGCATCTTCGTAGACCGAGGCGAATGCATCGAAGGTCATGGTCGCGGGACAGTTGATCGTTTTGGAAATCGCACTATCGACATGGCGCTGGGCGACCGTCTGCACCGCGAGATGATCGCGTGGGGTGAGTGTCTGGGCCGTGACGGCAAGGTCGGCGGAGATCTCCTTACCGGTTAACTCCCGATGCAGGCGCGCCGCGTAGTCCTCCACCGTGACATCGCGGTGGGTACCGTCGGCTTGTTTGAGGCGCCGGGTGTAGCGCAAATCAAAGACCGGCTCGATCCCGCTTGAAATATTGCCGGCCAACAGCGAGGTCGTTCCGGTCGGCGCAATCGTCGTCAGACATCCGTTTCGTAAGCCCTGGCGCGCGATCTTGTCGCGAAGCCCGTCCGGCAGCGCGGCGACGTTGGGGGCCTCCAAGATCGGCTCACGCTGGTAAGCTGGGAATGCACCTTTTTCGGCTGCAAGATCGGCACTGGCCTCGTAGGCGGCTTCTTTCAAAGCCTTGAGCCAACTTTCCGTGGCAGCAAGGGCCGGCGGGCTTGCATACCGCAGCCCACACATCATGAGTGCGTTGGCTAGGCCCGTGATGCCGAGCCCGAGCCGCCTCTTGGCGAACGCTTCGGCGCGTTGGGCGGGAAGCGGATAGCCCGAAATGTCGATGATGTTGTCGAGCATGCGCACGGCCAGGCGGACGTGATCGCGCAATCGGCTTATGTCAAAGCGGGCGTTTGGGGTGAATGGTGCCGTTACAAACCGGGTCAGGTTCATTGCCCCAAGCAGACAAGCCCCATAGGGCGGCAGCGGTTGTTCACCGCAAGGGTTTGTCGCGTGGATCGTCTCGCAATAGCCCAGGTTATTGCGCGCGTTCACCCGATCAATGAAGATTACGCCCGGCTCGGCAAACTCATAGGTGCTGCGCATGATCTGATACCACAGATCGCGTGCGCGCACGGTCCGGTAAACGCGGCCATCGAACACCAGATCCCAGTCCGCATCCGCTTGAACCGCTGCCATAAACGCGTCCGTCACAAGCACAGACAAGTTGAAATTGGTCAGACGGCCCGGCGTCTGCTTTGCGGTAATAAATGTCTCGATGTCGGGATGGTCGCACCGCAACGTCGCCATCATGGCGCCGCGCCGCGCCCCGGCCGACATGATCGTCCGGCACATGCTGTCCCAGACATCCATGAAGCTGACCGGGCCGCTTGCGGTTGCGCCCGTTGCCTTGAGCAAGGCACCGGACGGTCGCAACGTCGAAAAGTCATGCCCGATGCCGCCGCCCTGCTGCATCGTCAAAGCAGCCTCGCGCAGGTTCTCAAAAATCTTGTCGAGGCTGTCCTCGATTTCACCAAGAACAAAGCAATTGAAAAGCGTGACCCGGCGCCCGGTGCCAGCGCCGGCGAGAATGCGACCGCCTGGGAGAAAGGTCATGTCGCGTAGGATGTCCTCGAACTGGACGGCCCACTGCGCGCGACGCGTTGGCGTTCCAGGCTCGGCTGAGGCCGCGGCGAGTGCCACCCGCTGCCAGGTGTCGCCCAGCGTCACATCAAAAGGCACATTCCGGTCAAAAGGCCTGTCCAGATCAAAGGATGCGGCCCGTTTGTCAAGATGCCCATCGCTTGCGCTGGCGCCATGGACCACCGCCGCTCCAGAAGGGTCAGCACCGCTGTCTGACGCGGGACGATACCGATACTTTTCTCGCCAGATATATTCGGCTATCGGCGCCAGCTCGAAAACGGCGTCGCTTTCCGCCCGCTGTGCACCCTGACTGGTCATGGAACGCTCAAGTAAACCCATGGGCACCCCGCCTGATCTTCGCGAACTCACCCCGCAAAACTAAGCATCGGCCCGTTCAGAGTCAAGCAATGTTCCTATTATATTCACTCTTCGATCTTTTCAATCGAGCCAAGGCGGGCGCGGCGGTCGGCGGCGCGTTCGGTGCGTGTGCGGCTTCTTCGAGCAGTTGATTGGTTGTGGCTTCGATGGCGCTGATAATCCGGTTTTGAAAAATCTTCCGGTCCAAACCAGCGGGGATCGGCGCTCCGAACACGACATCGATCGTGCCTGGATAGTACTGGTGCGCGCGGGCGGGCCAGAAAAGGCCTGAGTTCAACGAAACCGGCACGCAGGGCAGGTCCAACCCGCTGTAAAGCGCGGTGAAGCCAGGTTTGTAAGCCGGTGGTGCGCCAGGCGCGACGCGCGTGCCTTCTGCGAATATCAGGATTTGGCGGCCCTGTGCGGATCGCTCCTTGGCGGCTGCGACAAGCGCCTTGAGCGCTTTGGCACCGCCACTTCGATCCACGATCAAGTGCGCGAACTTCCGGCAGAACCAACCGTAAACCGGGATCTCGGTGAGTTCCTGTTTCAGAACAATGGCGGGATCTTTGAGAAGCGGGATCAGCGCGAACGTTTCCCAGGCCGATTGATGTTTGGCCACAATCAGGCACGGCCCCTTGGGCAAGTTCTCCAGGCCTGTGATCCTGGTACGGGTCCCCACGATCTGGCGTAAGAGCCAGTTTGACACGCGGGCATGGGCGCGTAGCCCGACCATTGCCGTTCGGCGTGGCGCCAACAGCAGGGGGCTGCCCAGGATCAGGAACAACGCCGTCGTCAGATAAAATGCGCAGGTGAATAGTGCGGACCTGATCCGCGTGGACCGGCTGGCCTGCGGTGGCGGGGCTTCATCGGGCATGGCTGAGTTCTGCGCCTACATCTGACCGGAGGACAGGTTCAGGCCACCTGTTCGGTCGGTCGGGTCGGTGGGCTCAAGCTTGTTGCCGTCCGGCCTGGCCGGCAATGGCTTGCGCAGGCCCGGGATTGCAGCCTCCAGTGATGCATAGGCAAATGAGGCAAGAAACTTCGCATATTCACTGGCCAGGATGCGGATTTGTGAACTGCTCAGCCACCAGAATTCGCTTTGCATGGCCTTGGGCACCACTGGGTAGGCATGGAGCTTCACACCAGGGACTTTACGGCCGATCTCGGTCAGGCTGCGCGGCATATGATAGCTCGCGGTGACCACGATCAGGCTGGAAAACCCATTGGCGATGACCCAACGCCGCGCTTCATCGGCATTGCCGCGCGTATTCAGCGCTTCGTAGCCGACGTCGACACAGCAGCGGAACGTTTTGTCGGGTAAGCCTGTAAGGCTGCGGAGATCGCGTCGCGTCGTGATGCGGTTGGCACCCGAAATCAGAAGGCGTTTGGCGCGGCCGTTGTTGAGGAGTTGCGCTGCGGTGCGGATCCGCAACGTACCGCCGGTCAGCGCAACGACGCCGTCAGCGTTGACATCCGCGCGCTCAAACTTGCGCGTGACGGATGCGGCGAAAATCAAAAAGCCTAGGAAAAGCAGCGAAATGACCACGATTGCGCTGCCAAACGCGATCCGAGCCATAAGCGCTGCTCCTTCTCGCCGCCACGCTGTGATCCGTCCAACAGAGAACAACTCATATCGCGGTTTGCCGTAATTTGCGACAACACCGTGACGGTTCGGCTGCCGTAGCCCGTACAGGAAGACCGGCGCCGTGACAAATCAGCCGTCGCGGCCTCCAGGCTTGCGATGGTGCGCCGGCCTGCCGCTGTTAATTCTGCGAATTTAGAATGCGGTAGACACCAAAGCGCGACGTCAGCATGCACAAGGCGGCAATCACCACAACGACAATGCCAATCAGCAGATAGCCCGGCATATCAAGTGAGCCCGTGCCGATCAGGCGCCGCAGCTCAGCTCCCGTGACCGTGGCCCCGCCGAACAGTTGCATCAAGAGTGGCATTGTCAGGAACACGGCAATCGCAAACGCCGCTCCGACTAAGCCGGCACGGATGCCAAGCGTGAGAAAGTGCTTTTCGAACTCGCGGGCGATGAAGCGGTCCGTTGCGCCGATGAAGTGCAGGACCTCCACGATCTCGCGATTGGAGAGCATGGCGCTGCGGGTCGCAGACACGATGATCGCGGTGGTTGCCGCGCCAACAAGCAGCAAGATGCCAAGTCCGCCAAGTGCGAACGACGTTGTGACGGCGCGGATCTGTTGCTGCCAGCGGCGGTGATCGTCGATCGTGATTTTTTCGTTGGGCAGCGCTTCGCTGAGCCCGCGCCGGATCCGATCCAGATCGGGCGCGCGGCTGCGGTCGAGCTGCACGGCAATGATCCGGGGGATCGGAAGATCCTCCAGCAAGGCGCCGCTGCCAAGCCATGGTTCCAGCAGTGCGCGGGACTCATTGAGCGAGAGAATGCGCGACTGCGCCACGCCCTCAGCATTGCGCAGATCCAAGAACCGTTTGGTGCGCAACAATGTTTGCTCGATGTCGCTGCCCTGACGCGGCTCGATCTGAATCGTGACTTCGCTTGCCACGTTGCGCAGCCAGGCCGACGCAGACTGGTTCATGAGGTAGACCGCGCCGGCCGTCAGCGACGCGAAAAAGCACATGATTGCGATCACGAGTGTCAGCGAGCGGCCGGTCACCGATCCAGCCGGCACGATCGGCGCATCGGCGGCGGCAGGATCGCGGGCGCTTGCGGGATCGGCATAAAGGTCGCCGCGCAGGCCGGCGTTGCCGCTTTCGCTCGGCGGGGCCGGGGCCGGTTGCTCCGGTTGGGGTGGTGGCGGTGCCGGTGCGGTGGGGCCGGCATCGGTTTGTCGCGGCGGCGCGGTGATCGTGCGCAGATCCGCGTCTGGATCAAAGCCCTGCGCATACGATGGGGGTTGGGTTGTCTGCGGCAGCGTCGGCTCTTCGCGCCGCCGGCCATAGCCAAGCGGGTCGCGGTCGCGGGGCGGCAAGGGGACGGGACGCTTGTCGTAGGGACCTGCCATTTCAAATGATCCTGACGTGGCCGTCGTGCAGTTCCAGGCGGGGCGCCTTGAATTGACGCATGAGCTGGTGGTCGTGGGTCGCAATCACGACGGATGTGCCGAGGCGGTTGAGTTCAATGAACAGGCGGAGGAGACGCCGGGCCATCTGCGGGTCGACGTTACCGGTTGGTTCATCGGCGAGGAGCAGTTCGGGCTTGCCGATGACGGCGCGCGCGATGGCTGCGCGTTGCTTTTCGCCGCCCGACAGAACGGAGGGATAGTGATGCATCCGGTCGCCGAGACCAACCCACTGTAGAAGATCGGTGACGTCCTCGCGGTAGTCAGCCTCACTGCGGCCGAGCACGCGCAAGGGCAATGCCACGTTCTGCCAGGTGGTGAGGTGATCGAGCAGCCGGAAATCCTGGAAAACGATGCCGATCCGCCGGCGCAAGAGTGCGCGCTTGGACGCCGTGATCCGGCTGACATCTTCGTCGAACAGCTCCACACGCCCGTCGCTTGGATGCAGGGACAGAAACATCAAGCGCAGCAGAGTTGTTTTGCCCGCGCCAGACGGTCCCGTGAGAAAGTGGAACGAGCCCGGATGCAGGTCAAAATCCACGCTGCGCAAGACTTCCGTCCCGCGGCCATAGCGAACGCCAACGCCTTCAAGGCGGATCACGCCGGTCTCCCCTCGCTGCTTCGTGCAAGCGTTATCATCGATGCAGCCAAATCGATCAATCGGCGGCTGTTGCGCCATCCCCGGTCAAGTCCCCGCTCTTCGATTATGATTGTGGCGTTGCAAAGAGGAGCCACGGGCGGCTGCGTGGCAACATCGTCGCGGCAGAAGGTCGGAGGTGCTTGGTCATTTGCATTCTCGGCGTAGCAGAGTAAGACAGGCCGATCGCACAACGCCGCACCGATCATGACCATTCATCGGGGCAGACTTAAGGATGTCGACATGAGCGATCGCGACACGGCTGAGCCGCAAATCGATGTGATCTTCCCCGCAGATCAGATCGCGGCCCGGATTGGTGAGCTTGCCGGTGAGATTGCCGCCGTGCGCCCGAGCAATATTCTGATCGTGGCCATTCTCAAAGGCAGCTTCGTTTTCGCCGCCGATCTTATCCGGGCGATGCAGACGGTGGGCCTGAAGCCGGAAGTCGATTTCATTACGCTGTCGAGCTATCGCGATGCCACGCGGTCGACAGGCACGGTCGCAATCTTGCGAGATCTCGATCTGGACGTCAGCGGGCGTGATGTCCTTCTCGTCGACGACATCCTGGAGAGCGGGCGGACTTTGGCTTTTGCGAAAGATCTCATCGCGGCGAGGGGCGCCAAAACGATCTCAACGTGTGTGCTGCTCGATAAGCCTGGCAAGCGCAATGCAGCGATCGAAGCCGATTTCAAGGCCTTCGACTGCCCCGACCTTTTTGTGGTTGGCTACGGGATGGACCTTGCCTACCGCTATCGCGAGCTTCCGTTTGTCGGACAGGTCATCCAGCGGTGAACCCTTGGTTGATTTGTATGGACCGTTGCCGCCTCGTGGTTCGGCGACAGGTGCGCTCGTGCGCCCGCTGATTAAGCCGACGGCCGGGCTGCGCGGAGGGCCAACGGCCCGTGAGCGCAACAGAGCT
>CAZOGY010000051.1:0-22919 GCA_964579305.1 uncultured Hyphomicrobiaceae bacterium
GACTACCGCGTCGCCGATCCATCGGGTGAAAGCGACACCGCGACGGTGACGTTGAGCTCCGTCTCAGGCAACGCGCCACCAATCGCCGTCGATGATGCGCTTTTGGGCGATGAAGACACGGTCACCACGAACGACCTGACGCCAGGAACGGCGGGTCAAGACAGCGATGCGGACAACAACACAATCACGGTCACTCGTGTCGCGACAGGCAGCACCGAAGCTGACCTTGCACCGCTGGCTGATGGCACCGGCGTCGCGACATCGATCGCTGGTTCTGATGGCGGCACTTTTACGGTGCAGCCGGATGGCACTGTTGCGTTCGATCCAAACGGAGAGTTTGAAGACCTCGCCGTTGGGGAAAGCCGCACCACGCAAATCGTCTACCAGATCGACGATGGCAATGGCGGGACCGATACCGCTGTGGTCACCTATACGGTCAACGGCTTGAATGACCCGGTCACGCCGGAAGACCCAGACAATCCTGGCGTCCCACCAGGGGATCCGAACAACTACATTCCGGATCAAACTGGCGAAGATGGTACCCCGGTCACGGACTTCGACCTGACGCCGTACTTCACCGACGCCGACGCGTCGGACACGATCACGCTGTCGGTACCCACGGGTGAGTTGCCGCCAGGTCTGACGTTCGATCCGCTGACGAACACCATCAGCGGAACGCCAGACCCGGATGCCTCGCAAGGTGGACCGAACGGCGATGGTGTCTATCCCATCACGGTGACCGCGACCGACAACAACGGTTCGACAATTACGACGACGGTTGATTACACGATCACGAACCCGGCACCGATCGCGGAAGACGACGACCTGACGGGTGACGAGGAGACGGTCGTCAACTCGGATCTGTTCGCCGATAACGGTGCAGGGAATACGGATCGTGATCCAGACGGTGACACGTTCACGGTCACCCGCGTGGCCGCCGGCTCCGACGTGTCAGCACTTGCAGGGCTGACCGACGGGACAGGTGTGTCCGGTACAGTGGCTGGTTCGAACGGCGGACTGTTCACCGTGCAGCCCGATGGCTCGGTTGTGTTCGATCCAAATGGTGAGTTCAACGACCTAGCTGCCGGTGCGACTGAGACGACGCAAATTGTCTACCAGATTGACGACGGGCAGGGTGGAACCGACACAGCAGTCGTGACCTACACCGTGACAGGTGTGAACGACGCGCCGAAGGTGCAGGATCCGAACAATCCTGGTGTGGAGGACCCGACGTTCGAGCTGCCAGATCTGACGAACGATGACAGTGACGCGATCACCGGCGGCACAGCCGTCGATCTCAGCCAGTACTTCTTCGATGTCGACACTGGCGATACGCTGGAGTTCACGGCGACGGGTCTGCCAGATGGCCTCTCGGTCAATCCGACGACCGGTGAGATCACTGGCACGATTTCCGCCGATGCTTCTCAGGGCGGACCCAACAGCGATGGCGTTTGGCCAGTCACGGTTGAAGTGTTTGATGGCACCGATACCACGACGGTGACGTTTGACTGGACGGTCAACAACCCGTCGCCGGTTGCCGAAGACGATACGCTGACGGGCGACGAGGACACGGTGGTCAACGCCGACCTGTTTGCCGATAACGGCTCGGGTCTCGACACCGATCCGGATGGCGACACCGTCAATGTCACCCGAGTGGCCGCCGGCTCCGACGTTTCAGCGCTTGCAGGGCTGACTGACGGGACAGGTGTGTCCGCTGCGGTGACAGGCTCGAACGGCGGCACGTTCACCGTGCAGCCTGATGGCAGCGTCGCATTCGATCCGGGCGACGACTTCAACGGGCTTGGCGTCGGCGAGTCAGCGACGACTGAGATCGCCTACACCATCGACGATGGCGAAGGCGGCACGGATACGGCGACGGTTGTCTACACCGTGACGGGCGTGAACGATGCGCCGATCCCGGTTGATCCAACGCAGCCGCCGATCGACGTGACCAATCCGCCAGCGGGCGTTCCGTTTGACCCGGACACGCCGTTCACGCCGCCGGTTGATCCGCTGGATTACATCCCCGCGCAGACCGGTGAGGATGGTACGCTCGTCACGCCGCTCGACCTGACGCCGTACTTCGGCGATCCGGATGCACCGGATGCCGTCACGCTGACCATCGACCCGGCGGACCTGCCAGCGGGCCTGACCTTCGATGGCACGCAGATCACTGGCACGCCGGACCCGGATGCCAGCCAGGGTGGCGATGATCCGATCAACGCGCCGGGGGTCTACACGATCCCGGTGACGGCGACCGATCCGTCAGGGGCAACGTTCACGACGAACGTCACCTACACGATCACGAACCCGCCACCGGTTGCGCAGGATGATGCGTTGACTGGCGACGAAGACACGGTCGTGACGGCGGACCTGTTCGCCGACAACGGCAGCGGCGTCGACAGTGATCCTGATGGCGATACGTTCACGGTCAGCGAGATCAACGGTGATCCCGCACTTGTCGGCACGCCAGTCGCTGGCACCAACGGCGGCACGTTCACGGCGCAGCCGGACGGCTCGGTCACGTTCGATCCGGGCGACGACTTCAACGGGCTTGGCGTCGGCGAGACGGCGACGACCGAGATCGCCTACACCATCGACGATGGCGAAGGCGGCACGGATACGGCGACGGTTGTCTACACCGTGACGGGCGTGAACGATGCGCCGATCCCGGTTGATCCAACGCAGCCGCCGATCGACGTGACCAATCCGCCAGCGGGCGTTCCGTTTGACCCGGACACGCCGTTCACGCCGCCGGTTGATCCGCTGGATTACATCCCCGCGCAGACCGGTGAGGATGGTACGCTCGTCACGCCGCTCGACCTGACGCCGTACTTCGGCGATCCGGATGCACCGGATGCCGTCACGCTGACCATCGACCCGGCGGACCTGCCAGCGGGCCTGACCTTCGATGGCACGCAGATCACTGGCACGCCGGACCCGGATGCCAGCCAGGGTGGCGATGATCCGATCAACGCGCCGGGGGTCTACACGATCCCGGTGACGGCGACCGATCCGTCAGGGGCAACGTTCACGACGAACGTCACCTACACGATCACGAACCTGCCGCCTGTGGCAAATGACGACGCCAACACCGTGTCAGAAGATGGTCCGGTGGCGACCGGCAACGTCATCACCGATGCGGTGACCGGCGATGCTGATACGGCACCCGACAGCGACCCGCTGACGGTGACGGCCGCCGATCAGAATGGCACGCCGATCACGATCGGTACGCCATTCACGGTCGCTGGCGGTGGCGTCCTCACGCTCAATGCCGACGGGAGCTATACGTTCGATCCGGGGACGTCCTACAACGGCCTCGACGACGGTGAGACCGAGGTCGAAGTCATCAACTATACGGTCGATGACGGCAACGGCGGGACTGCCGCGGCAACGCTCACGCTGACTGTCGCAGGCGCAAACGATGCTCCAGTGATCATCGACCCGGCAAACCCGGGCGGCGATCCGGAGAACCCGAACCCGGCGGATCCGAACACGATCATTCCGTTGCAGCGCGTGACGGACGGGCAGGACTTCTCTGGCACGCCATTGATCGACGTGTCGGCCTATGCGGCCGACCCGGACGATGAACCGATGACGTTCTCGACAACAAGTGCCCTGCCAGCCGGGCTGACGCTCAACCCGGATGGCACGGTGACCGGTGTCATCGATCGTTCCGCCAGCCAAGGCGGTGACGACCCGGCCAATAACCCAGGGGTCTACACCGTGACGGTCGACGTCTTCGATGGCGACGCAACCACGCCAATGACGCTTGTCATCGATGTGACCAACCTGCCGCCGGTCGCCAACGACGACACGAACACGCTCAGCGAGGATGGCCCCGGCATCACAGGCAACGTGATCACGGACCCGGTCTCTGGCGACGCCGATACGGCACCCGACAGCGATCCGGTCACGCTGACGGCGGCCAACCAGAACGGGACCGCGATCACGCTCGGTACGCCGTTCACGGTCGAAGGTGGCGGCGTCCTGACGCTCAATGCGGACGGCAGCTATACCTTTGATCCGGGCACTGCGTACAATAGCCTGCCGGCTGATGCGACGGCGACGGAGGTGATCACATACACGATCACTGACGATAATGGTGACAGCGATACCGCAACGCTGACGCTGACCATCAATGGCGTCAATGATGCTCCAGTCGCGGGCGGTCCGGACAATGATGGCGACGGAAATCCGGATGGCGGCGATGTCAAAATCGTGACGCGCGAGGACACACCGTTCTCGGGCCAGGTCATCGCGACCGACATCGACGGCGACACGCTGGTCTACGGCGGTCCAGTCAAGGGCCCGGTCAACGGCAGCGTCGTGATCAATCCGGACGGCAGCTATGTGTATACCCCGGCGCCAGATTATCACGGGACAGATCAGTTCACTGTCCTCGTTTCCGACGGCCGGGGCGGCAACGTGGAGATCACGGTCGATGTCACGATTACCCCGGTCCAGGACGCGCAGCCGGATCGTATCACCACGGTCCAAGATCAGGCGGTCAAGATCGGCGTTCTCGGCAACGACCGGTTTGCCGGTGCGGTCAAGGTCCAATCGGCGGTGGACGCCAACGGCGGTACTGTCACGGTCAACCCGGACAATACAATCACGTTCCTGCCGACGCCGGGCTTCATTGGTGACACGGTGATCACCTACACGACCATCGACCGGTTCGGTCATACTGAAACCGCGACGGTCACGGTCACCGTGATACCGGAAGTCCCGAACCTGCTGACTGAGGTCGAAAGACCGGCGGCACCGGATCAGGCCGTCATCCAGACAGTGTCGGTTCGTCCGCCCCTGCTCGATGCAATCGGGTCCGTGCAACCACTTGGCAACACGACCGACCTTGGTGTGGACGGGATTATTCTGGAAGCCGTCAACGGTGTCAGTGGCCTCGATGGCATCGACGGGCCGAACGGTGTGTCGGGTCAGATCCGCCCATCGGTTTGGGATGCATCGGAGGTCCCACTCAGCAGGGCGCTGCAATCGACGCTGCTTAATGAGCCTGAGGGCCTGACAGGCTTCTCGCTACGGGTCGGGCTCCTCAGTGATGCGTTGGACCAGCCGGAAACTTCACAAGTGATTGTTGAATCACTCGTGCGCGACAGGCAGCTGATCATCCAGATCTCTCACACGGTGGATGCGGATGCGCCTCGGGTCGAAGCCTATCGGGTCAGTGGTGCCAACGGCCAGGCGCTTCCAGGATGGCTGAATACCGCTGGCCGAAGCCTCCTGTTGGGCGAGCGACCGGCCAACAACGAGATCCTCACGCTGGAAATTGAGGTGATCTACGAAAACGGCACCAGCGATACGCGCACGTTCACGATTGAAACCAAGAGCGGCGAAATCCGGTCAGGCAACGCTGGCTGACCCTGACGGCACCGGCTGCGCAGTGCGCAACCGGTCTGCAAATATCTAGAACCTTGCAACCGGGCCTTGCCGCACTGCGGCGGGGCCCGTTGCCATATCAAGACCCCGAATTGGGGGCGCCGCGGTTTAAGGTGGTTTGCGGGCGCAGCGTCCATGCCATGGCGGACCTGCGCGAGATATGTCAGTCAGCAGGGGATGATCGCGGGAGGGCACTCATGTCGCAGCACGAGGCATCGCTTGTTCGGGCAATCAGCTTGCCGATGCTGGTTCTTTACGGGCTTGGCACGACGATCGGGGCCGGAATTTACGTCGTCATCGGCGCGACCGCGGAACAGGCGGGCGCCTATCTGCCCGTGGCTTTTTTGCTGGCTAGTCTGATCGCAGCGTTTTCGGCGTTGTCTTTTGCAGAGTTGGCAACGCGCTTCCCGGTCAGTGCTGGCGAAGCCGCCTATATCGAGGCTGGACTGGGCATCCGGCAGTTATCGCTGATTACGGCATTGTTCATCGGGCTTTCCGGCGCCGTCTCGTCTGCGACGCTTCTGCAAGGTGGGGCTGGCTATCTGCATGCGCTCACGGGTGCGCCGAAAACCTTGATTTTTCTTGTGCTTCTGGCCGCTGTCGGCGCGCTTGTCAGTTGGGGCATCGCAAAGTCGATGGTGGTTGCGGCGGCATTCACGATCGCTGAGATTGTCGGCCTTGCCGCGGTGATCGCGTTGGCGCCGGCCGATCCCGTTTCGCTCGCGGCCACCGCGATTGCGCAAGCCCCACCGTTGGATGCGACCGTTGCGGCCGGCATCTCAACCGCGATCCTTCTGGCGTTTTTCGCGTTCATCGGCTTTGAGGACATGGTCAACGTGATTGAGGAGGTGCGCGAGCCGCACACCACCATGCCGCGGGCGATCATCCTGACGCTGGTTATCACGACGGCGCTTTATATCTGGATTTCGCTGATTGCGGTCACCGTGCTGACCTCGCAAGAACTCGGCAATAGCGATGCGCCGCTTGCCCTGCTGTTTTCAAAGCTGGCCGGGGGCGGCGACGGGTTCTTGACGGCCATTGCCATTGCAGCCGTCGTGAACGGCGCGATCATTCAGTTCGTGATGGTGTCGCGCGTTCTTTACGGCATCAGCCGGATGGGCCACATTCCCGCTGAGATTGGCGCCGTGTCTGCGACGACCCATACGCCGATCCGCGCAACGATCATTGTGGGCGTCGCCGTTCTGATTATTGGGATGCTGTTTGATTTGACGGCGCTGGCAGCGACCACGTCATCCTTTACGCTTGCGGCCTTCGCTTTGGTCAACGTTGCGCTTGTGCGCATCAAGCTGCGTGGTGACCCGCACGCGGGGTTTAAGGTACCGATTGCGGTGCCGCTGCTTGGCTGTTTGACGGCGGCGGGGCTTTTGGCTTTTGAAACCGGGCGCGAAGTTCTGCGTTGGCTTGCGTGAGCTGAGGGATCATCAATGCGCGCGCGAACACTCTCGTTACCCCCGCGACTGCACACAGCGTCGGGCGCTGAACGGCGCGTCGGCGTCGAGCTTGAGTTCGCGGCCATTTCTGCCCGCAACGGCGCGAAGCTTGTGCAGTCGTTGTTTGGCGGTACGATTGAGGAAGAAGACCCGCATCGCTTCCACATTAAAGGCGGGTCTTTCGGCGATTTCACATGCGAGCTTGATACGCAGTTCGCCCACCGCTCCTACGCCGAAACGGAACGCAATTTGGCGCCGCCTGAGCCCTATTCGTTCACCGCAATGATGGGTGATTTCCAGGCGGAAATGCGCAGGATCTACGGGGAGATCAGCTCCGTCGTCGTTCCTTGCGAAATCGTCTGCCCGCCGATCGCCATCACTGCGCTGCCGCGCCTGGATGATTTGATCGAAGCGCTTGTGGCGGCCGGTGCCATGGGGACGCGGTCCAGTCCGTTCTATGCCTTTGGCGCGCAGTTGAACCCGGAGATCGCGACAGACGATCCGGCTTGGCTGACCGCCATGCTCAAAGCCTATCTCCTGGTGTCGGATTGGCTGCGTGCCGTCATCGCGATTGATACCACGCGGCAACTGGTGGCGTTCGCCGACCCGTTCCCAAACGAATACGTGTCGAAAGTTGTCGATCCGGCCTATTGGCCTGATCGGGCGACGCTGATGGAAGATTTCCTGGCATGGAACCCCACCCGGAACCGTGAGCTTGATCTACTGCCCCTGTTCATGACGTTCGACCCTGGGCAAGTCCGGCGCAAGGTAACCGACTTGCGCGTCAAACCGCGCCCAACCTTCCACTATCGGCTGCCGGACGCGAACTTGGGCGAACCTGGGTGGGATATCGTACTGGAGTGGAACCGCTGGTGCGTCGTGGAAAAACTTGCCGAGCGTCGGGAGATTTTGGACGACATGGGCCGCGATTATGCTGATCACCATCGGCAATTGATGCCGGCGCAGGACTGGGCTGTCCGCTCAAGTGAATGGCTGGTGCTGGCATGAGCGCAGAACGTCCCCGCATCGGGGTCACCACCTCTGGTGGCGGCGGCCGCTATATGTGGTGGTTTTACTGGATGTCCCTGCGCTTGATGGGGGCCAAGCCGGTGCGCCTGATCGCCCCTGTGCCGGAAGAGGAATTCGACACGTTCGATGGATTTGTCATTGGCGGCGGCGATGACATCTCTGCGGAACTGTACGACGGCGAACCGACCCTTGACGTGCGTATCGACCCCGACCGCGATACGATGGAGCTGGCGGTCCTGAAACACGCAGCCCCGCTTGACGTGCCCGTGCTCGGCGTTTGTCGTGGCGCACAGATGATGAACGTGTTCCGCGGCGGGAGCTTACATCAGGACGTCCGCCGCGCGTTCGATGGTGTGCCCAAGATGTGGTCGCCGCTGCCGCGCAAGACGGTCACATTTGAGAATGGGACGCGGTTGCAAGAGATCTTCGATCTCGACACGCTGCGCGTCAATAGCCTGCACCGCCAAGCGGTTGATCGGCTCGGTGCGGATTTGCGCATTGCCGCGCACGACACCTACGGGATCGTCCAAGCCATCGAGGATCCCAACGCGCACTTTTTTGCCGGCGTTCAGTGGCATCCGGAGTTCTTGATCTATCGCGCGTCGCATCGCCGGCTGTTTCGCGCCTTCATGGACGCCGTCGAATTGCAGGCCCGGACATACCCACAGCCAGAGCCAGCCTGATCTGCCGCGATTGGCCGGGCGGTGACTTTGCCGACGCGGGCTTTGTTGGCAGGCAGTCATGCACAGCAGAAGCGCGTCAAGTTTTGATGCTCCGTGATCTATCTTGCGGACCGGAATGTTATAAAATAACAATGCGCGCTTGAACGCATGCCAGCGGTTGCCGTCATGACGCTCGCAGGGCTGCGCGGCTGCGGCATAGCTCGCGCGGGCAGTCAGGGGCGCCGATCGGAGAGGGCGGCATGTTTTTGTCGTTGAAACAGAGACTGATGGCAGCGTCGGCCGTCGTTGTTGTGGTTTGGCTCCTGGCACTGTGGGGGTTGCGTGGCTAGCCCATCGACAATTTCACCGGACCTGGCCGGCGCGGGCATCGTGTTCCGCGATCTGACGCTGGGATATGACGGTCATCCAGCGGTCCACCACCTGCAGGCAAGTATCCCGTTTGGATCGCTCACGGCCATCGTCGGGCCGAACGGCGGCGGCAAGTCCACCCTGTTGAAGGCGATTGCCGGGTTGGTGACACCCTTGTCGGGAGAATTACGTTTGGCTCCGTTCACACGGGACGGCAGCCGGGGGTTGTCCAGCGGGCGCGGGGCTGGCGTCGCCTATCTTCCGCAACAAGCCTCCATCGACCGCAACTTCCCGATCACAGTGAGCCAACTTGTGACGCTTGGGCTCTGGCGGGAAATTGGTAGTTGGCGCGGCCTGTCATGTGAGGCGCGCAGTCGGGTGCAACAGGCGATCGATGCTGTTGGTCTCAACGGTTTTGAAAATCGCCTCATCAACCAGCTTTCGGGCGGACAACTGCAGCGCGTCCTGTTTGCGCGGGTTCTTCTCTCCGATAGCCCGATCATCCTCCTCGATGAGCCGTTCAACGCAATCGACGCAAAGACTTCGGCAGACCTGACCGAATTGATCCTGTCCTGGCATGCCCAACAGCGCACCGTTTTGGCCGTCCTGCACGATCTCAATCTGGTGCGGGAACGCTTTCCGCAGGCGCTTTTGCTTGCGCGAGAGCTGATTGCGGCTGGTCCGACGCGGGACGTGCTGACGGCGGACAATCTGGTGCGGGCGCGGCGCATGGCTGAGGCGTGGGACGACACCGCGGCGGTGTGCACGCGTTCGGCGGCTGCCTGATCGCGATGGTGTACGACGCGCTGATTGCGCCCTTTGCTGAGTTCGCGTTCATGCGGCGCGCGCTCGCCGGCTGCCTGATTCTATCGCTGAGCGCCGGCCCGGTTGGCGTGTTCTTGATGCTGCGGCGCATGAGCCTTGCCGGAGACGCGCTGGCACACGCCATTCTGCCGGGTGTCGCCGCGGCGTATTTCCTGTTTGGGCTGTCCATCTTGCCAATGACAGTCGGTGGTCTTGCTGCCGGCGTCGCCGTCGCGGTTGCGGCGGGGTTGGTGTCGCGCGGCACGGCGTTGCGGGAAGACGCAAGTCTTGCGGCGTTTTATCTGATCTCGCTGGCCGCGGGTGTCCTGATCGTCTCAGTCCGCGAGTCGAACACAGATCTGATGCACGTGTTGTTTGGTAACGTGCTTGCCCTCGACGACGCCGCACTGTTGCTGCTGGCTGTGGCGGCGACGGTGTCCGTCTTCACGTTCGCGATCCTGTTGAGGCCGCTTGTCGCAGAGTGCGTCGACCCTGACTTTCTTAAGTTAGCCGGCGGTCCAAGCTTGGCGACGCACCTGGGGTTCTTGTTGCTTGTTGTGCTGAACATGGTGTCGGGATTTCAAGCGCTTGGGACGCTGCTGGCCGTCGGCCTGATGATCCTGCCGGCGGCCTCGGCCCATTTCTGGGTCCGCAATCTGATGCCGCTTCTGTTACTGGCCACCGGCTTTGCCATGGCCTCGTGCGTCTGCGGCCTGATCACTTCTTACCACTTTGGCGTACCGTCCGGGCCGGCCATTACGCTGTCGGCTGGCACTGTGTATCTGGCATCGCTGGCCATTGGTCCCGTTGGTGGCCTGATATGGCTCGCCTTGCCCCGTCGCCACCGTGCGGCTTAACGGCGCCGTGAACCCAGGAGCGCTTTGTTCATGGAACTGCACAGGTCTGTCGCGCGCAGCGCGCGCGATCGGTGGTGGCCCCGCGTTGGCAGCGCCGTCACCGCGTTGGCGATCTGCGCATTTGGTCTCTTGACGGGGCTTGACGACGCGCGCGCGCAGGCAAACGCGGCATCGGCTTCGCGGCTGCAGGTGGTTGCGACCTTTTCCATTCTGGCGGACATCAGCGCGCGTATCGGCGGTGGTCGAACGCAAGTTACGACGCTTGTTGCGCGCGGTGGCGATGTCCACACGTATCGTCCCCGTCCGCAAGATGCAGCCAAGATCAAGGCGGCCGACGTGCTGGTTGCCAACGGCGCGGGCTTTGAAACGTGGCTGGACCGGCTTGCCGATGCGGCAGACTTTACAGGCCGGAAGGTGATTGCAACGCGCGGCGCCCAGCTTTTGACCCTTGGCTCAGGGATCAAAGATCCGCATGCTTGGCATGACCCGCGCAACGGCATGGTCTATGCCGCGCGGGTGGCCGACGGTTTTTGCGCGGCGGACCCAGAGCATTGTCCGCTTTATCGCGGCAACGCGGACGCGCTGGCGGCCGAACTGGCCGCAATCGACACAGCACTCGAGACGGCTTTCGCCGCGTTGCCGCCAGATCAGCGCAGCGTTGTTACATCGCATGCGGCGTTTCGGTATTTCGGCTCGCGCTATGGCTTGCACATCCTGTCCGCGCAAGGGCTCACGACCGACGTGGCGCCGTCTGCGCGTGACATGGCCCGGCTTGTGCGCGAAATCCGACGTCGGGACGCACGCGTCTATGTGATTGAAGCTGGGCACAACGGGCGCGTGCTCAATCAGGTGGCACGCGAAACGCGGTTATCGGGCAGTGCGCTATTATATGCGGAGACGCTGTCGCCGACGGACGGGCCGGCCGGAAGCTACCCAGCCATGCTACGCCATAACGGGCGCATGCTGTTGCGGGCGCTGCGCAAAGCCAAAGCAACGAAATAAAGCACAGACAGCGCATCAGCACGGAGCACGAGCCAACTTTGCAGTCAAATTTGAACGAACTGGCACCTGGCGCAAACAGTGGCGCGCCAGCCGATCGCATTGTGATTGATGGACTTTGCGTCAACACGTTTATTGGCGTCCTGGACAGTGAAAAAGGGCGCCGTCAGCAAGTGCGCTTTGATATCGCGATTGAAACCGTGTCGAATTACGCAAACATCGTGCGCGAGACAGGGCGATATGTTTCGTACGCCGACACGGTTGCATATATCTGCGATCGCGCAGACAGCGAAGAACACGTTGAATTGGTGGAGACCTGGGCCGAGGACATTGCTGCATTTGTTTTGCAGAATGAGCTTGTGACGTCGGTCACGGTCGGCGTGCGCAAAACGGAAATCTTTCCGCAAGCCGCTGGTGTGGGGATCGTGATCACGCGGTTTGCGGCTGCGGCCCGGCGCCCCGACGGCGTCGCGCTATGAGCACGGGTTGTCACACGGGCGATCGCATTGCCGGGGTCCTGTGCTTGATCGCGCTTGGCTCCAACCTTGGTGACCGGCTTGGCCATCTTCGCAGCGCGGTCAGCCAGCTTACCGCAAGCGACGGCGTAAACTTGCTTGGTGCATCGCGGCTTTATGAGACCGCGCCGGTTGGCGGCCCCGGCGGACAAGGACCGTTTTTGAACGCGGCCGTGCATGTTCGCACGAACTTATCTGCGCGGGCGCTGCTCGACCGATTGCACGCAATTGAAGCCACGCGGGCACGCGAGCGGGTCGTACACTGGGGGCCGCGGACGCTTGATCTAGACCTCTTGACTTACGGTGATCTTGTCCGCGATGAGCTTGATCTGGCTGTGCCGCATCCGCGTTTGCACCTCAGGCGTTTTGTGCTTGAGCCGGTCTGTGATCTCACGCCGCATTTGGAAAACCCACGCACCGGGCAGACTATGCGGGCGGATTTACAAGCTCTCGCGCCAGAGCCCGATGGGTTGAGCGTACTTCAAACAGAATGGTGCCTGGATTTACTCAACGAGACCCGGTGAAAAGGCCTTTGGCGAAAGAACCCTGAAATGATCACGCCTGATTATCTGCTCGATCTTTGGAATGCGCATCGTGAGGCGCTTGAGACGCCAATTCGAACATTTTCGTTTGAAACGCATGGGCGAACTTTTGAAGACCGCGCTTATCAGATGGGCGTGGTCAACCTATCCCGCGACTCGTCTTACCGGGAAAGCATTGCCGCGACCATTGACGGTGCGCTTTACCGCGCCAAACGCATGACCCTTGAGGGCTGTGCGATGATTGACGTTGGCGCTGAATCAACGGGTGATGACGCCGATGTTGTGAACGTCGACCGACAGCTTGCATCGCTATTGCCAGTTGTGCGTGCCTATACAGAGGCAGGCATTCTGACATCCGTCGAAACATATCACACGGCCGTGGCCCAAGCGGCGCTGGCGGAGGGCGCCAAGGTCATCAACCTGACTGGGCGCATTGATGATCCGGCATTCTACGATGCCGTTGCGCAGGCCGGCGCCGGGTTGATCTTATGCTACACGCCGGGTGAGACCGCACGGTCGAAAGATGCTCTGCCGCCGGCTGACACCCTCATCGCTGAGCAAATGGCCTATTTCAAAGAGCGGATTGCCATGGCGACCGATGCGGGCGTCTCTCGGATTTGGGTCGATCCTGGTTTTGGCTTTGCGCTCAACCTGCCGGACGGCCCGGCCCGGGTACGTTATCAGACAGAGAGCATGCTCAATGGATTTCGCTTGCGCGTTCTGGGCTGGCCGATCTGCCTGACGCTGACATCCTCGGTCTATCATTTCCGCGATGAGGTCCGGTGCGGTGAAACCGCATCGGCCGTGTTGGCGTTGCTTGGCAAGGGCAATCTGTTGCGCAGTCACGAGGGCGCACGGGTGCAGCCAGTGATCGACACCATTGATATTTGCAAGGCGAACGCCTGATGTCTGAAGATAACGAAACAAAAAGCGCCGACACGGAGCCCCGCGTTGCGCTGGTGACTGGCGCTGGCAAGCGGGTCGGTCGGGCTATTGCCCAAGCGCTCGGTCATGACGGGTTTCGGGTCGGTGTCCACTACAATGGATCGGCTGAAGGTGCGGAAGAAACGGCAGAGGCCATCATCGCGGCGGGCGGCGAAGCGATCACCCTTCAGCAGGACCTGAGCGATCCGTCACAAGCAGGCAAACTCATCCAAAGCCTCAACGAGCGGTTCGGCCAAGTTTCGGTGTTGGTCAACTCGGCCGCGCTTTTTGCGCAGGATAATCTGCGCGATCTCACGCCCGACAGCATGCGCCCGCTGCTGGATGTCAACCTGCTTGCGCCGGTGTTCCTGATGCAGGCTTTTGCCAATCAGTCTAATATTCCGCAGCCAGCGGCCATCATCAATATTCTCGACACCCAGATGGGATCGCCTTACCCGGAACGCTTCAGCTATTTCGTCAGCAAGTTTGGTCTCGATGGTGCAACGCGCGTGGCAGCGTTCGACCTGGCCGGGATTGGCGTTACTGTCAACGCAATTGCGCCTGGACTGATCCTCCCAAGCGAGCAAACCATAGAAGAATTTGAACGGCGCCAACGTTTGACGCCGCTGGGCGAAGGGCTTGGGCTCGACGATATTGTTGCTGGTGTGCGTTATTTGATTGCGGCACGCCAGGTCACGGGAACGACGCTTACAATCGATGCCGGCCAACACCTCATGGGCTTTGGCAACACCTAGATCATTTCAGGATCACGTGCGTTCACCCTCAATGATCTAGATTTCAGATGGTCGCTGCATCTTTCGGCTTAGGCGGTTCCGCCTAAACCGGATGAGCTCTAAAGCGTGTCGCATGACATGAGCCTCGCTTTAGCTCTGTTGCGCTCACGGGCCGCTTTGCGGCCTTGGGGCGCGAATCCGATTGGATGCGACATGCACGAGATCACTTGAGTTTTGCGTGCATTTACCTGCCATGATTTCGTTTTTTCATCGTCGCTGCATCACGCGGTTCGGGCGCAACCACCCAAACCGGATGAGCCCGAAGCCATGCGATTGCGCGTTGCACTGTCGACCGCATCGCAGAATTGACTGCGGAATCTCACAAAAAATCGGTCAAGCGAAACACCAACGACTTATCCTGGCCTGACGTCACTGCAGCGTGCGGCCGGCGCTTGAGGCGCGGTCTGCAAAACCAACGACGTAACCCAGCAACACAATCGTTATCGCCGCTAAGAGAATATAATGTGGCTCATCAAGGAAAAAGAGCGACAAGTTTACAGGGTATAATAATTCAAGCACCAGGCGCACCACCCAAACAATAACCATGAGGCCGAAGAACGTGGTTTCGAAAACGCTTCCACGTCGGGGATCTGAGAGCAGGGTCAAAACGCCAAACGCCACGAGAAATGTGCCGATTGCATAAGTGCCAAGAAAAACGAAGTGATCCCTTTGTGGTTCGGGGATGGCTCGCAGAGCGTCAGGTGCATATCCCAAACTTGGCATCAGGAAATGGGCCAGCCCAATCATTAGGACGATGAATCCAGACACGATCGGCAGTCCATTTCGCACCATACCAAAACGCATTCCCGGCCCCCTCATGATTTGTCGATCTGTGCTGCTTGGCTCAGGAATCTCGCAACAACTTCGCGTTCCTGCTGGCTGAAACCGCGCGTCAGGCGTTGATCGAGGTCGCTAATTAACTGTTTCACATCGCGCAGAGCTTTATCGCCGTTCGCAGTGAGTACGAGGATCGTTGCTCGCGCGTCATCCCGATCGGGCTGGCGCGTCAGCAGACCCGCCGCTTCCATGCGGGCGACCAGTGTACTCGCAGCCGGCTTCCCAAGCTCGAGATGCGCGGCAAGCTGGCTGATCGTGCAGCCGCCAAGTCGGGACAAAACCAGCAAGGCCTGCGCTTGCGCACCGTGAATGCCCGCCTGTGCCTGAGCCTCGGCGTCAGCAACCTTGGTCAAACGAGCACACGCGCTCTTGAGGGCAAGAAAACAACCTGTCATGCCGAGAGCTATATAGTTCGCATGCGATCCAATCAAGCGCGTGTTTGGCCACGCGTCTCAGTTTCAGCGGATTGACCGTGATGAGCAGCCGAGGACATGAGACTGTGGGAGGCGATGTAAAACGGGCCACCTGCTCAAGTCAGGCGGCCCGCTGAACCGCTGAGAACTCTCAGCGAAATTGGTGAGCGCGGAAGGGATCGAACCTTCGACCCGCTGATTAAAAGTCAGCTGCTCTACCGCTGAGCTACGCGCCCGTGAGCGCGCTTTCTAGTTCAGTCGGACGCGTCAGGTCAACCGCTGATCGCAAGCCAAGTTGCCGCGAGACGAATGCGCGATCAAAGCGGTGCGTCAGGGTCCGCTGTTTCCATCGCGACCAGGGCTTCGCCGTATCTTTCACAGAAGGCTGGATAGCGCGCTTCGGCGATCGCGGCGCGGATCGCGGCCATCAGGTCTTGGTAGAACCAGGTGTTGGCCCAAGAAATCAGAATTGCGCCCAGATACTCGTTGGAGCGGATCAGATGATGCAGGTAGGCGCGGGAATAGTCGCGCGCGGCGGGGCAGGCACTTTGGGGATCGAGCGGACGCGTGTCTTCGGCATGGCGCGCGTTCTTCAGGTTGACCCGGCCAGACCATGTGAACGCCAGGCCATGCCGCCCAGAGCGCGTCGGCATCACGCAGTCGAACATGTCGATCCCTTGCGCGACAGCATGGATCAGGTCCTTCGGCGTACCAACGCCCATCAAGTAGCGCGGCTTTTCAGCCGGCAGATAGGGGGTCGTCTGCCGCAACGTCGCGATCATGGTGTCGTGGCCTTCGCCGACGGCAAGCCCGCCAACCGCATAGCCCGGCAGATCGAGGGCGACCAGCGCATCGGCGGATCGCTTACGTAATTCCGGTTCGGTGCCGCCCTGGACAATGCCAAACAGCGCCTGGCCTTCGTTGATCGCACCGGCGTCACGCCCGCGCTCAAACGCGGCGCGACAGCGTTCAGCCCAGCGCAGCGAAAGCTCCATGGCCTCTTGCGCGCGCTCGAAGGTGGCCGGCAGGGCGATGCACTCATCAAGCTGCATGTGAATGTCAGAGCCAAGCAGCGTCTGGATCTCGATAGACCGTTCCGGCGTCAATTCATGCCTGGAGCCATCGAGATGGCTCTTGAAGATCACACCGCGCTCAGACATCTCGCGGATGCCCGACAGGGACATCACCTGAAAACCACCGGAATCGGTCAGGATGGGCCCGTCCCAGCGCATGAAGCTGTGCAGTCCCCCAAGCCGGGCAACGCGCTCTGCCCCTGGCCGCAACATCAAATGATACGTGTTGCCCAGGAGAATGTCTGCGCCGGCGGCCTTGACCTGATCGGGATAAAGCGCCTTGACGGTTGCCGCCGTACCGACGGGCATGAATGCGGGCGTTCGGATTTCGCCGCGGCCGGTGACGACCCGCCCCATGCGCGCCGCACCATCGGTGGCTGTCAGATGAAACCCAAACGCGGTCATGCTGGCGTGTCCTGCGCGCGGAAAAGGAGGGTGGCGTCGCCGTAGGAGTAGAAGCGGTAGGCGTTGGCGATGGCGTGAGCGTAGGCGGCGCGCGTGGTCTCAAGACCCGAGAAGGCGGCGACAAGCATAAAGAGTGTCGAGCGCGGCAAGTGGAAGTTGGTCATCAAGACATCGGCGGCGCGGAACGTGAATCCCGGCGTGATGAAAATATCGGTTTCGCCGGCGAAGGTGTGAATGGTTCCTTTGTTGTCGACGGCCGTTTCCAGCAATCTCAGTGCGGTCGTGCCGACGGCGACGATGCGGCCCCCGGCACTGCGCGCGGCGTTGATCCGATCAGCAGCTGCGGCGGTGATCTCGCCCCACTCGGCATGCATTTTATGATCGGCGACGTCGTCTGCCTTGACGGGCAGGAAGGTGCCGGCGCCGACGTGCAATGTGACGGTCACGCGCGCGATGCCGGCAGCCTCCAAAGACGTGAGGAGGCGCTCTGTAAAATGCAACGCGGCCGTTGGAGCTGCCACGGCGCCTTGGCGAGTGGCGAACACGGTCTGATAGCTTTCATGGTCCGCGGCACTGGCGGGCCGGCGCGCGGCGATGTAGGGCGGAAGCGGCATATCACCCAGCGCTGCCACGGCGGCATCGAGAGCCGGGCCGGACCTGTCGAAACGCAGTTCGATGAGCCCGCCCTCGGCTTTGTGATCGACCCGCGCCGACAATGATGGATCAGCCTCGGCGGGCTCTTTGGCGTGCGAGCCTTCAATGGGCTGGCGCATGAACGCAATGGTATCGCCAAGGGCCAGACGACGTCCTGGACGGGCGAAGGCCTGCCATGTGGCCGCATTCAAACGGCGCACGAGATTGACTTCGATCGGGGTGCGGGCATCTGCGCGCGTGCGAACCCCGTGCAAAGCCGCTGGGATGACCTTGGTGTCGTTGACGACCAGGACGTCGCCAGCGCGCAGCAACTGCGCAAGTTCGCGAACGGTGCGATCTGAAAGGCACGGCTTCGCTTGTGGATCGACGACGAGCATGCGCGCTGCGTCCCGCGGCGATGCCGGGTGCAGGGCGATCCGCTCTTCGGGCAGGTCAAAATCGAAGTCATCGGTGCGCATCGCGGCTGGATGCGCGGCCCGGTGCCGGCTGTCAACGCCTCAGATGGCGGCTGGGATGTTGGCTGGCCAGACGGGTTGCGCAAGGCGGGGTCACAGGACGTGTCGTGCCGCCGTTTCAACCACGGTTCGCGCCTGGACATCGCGTAGCCCGGGATATCCCTGAACGCGCCAGAACGCCCATCCGGCGGCGGCGCCAGCAATGAGGAAAGCCCATTCGAAGTCGTTGGGCGCCCGGCCTTCTGAGAACGCGATTGCCGGCCAGAGCCCACCGCAAATGAGCCCGATCGCGATATCGGCATTGCCGCGACGGATCCGCAAACTGCGCAAGATGCGCGTTAAGATCATAACCGGAATGGCAAAGAGCTGGGCTGCTGGGACGGCGACGAAGGCGCTTGCGACGAGTGTAAAAAGGCGTTGGCCGATGCTCACGTCGAACAGCGCTCCGTTGCTGCCTTTTATCATCGCCAAGGCGCCGAGCATGGCAGCAAACCCCAATGCGATCGCCACCGCGTAATTGTAGAGCTTTGCGAGGACACTGCGCTGAGGCTCCTCATAGCCTGGTGGGTCAAACAGGCTCCAACCAACGGCTTCGGGCTCGGGCGCGCTGATGGGCTGGTCGGTCGCGCGCGGGCGTCGGCGCCCAGCGCTTGCGTGAGCGGGCCTTGCGCCAGTTCGCTGCCGGCGACCAAATGTCGATTGCGCGTGGGGCACGGCGCGCTCCTGCCGAGTTGATCAGTGGAAGGATCGCGCAATGTCTTTGCGTTGAGGTTGAGCGAGCCGGTCGCATTCTACCGTGCGCGTTCACCCCAGAGCACGAGCCCGCACAAACTCAGGGCCAGCCAACTTACGATTGTCAGACTGCCGCCGATTGGCGCGGCCATCGGAAACAGTGCAAATGCCGGGCTGACAAGTTTTGGCAAGGCGACCGCGCCGCCGAACAATAGCGCACCTGACACAAGGCCGAGCGCGATCAGCCGCCAGGCAATTGCGCCGCGGGCATGGTGCGCGGCGAGCGCCACGGCAGTTGCCCCTGCCGCGTGCACCATCATCATGATGGCGGCATTGGACAATGCAAACCGCGCCGGATCGTCGGCACCCGCGACATGGGCGGCGGCCGCGTATGTGGCCACGCCGCCCGCACCGGACAGCCCGGACAGGAAAATCACAAATCGTGTCAGCAAGGCTGCCTCCAGTGGTGCGCCAATGGCGCGATCACTGCACGTCGGCTGCGACGCGCAAGGTCGTGATGCTGTCGGGGTCTTGGACCGGTTCGCCGCGCTTGATCTGGTCGACGTTTTCCATGCCCTCGATCACGCGGCCCCAGACGGTGTACTGCTTATCGAGGAAGCGGGCATCGTCGAACACGATGAAAAACTGGCTGTTGGCGCTGTTTGGGTTTTGCGCGCGCGCCATCGAGCACACACCGCGCACGTGCGGTTCTGCGCTGAATTCGGCCTCAAGGTTGGGATGGCTGGAGCCGCCGGTGCCGGTGCCGTATGGGCAGCCGACCTGCGCCATGAACCCATCGATCACGCGGTGGAATACGATGCCGTCGTAGAAGGTCTCGCGCGCCAGCTCTTTGATGCGGGCAACGTGCTTTGGCGCCAGGTCCGGGCGCAATTCAATGACGACCGTGCCCTTGGTCGTTTCCATGATCAGCGTGTTTTCGGGATCCTTGATGTCGGCCATGGGGCGTTGCCTCGTTTCTTGTTTCAGGGACTTGGGAGATACGGGAGATTGCTGCGCAGGGGAATAGTGGCGGTTGGGTCGTCCGATTGCCTCGTCACACCGAAAGGCCCGGTTTGTGGACGCAGCGACCGGGCCGCTGGATGAGGCAAACGCGCACGTCGCACCCCAACCCTCGCTATGACGCCTGCGGTGTCAGGACTTGGCGTCGGCGAGAAGGTAGGCGCGGTGAATGCGATCTGGATTGTCGACAAGCCCGGTGCGGGGCGCGCCCTTTTTGATTGCATCGACGGCTTCCATGCCCTCGATGACGTTGCCCCAGACCGTGTATTGGCGGCGCAAGTGACTGCAGCCAGCGTCAAAGCAGATGAAGAACTGGCTGTTGGCGCTATCGGGATTTTGTGTCCGCGCGGCGCCGACCGTGCCGCGGCCGAACGGTTCGTTGGTGAATTCGGCTGGTAGATCGGGATAGCTGGAGCCGCCCGTGCCTGTTCCGGTAGGGTCGCCGGATTGCGCCATGAAGCCATCGATCACGCGATGGAAAACGATGTTGTCATAGAATTTTTCTTTGGCCAGGCGCTTGACCCGCTCGACATGCTTCGGCGCCAGGTCCGGGCGCAGACGGATCAGCACTTTTTTGATCTCGCCGCCCTGCTTCAATTCGAGAACAAGCGTGTTGTTGGGGTCTTGTGCGAAGGCGGTGGTGATGGCGAGCGCCATGGCAGCAACGAATGCGAAGCAGCGGAGCATTAGGCGATTCCTTTCCGGCTATGATCACGCGCCTCGAAGCGGGCGGATGTGGCCAATTTCGGGCATTGGTGGTTTTGCGATGCGGGCTCGCACGCGGTCTGAGTGACGTTGCCTCACAACATTGTGCGTCGGACGTGAGCCCTTGCCTGTCCTAAGGCCCTTGCGTCGCGGCCGACATGCCGTGTCCATCACAATTTGAAAGGTCTTGCCCATGCGCTCCATGATCGCGGCCGCCGCCCTGGCCGGCCTTACCCTGTTCGCCGCAGTTGCCCCGGCTTCCGCGGAGGGCATCACCATCACCAAGCCAAGCGCCCACTCCGTGACGGCCACGCTGGACCGCCTGCAGAAGGTGCTTGAATCGAAGGGCATCACGATCTTTACCCGCATCGACCACGCGGCCGGCGCCAAAAAGGTTGGTCAGGATCTGCCGCCAACGCAGCTTCTCGTGTTCGGTAACCCGAAACTGGGCACGCCATTGATGCAGTCAAATCGCGCAATTGGCCTCGACCTGCCAATGAAGGCGCTTGCCTGGCAGGACGCTGATGGCAAAGTCTTTTTGACCTACACCGCACCTTCGGCTCTGAAGGATCGCCACAAAATTGGAAGCCGCGACAAGGTGTTTGGGACGATGACAAAAGCCCTCGATGCCTTCACGACAGCGGCAACGAAAGCCGAATAATCGACGGCGGGTCATATTTGCAATGACGCGTGCCGGGCGGGAACTCTTGGTGCCCGTCCGGAACGGATAAGACCAAAAATCCACGACCGCGACGAGGACGCGTTATCTTAAGGCCGGTCTTGATTGCCGATTGCCCAACACAACCATCTGCGACGCAGGAATTGCTGGTTACAGCGCGCCGTCAAAACCTCACGAAGAAAACCTCGCGTTCAGTTTTTCTGCAACGTGATCGGAGACAAACGCGGAGACGTCGCCGCCCATTGCCGCGACCTGCCGCACTAAGTTCGCGGCAATATGGCGGACCGCGGGAGACGCGGCAAGGAACACGGTCTGAATGTGCGGCGCCATTTCCGCATTCATGTTGGCCATTTGCATTTCATAATCAAAGTCGGTTCCGTCGCGTAAACCCCGAATAATAATGGTTGCCCCTTCGGCGTCAGCTGCATCGACAGCAAGATTATCGAAGGTGACGCAGCGGAATTGGGCGCCATGCTTGCGCGCGAGAGGTAAAGCGTCTGCCTCGATCATGGCGATGCGTTCGGCGGCCGAGAACAGCGGTTTTTTGCCGTGGTGGACGCCAACACCCACCACGAGTTCATCAACGACGGTGAGGGCACGCGCGATGACGTCGCTGTGGCCGTGGGTGATCGGGTCGAACGAGCCAGAGTAAAAGCCGATATGCGTCATCGCCGTTCCATTGCGTGAGGCCGCCTGCGTTTGCGGCGGCAGGTCCATGCGTCACGCAACTCTAGCAGCTTCGGAGCCGACACGGAATTTGCGGTTCAACATTGCATCGCGCGCCGAAGGATCTTTCTGCGCGTTCGACCGCCTGGGGTGACGCATTTGCCCAAGGGCTCAGCGCGTGCTGGCGCGAACGTGAATTGTTGGTCGCGGTGCTTTGGGCCAGTCGTTGGCCCAGAAGACTTTGCGTACGCTGAAAAGGCTTAGGTGGCCATGCCGATCAATCGACCGTTTGCCGGCGCTATGGCACCGGCTGCTGCCGCGTTGTTTCTCGCCCATGTCGCACTGGCGTTGCCGATGTCGGTCGCGCCGGCCACCGCCCGGCAAATATCAGCACCGCCGCGTGTCACCGCCGCTGAGGCGCATCGACTGCTGTCGGCGGGGCGCATCCGGCTGATCGATATTCGTAGACCCTCTGAATGGCGCGCGACCGGGGTCGCTGCCGGTGCCGTCGCGATCACGATGCACCAAGGTGTGTCTCAGTTCCTCAACACCTTGAACCAGCGCGGCCTCACCGGCGCAACGCAACCCATCGCATTGATCTGCGCGCATGGCGTCCGATCGCGATGGCTGCGCGGGCAGTTGCTGCGCCGCGGGATCACCAACGTCATCGATGTAACGGACGGCACGCTGGGCTCGCGAGGCGGGCGCGGATGGAAAGCGTCCGGCCTGCCGATGCGGGCTTGGCCCTGACCGTCCATCCACGCGAGGCTCGCTGAGCCGCAGTTTTGGCGGAAGGCCGCGACGGCCAAACCCGTTTTTTTGTCACCCGGCGAGGAAGCCTGCTCCAGGGCCTTAAAGCGTGTCGCATGAAATGCGCCGCGCTTTAGCTTTGTTGCGCTCACGGGCCGTTGGCCCTCCGCGGGGGCGGGCCGTT
>CAZOGY010000052.1:0-22513 GCA_964579305.1 uncultured Hyphomicrobiaceae bacterium
ATAGGTTTGTGTGGCTCACGGCTGATCCCTCGCTACGCTCGGGGCCTCCGCCAGGACGGCGCTTGCGCGGGGCCGCCGTCGCGGCCTTATTGCTGAATCCGATTAAGGGCGACATGCTTTAGGTGAATTGAAAGTTGCGCTGACGCTTGGATTGAGCGGCGTTGGCGGAACTTTCCTTTCTCTTTGGTCCAACACTGTTATTTGCCGTAACCGCGACAGTCCTGATCTTGTTCGATGAAACGGCAGTGGCGCGTGCGAAGCTACGCCGTTTCGATCTGCGACGAAGCGGCTGTTCCCACCGTTCGCGTATAAAGATGCCAGCTTGCGTAACCGAGCACTGGCAAAACCAGCGGCAAAAGAATAAGTCCGCTGATCAATGCCAGCCCGATCATCGCGGCAATCAATGCGCACCACAAAGCCATCGCAACCGGATTTTGTGCGACCAGGCGGACACTTGTGATCATCGCCGTCATGACGTCGATATCCCGATCGTAAAGCATGGGATATGTGACGACCGATATTGAAAAAACGAGCAACGCTATGATCGCACCGACGACGTGGCCAACGACAAGAAACGTCCAACCCGTCGATGTGTCGAATATTTGCGTCACCAATTCTCCGAAGTCGAGCGCGGTTGCGCCGAAAAAGCCAAGCGTCAGCATGGCTGCAATATCCATCCAAATGAAAAAGGCGAATGCCGTGATCAGCGCCATCCAGCGCAAATCCCGTTTTCGAATTTCGTTCACCGTGGCAATGACCCGCCCGAAGCTGACAGGTGTGCCATCTTGAAGGCGGCGGCTGACGTCGTAAAAGGCGATCGCCACAAATGGGGCGATCAGTGCAAAGCCCATCGCCAGCGGATAAACGAGATACGGCAAGTCCAAAAAAATCATCAACGCGGCCAAGAGCCAACCGCCGAGCGTGTATACGCCGGCCAGCGCGATCGACAAAAACGGTGCGCGCGCCCAGTCCTTCAAGCCATGCCAGAGGATCGCGGCGATGTCGCTGAAGCTGACCGATTGCAACGTGATGTTGGCTGCGCGCTGGCCGCCGTCGCATGTTGCATTGGTCGGGCCGATGGCTCGCTGCTGATCAAAGCCGGCTCCAGTCTCGCCATGGTCTGCCATCAGTTGCCGTCCGCCACGAGCATGATTTTGCCGATATGTGCGCTGGACTCCATCAATCGATGTGCCTCGGCGGCCTCGGCCAACGGCATTGTTGTGTGGATGACCGGCTTGACTTGGCCCGACGCAATCAACGGCCAGACTTTGGTTTCGAGAGCTTGTGCAATTGCTGCCTTTTCTTCGACCGTCCGCGGACGCAACGTTGAGCCTGTCCAGGTCAGGCGCTTGAGCATCAGGCGCATAAAGTTGGCCTCGACCTTGGGCCCGCCAAGCCAGGCAATCTGGACGAGCCGCCCATCGAGACCCAGGCTGTCGATATTCTTTTGGACGTACGCGCCGCCGACCATGTCGAGGATCACATCGACGCCCTTGCCGCCGGTTTCCTCCTTGGCGATCGCGACGAAATCCTCGGTCTTGTAATTGATTGCGCGGTCGGCGCCCAATTCGCGGCATGCAGCGCATTTGGCGTCCGTACCCGCGGTCGCCAGCACTTTGGCGCCGAATGCTTTCGCGAGTTGAATGGCTGTTGTGCCAATGCCGCTTGTGCCGCCGTGGACCATGAATGTCTCGCCGGCCTGCAAACGACCGCGGTCGAAAACGTTGGTCCAAACCGTGAAGTAGGTCTCGGGCAACGCCGCAGCTTCGATGGCGCTCAGGCCGTCGGGAACCGGCAGCGCCTGCGGTTCGGGGGCGGTACAGAACTGCGCATAGCCCCCACCTGCCACAAGGGCGCACACGCGATCGCCAATCTGGTAGCGACTGGTTCCGCCGCCAAGCGCAACGACTTCGCCGGCAATTTCAAGGCCGGGGACCTGACTTGCGCCCGGTGGCGGGTTGTAGTGCCCCAGGCGTTGTTGCACGTCGGGCCGGTTTACCCCGGCCGCGGCGACACGGACCAGGATTTCCCCGTGTGCGGGCTCGGGCACTGGCATGGTATCGGGCACCAGCACTTCCGGGCCGCCGAAGCCAGCAAGCTTCACGTAGGCCATCGTGTCGGGGATGGTCATCGCGTGTTTCCTCCCGCGCGTTGTTTCACAACACTATGCGGGTTTGTGCTGGCGGAGGGAACCTGGCGCGGAGCGAAAAGAGCGGCTGGACACAGGGATGCCCAGCCGCTCCTGCGGCCGTTCACGGTTGCATACACCCAGAGATTGTGGACCGGCTTGCGCGTTTATTTTGCGATGATGCGGTCATCGACCTTGGCTTCATAGGTTCCGCCGATCTTGCCAAGATAATCGGCGACGACCTGTTCCAGGTTGGGGCCGTAGTCGTACGCGTTCATGGCTTTGTCACGGAATACAGCGTACCCGTCGCCGCCGCCGCGCATGTAGTTGTTCGACACGACACCGTAGACGGCGGTCGGATCAATCGGCGCAAAGCTGCCGTCGGGGCCAGCGACCATCACATTTGAAATGCGGCTGCCGGCAGCAGCTTTTGCATCAAACGTGTACTTGAGGCCGGCAACTTGCGGAAAGCGGCCGGCGCCGTCTTCGATCTTGCTCACGCCGTTCTCCAAAGCCGCGATCACGTCGGTGCCCTTCAGCTGGAACGTCGCCAGTGTGTTCTGGAATGGCAGGACCGTCAAAAGCTCGCCCATCGTGATCGAACCGGCATCGATCGAAGCGCGCAGGCCGCCGCCATTTTGCACGGCGATCTGGATGCCCTGGCCCTTGACCCGATCAAGCATGGCCTCGGCAACGAGAACACCCATCTCGCAAACGCCGGCCCGGCAGATGCGGCGGTCACCATTGATTGCCTTGCCGGCGACGCCCACAACTTTCGATTTGATCGCTTCCAGCGGTTGCGCTTTTGCAGCAATCAATTTGGCAAGTTCGGCGTCTTCCGGCACGGCCGCGTTGAGGAGCCACGGTGCGCCGCTGGCACTTTTGACATCGCCCTTGTCGTCGAACGTGACGGTCAGTTCGCCGAGGTATTTTGAGTAGGCATAGGCCTGCACGATCTGAACAGGTTTGCCGTCAGGTCCGGTAATGACAGTGGGATACTTATCGAGAAGCGTGTGACTGTGGCCGCCCACGATGACGTCAATGCCCGCCACGGCTTTGGCGATCGCGATATCGCGATTAATGCCGACATGCGAAAGCACGACGATCTTATCGACGCCCTGGCCCTTGAGGTCGGCAATCGTGGTCTTGAGGGCATCTTCGGCTTTGAGGAACGCGACGCTTTTGCCGGGCGATGACGTCTCGCTGGTGTCTTCGGCCAGAAGCCCGATGATGCCGACCTTGTCGGGGCCAAAGCTTTTGATGACGTAAGGCTTGATCAGGTTGGCCAACTCCGAGGCGGCGTCGAATTTGACGTTGGCAAAAAGGATTGGAAATTTCGCAGCCTTCGCGAACGCGACCAGACCTTCTGGCCCATCGTCGAACTCATGGTTTCCAACCGCCATTGCATCAAAGCCAATGCGGTTCATGATGTCGACAGCCACGCTGCCTTTGTACTGCGTGTAAAACAACGAGCCTTGGAACTGATCGCCCGCATCCAGCACCAGGACGTTGCGACCGGCTTGCTTCAAGGCATTTCGGCGGGCGTCAATCGCGCTTTTCACCCGCGCCATGCCGCCGAAACACTTGCCGTCGACATTGTCGCTCGGCCGGCAGGTGCCGTCGTATTTGTTGATCGGCTCAATGCGCGAGTGGACGTCGTTGATGTGCAGGATCGTGAGGCGGAAATCAGCAAGCGCCGAGGGCGCAAAGAGGGTTGCTGCAGCGAAGGATACCGCAAGCGCGGCAAACGATGGCAAAGTGGGCAGATGCTTGGTCACGGGGCTCACTCCCGAATGATGGCGCGGATCTCAGTTCCGCCGTGAAGTTTATGCCACGGCTGATGATGGCGCTGTGACAGGTCTACCGCTTGGCGCGGCACACCCTTTCGGGCGGCGGTGGCCTGGGTTGCCGAGGCTATTGCGGTCCAACCTTCGTTGCGGGCCGACGTTGATGCGCCCGTTACCGCATTTCGACGAGCGGCTTGATCGTGCCACCACGCGTGCTAAATGCCCGCGACGAAGGTTGGATGATGCTTGGCGCGGGCAAAGCCGCAACGGCGCCAGGTTTTTTTAAGACCGAACCATTCCCGCAACCGCCAAACGCGATGCGGCGGCCTGCAATCGGACCTGGGCGGCGTCCTGCCGCTACGGCGACCACGGAGAGGACCGACATGAACCTGATTTCGGCGCGAGGGCTCACGAAGCGGTTCGGTGAGCAGACCGCGGTCGATGATGTTTCACTTGCGGTCAAGCGCGGTGAGGTGGTCGGGTTTCTGGGCCCAAACGGGGCCGGAAAGTCGACGACCATGCGCATGATCGCTGGCTTTCTGGAGCCGGACGCGGGCACCTCGACGATTTGTGACTACGATGTCGGCGAACGGGCAACGGATGCCAAACGCCGGCTCGGCTATCTGCCTGAGGGCGCGCCAGCCTACTCCGACATGACGGTGTGTGAGTTCTTGACGTTCATCGGCAAGATCCGTGGCCTTGGAGGCCGCGCGCTTGAAGACAGGCTCGGCGAGATGGTTCATGCGATCAATCTCACCGACGTGTGGAATAAGCCGATTGAGAACCTGTCGAAAGGTTACAAACGCCGGGTGGGCATCGCCCAAGCGTTGGTCCACGACCCCGACGTCCTGATCCTCGATGAACCCACGGATGGGCTCGATCCCAATCAGAAGCACGAGATGCGCACGCTGATCCAAGGGATCGCGCCGACGAAGGCGATCATCGTGTCGACCCATATCCTGGAAGAGGTGGAGGCAGTTTGCACCCGAACAGTGATCATTGCCGCTGGCAAGGTGGTCGCTGACGAGACACCTGACGATCTCATCAAGCGGGCCCGCGCCGGTGACGCGATCCGCATCACGGTGCGGGGCGGCGACGCCGATGCGATCAAGGCAAAGCTCGCGGCCATTGCGCAGACGGACGCTGTTGAGATTGTAGGGCGCGCCAACGGCGTGACCCGCGCGCGGATCATACCCAACGGGAGCGCTTTGAACCCTGGGGCCTTGGCCGCCGCTCTCGCAAGCGAAGATCTGGCTGTTGAAGATATCGGTCGCGACGCGCCGCGCCTTGAGGACGTGTTCCGCGAGATCACGGGTCAGCAGCGCATCAACTGACCGGTGCTCTCGACGCGCTGAAACGCACATCGCCATTTGGACACCGTACGCGGGCCTCGCCCCCCAATCACCAGAGGACGCACATGAAAACCATCGGGCTGATTTTCGAGCGCGAATTCCGCGCCTATTTCTCAACGCCGCTGGCCGCAATCTTCCTGGCCGTATTTCTCGCTTTGTCTGCCGGCCTGACATTCTTTGTCTCAGGCTTCTTTGACCGGGCGCAGGCTGATCTGGCCGCATTTTTTACCTGGCATCCCTGGCTCTTCATGATCCTGATGCCGGCGATTGGGATGCGGCTTTGGGCGGAAGAGCGCCGCTCAGGCACGATCGAATTGCTGATGACACTGCCGGTTAAGACTTGGGAACTGGTGATTGGCAAATTTCTGGCTGGCTGGGCCTTTACCGGTGTCGCCCTTTTGCTGACGACGCCATTATGGGTCACCGTGAACTATCTGGGTTCGCCGGATAATGGCGTGATCTTTGCCAGTTATTTGGGAAGCTGGCTGATGGCGGGTGCCTTCCTCGCCCTCGCGGCGTGCATCTCGGCGCTGACGACGAGCCAAGTGATCGCCTTCATCGTCGCAAGTATTCTCGGCTTCTTGCTGGTCATGGCCGGGTTTGACCTGGTGCTGGCGGGTGTCCGCGGCTGGGCGCCCAACTGGCTCGTTGAGATTGTGCAGTCGCTGTCATTCATCTCGCATTTCAACCGATTGACGCGGGGCGTCATCGAAATGCCGACGTTGATCTTCTTTGGCTCAATGATTGCGCTGTGCCTGTGGATCAACATCCAGATCGTCGATCTGAAAAAAGCGTCGTGAGGCCTGACATGTCGATGATTGAAAATGTGTCTGAAAAACTGAAGCCAGCAGCGGAACGTCTCAAACCCGACGCCTTAGTGGAAACGACGAAGGTAGACCGTCTTTCGCACGGCCGGTTGATCGCGCTTGGTATTGGGCTTGCCATTATCCTGTTCCTGGCTGCCAACGTGTTGGCATCAAACCTGTTCAGATCAACCCGGGCTGATCTGACCGATAACAATCTCTATTCCCTGTCGAGCGGCACGCGGACGTTGCTGTCGAAGCTCGACGAACCCATCCACATGCGCTTGTTCTTGTCGGAAGCGCTTGTGCAGCAGGCGCCGCAACTGGCCGCATACGCCACGCGCGTGCGCTCGATGCTGGAATCCTATGTCAATCTGTCTGGCGGGCGGCTGACGCTCGACGTCATCGATCCGCAACCGTATTCAGAAGCCGAAGACCGCGCGGTGGGCCTTGGCATCAATCGTATCCGCCTCCGCGGCGCGGACAACGAACTGTTTTTTGGACTTGCGGCGACAAACTCCACGGACGGGCGCGGTCAGATTCCAGTGTTTTCACCAGAGCGCGAAGCGTTCCTTGAGTATGATCTGACCCGGCTGATCGCCGAACTCGGCCAACCGAAAAAGCCGGTGATCGCGCTGGTCGACGGCATTGCGCTGTCTGGCAACCCGATGGCGCGCCAGCCGCAAAGCCAGATCCTGACCCAATTGAAAGAGCTGTTCACGGTTGAACAGATCTTTGGCGACGCCGACGCTCTTCCAGAGGGTACGCGGGTCTTGATGGTGGTCCATCCTCAGGGTCTCTCGGATCGCCTGCTCTACACGATCGACCAGTGGGTTCTTTCGGGCGGGGCAACGCTCGTGTTTGCCGATCCGCATGCGGAGACCGCGCCGGGTCTTCGCCCGGGGATGCCACCGCGCAATGCGTCGTCCGACTTCAAAAAGCTGTTCGATGCCTGGGGTATCGCGTTCGATGCGAGCAAGTCGGTCGGCGATCCAACATACGCTTTGCGGACCCAGCGCAATGTCGGTGGGCGCGCTGTTGCGGTAAGCTATCTGCCCTGGCTTGCCCTGCGCAAAGATGCGTTTGCACAAGACAACGCTATGCTTGCACAGCTCTCAAGCATCGTAATGACCAACGCCGGGGCGTTTGCCACAACCGCTAGTGACGTCACGCTGACGCCGCTTATCACGGCCTCGGGCGACGCCGGCCTCCTGAATACCGCTGACGCGACGCGGCAGGGCGGTGATCCCCGCGAGCTTTACACAAAACTTGAGCCGCCCAAGGACACAAAGGCACCGCTTATTCTTGCCGGTCGTCTGGGCGGCAAGATCAAGTCCGCCTTTCCCAAGGGCAAACCCGACAAGTCCGAATTCAAGGGCGAGCATCTCACCGGCCCGAGCGGCGATATCAACGTCGTCCTCGTCAGCGATGCGGATATGTTGGCTGACCGCAACTGGATCCGTCAGCGCAACGTGCTCGGCCAGACGATTGCCGAAGCGTTCGCAAACAACGGCCCGTTCGTGCTGAACGCGGTTGAGCAGATGTCCGGCGGCGTCGTGCTTGCGGGGCTGCGTGGACGCGGCGTGTCATGGCGGCCGTTCGAGACAATCGATGCGTTGGAAAAGAAGGCTGAAGCGCAATATCTCCAACAGCAGCAGCAGCTTGTTCAGAAACTGCGCGACGCGGAAACCAAGCTCCGCCGCATTTCCGCACAGGCCGGCAGTGACGGGGAACTCGTTTCTGAAGAAAGCGACAAGGCCGTTGCGGAGTTTCGCCAGGAGCTTTTGCGGACGCGGGCGCAATTGCGGCAGGTGCAATTCAATCTGCGGCGCGATGTCGACAGTCTGAAATCGTGGGTCACGACCCTCAACGTTGCGGTGGTGCCGGCGATTGTTGGTGCGCTTGCGTTGATGTTTGCGTTCCGCAGGCCGAAGCAGCCGGTGCCAGAGCGCCCGCCACAGGCGATCGAAACGCCCATCGGCGAAGCTTAAGACGACTGAGACCGGCGGTGCATGTCTGAGAGCGGCACGCCAGGTTCAGGCAATACATTGTGCTTTTTGAGAGCTGTGATCTGCGAAACGAGGATACCCCATGACGCCGAAATCATTTCTCGCGCTTGCCGGTACGACTGCGGCCGCGGTGGTCCTTGCCGTCCTGACCTCGTCAAACGCATCGTATCGTTCGGTGACCGCGGACCGCGGTGAGCCGTTGTTCAAAGGCCTGATTGGCCAGTCAAAATCGATCGCCGAGATTGCCATTACCAATGCGGACGGCACGATCACCCTGAAGCGGGACGGCACGCGGTTCGTCGAAGCCGAGACCGGTTATCCTGTTCGGCAGCAAGCCGTGCGCGCGCTGGTATCGGGTCTGGCGCTGATGCGGATCGAAGAACGCAAGACTGACCGGGCGGAACGCTTTGGCGATCTTGATCTGGCATCACCCGACGCCAAAGCCGGCGCCGGGACCCGCGTGACACTCAAGGGGGAGGATGGTCGCGCCATTGTCGACATGATCTCCGGCAAACAAGAGACCAGCGTCGGCGGCACACGCGGCGGGCAGTATGCGCGCTCGATGACGGATACTCAGGCCTATCTCGTGCGCGGGACGGTTTCTACGCCGATCAATCGCATTGGCTGGTTCGATACACGTCTGACATCCGTCCCCACCGACCGCATCCTCAAGGTTTCAGCCGAAGGCGTTCACGGCGACGATTTCGACGTGGCGCGCAATGGCAAGACGCTTGCCCTTGTGAACGTGCCTGAGGGGCGCGCACCGGTGCCCGATAAGATTTTTGATTTCGCCAAGCTGGCGACGCCCCTGACGTTTGAGGACGTCCGCAAGGCAACATCAAAAGCGCCTGAAGGGCCGACCTTTCGGATTTCGACCAAGGGCGGTGGTGAATTGACGCTTGCGGTCGTGGACGCGCTGCCGGAGCCTGCGCCGTCGGACACGGAAAAGGCTGGAGCGGCAAAGACCGACGATGCCAAATCGGAAACGTCGAAAACGGCTGACAGCAAACCGACAAGCGACGCGCCGGTCTGGGTGCGGCTGAGCGTCAAGCCTGCGCCGGCCGCCAAAGCTGACGACAAGAAAGCTGACAACGCGAAAGACAGCGCCGACAAAAACGATCCGGCAGCGGCCAAGCCCAAGCCTGCGGCGGCGACCGATCCACTGCAGGCGCTTGTCGGCAAGGTCGACGGCGTCGCGTTTCAGCTCCCAAAGGCGCTTGCTGAAAAGGTCCGCATGACCGTTGCCGACTTGACGTCGGCGGCAAAACCGAAGGCAGCGCAGCCTGCTGGCAAAGAGGACGCTGAGAAGCCGGCCGATGGCGATGCCAAGCCAGCACCTGCGGCCGGGGTGCCATCCATCAAGCCCGACGCAACGCAACCTGCAGGCACCGACAACAATTAAAGCGTGTCGCATGAAATGCGCCTCGCTTTTAGCTTTGTTGCGCTCACGGGCCGCTTTGCGGCCCTGGGGGCGTGAATCCGATTAGATGCGACATGCATTAAGGTGATCAGAAGCGGGAACAGCGATCTGTGGCGGAAGTCGAACGGCTCGCATTAACCGATGCCGTGTTCCGCCGCTTGCCGTGCGATCTCGCAGGTCCAGGTCGCTTGCTGATGCGCGGCTATTGCCCGGCCTTTGCGCGGGAGCGCGCGGTGATTGCTGGCAATAGGCCGCGCATGTCGTAGCCAGCCTCGGCCGCACGCGAGATAATCTCGTCGGGGGCATACTCCCCAGCTTGGGCTAACGACCAAAGCGCGGTGCAGCGGGTACCGGTCCGGCAGTAGGCCAGGATCGGTTTTGGCAGGTCTTCGATAAGCGTTGCGAAAGTGTCTGCGTCACCCTCTTGCATCTGGCCGGATACCACGGGCTGGTAACGCACGGTCAGACCCGCCTTTTCGGCCGCAACGGCAATCTCTTGATACTGCGGCTGGCCGGCTTCTTCGCCGTCAGGGCGATGGCAGATGATCGATTTGAAACCGGCGGCTGCGGCTTCGGCAATATCATCGGCGGTGATTTGCGGTGCCACCGACACCTGATCCGTCAGTTTGCGCGCCTGCATGCTGCACCCGTTTCTTACCCGGTCACTGCAGCAGCGATCGCATGTTGCGCAGGGCCCCGCAACAGGTGCCCCCATTCGCTGGCTCAGCCGCTTTCGCTCTGCGTTGCGAAGTGAGCGAGCGCGCGCGCAATCACGAGTTCTTCGTTGGTTGGAATGACATAGATCGGAACGAGATCGCCTTTTGAGATATCGCGGGCGTCAGCCGAACGCGCGGTGTTGGCGTTGGCGTCCAGCTCCAGGCCGAGCCATTCCATGTTGCGGCAAACACGCTCGCGGACCATCGATGAGTTTTCGCCAATGCCACCGCAAAAGACCAGTGCATCGAGCCCGTTGAGGACCGCGGCCATAGCACCGATCTCACGGCGAATTCGGAAGACGAAGTAATCGATCGCTTGCTTGGCTTCCAACGCGTCCGATGCTTCGAGTGAGCGCATGTCGTGGGTCAACCCGGACAGGCCCTTCAGGCCACTTTCTTTGTAAAGGAGCGTCGCGATCTGGCTGCTATCAAGACCCTCGTGATCCATCAGATAAAGCAGCACGCCGGGATCGAGCTGGCCGCACCGCGTGCCCATCGGCAAGCCGTCCAGGGCGGAAAAACCCATGGTCGAAGCGATCGAACGGCCGTTCTCGACCGCGCACATGGAAGCCCCGTTTCCCAGATGGGCAATGATCACGCGGCCTTGCGCGGCGATTTCGTCGATACCGGCCAAGGCGCCGGTCACATAATCGTAGGACAAGCCGTGAAACCCGTAACGGCGCACGCCAGCCTCGTAAAACCGGCGCGGGATCGCGAAGGTGTCGTTGACCCAGGGGTGATTGCGGTGAAACGCCGTGTCAAAGCAGGCCACCTGGATTGCGGCAGGAAACACCGTGCGCGCGGCATCGACCGCGGCAAGGTTATGTGGCTGGTGAAGCGGCGCGAGCGGTTCGAGCTTGCGCAAGGCGGCGACGGTCGCATCGTCCAATCGCGTGGGTGCGGCAAAGTCCGGCCCGCCATGGGCAACGCGGTGGCCGACGCCCGAGACCGCTTGGCCATCGAGCACGCGGTTGGCTTCCTCAAGGATGGCACGCAGAGCGCCCTGGTGATCGGCATGTCCAAGCTGGGCGATGCGCTTTTGCGTTGCCTCCACTGTGATCTCAAGCTTTGCCTCGCCGCCGACGCTGTCGACCTGCCCGCGGGCGAACTCGGCGGGCTGGGTGGCGGGCGTGAACCGGTAGAGCGCGAACTTGATCGACGATGAGCCGGCATTGAGCGTGAGGAAGATTTGCTCCGCCATCATGCGTGGCTCGCATCATGGGCGCCGCGCTTTTCTGCATACAGGGCAGCGATTGCGCACGAGGCCAAGCGCGCGCGATCATCGTCAGCGCGACTGGTCAGGATGATGGGACATTTGGCACCCATCACAATGCCGCCGGCCTCGGCGTGGGCCACGAAAGTGAGTTCCTTGGCAAGCATGTTGCCGGCCTCAAGATTGGGAACGATCAAGATGTCGGCCCGTCCCGCAACCAATGACTTGATCCCCTTGGTGCGTGCCGCTTCGACGTCCATCGCATTATCCATGGCGAGTGGACCATCCACGATCCCGCCCTTGATCTGGCCGCGCTCAGCCATTTTCGACAGGATCGCAGCGTCGAGGGTCGAGGGGATTTTCGGGTTGACCGTCTCGACGGCAGACAGAACGCCGACTTTGGGCGTCTCGATGCCTAAAGCCTGGGCCAAGTCGATGGCGCTTTGGGTGATGTCGACCTTGGTTTCGAGATCGGGTGCAATGTTGATTGCCGCATCGCTGACAAGCAGCAGGTGATCAAGGCCTGGCACATCCATAACAAAGACATGGCTCAGCCGCCGGCTTGTGCGCAGGCCGCCATCGCGTTTGACGACATGGTGCAGGAGCTGGTCGGTGTGCAAATGGCCTTTCATCAAAGCGCGGGCGCGGCCTTCGTGGACAAGTGCAACACCGCGGGCGGCCGCGCGATCGTGATCGGGCTCATCGATCAGTTCAAATCCCGAGATGTCAGCGCCAATGGCGGCGGCAGCGTCGGCGATTTTTTGCTTGGCGCCGATCAGGATCGGATCGATCAAAGTATGCCGAGCCCCCAGCACAGCCCCGCCCAGCGCGTTGGCTTCTTCGGGGGCGACGATGGCTGTTGGGATCGGTTGCAGCGGCTCGGCCATGGCCAGCAGCCGGTCGAAATGAATATGGCGCTGCACGAGTAAACCGGGCACCTCGTCGGCCTGGAAACTGAGCGCTGTTGCAGGGGCGGTGACCTCGGCCTCGCCCTCAGCAATGCGCGCACCGTCAGCGCCGGTGACCCATGTTTCAAACACGGCAAGGCGCCCCTCGCCCTTTGCGGTCAGTTTCACATGCGCGGTCAACTGGTCGCCAGCGTGTGCGCGACCGACAAAGCGCACTGTCTGGCTTCGGTAAAGCGTTCCGGCGCCGGGCAGTACATTGCCCAAGACGGCTGAGATCAAAGACGCGACCCACATCGACGGGGCCACAGCCTCTTTGCGGCCGTCACCATCGCCATCGTATTCAGGCAAGTGCATCGGGTTGCGGTTGCCTGAGGCGTGCGCGAACACGTAAAGATCGTCGGCAACGCAAAGGCGCTCAAGCGACGCGGTCTGGCCGATTTCCAGGGCGTCAAAAGGTGTGTTTTTGAAAGTGGTCATTCTGCGGCCTGCGCTGGCGTTGCAGTGAGGGCTGGCGGCTGCGCTGGCATGTCCGTCGGCAATTCCAGCAACGACTTCATCTGGTGGATCATGGCCCTGGTGCGCGGCTCCATTTCGTCGTAGCTGCCGACCACGAACTCAACCATCGACATTGCCGTGTTGCGATCGTCTCGGGTCGCCAGCAGTTGCGGGAGCGCGTTTAATCCGCGGTCGGGCTCCATATGCGCAATCAACGTCTGGCGATGAATGATCCTGGCGCGCACGTGCCGGTCCATGTCCTTGAACGGCGCCCGATCATTGAGAAGTTCCGCTGACCGTTCCAGCCGGTCGCGGCGGACGTTACCGCGGCTGTCAGCGAGCAGCACCAGCATACGGATGACCGCATCGGGTAAGCCGCCATGTCCGATGTATTCCAGCGCCTCGACAACTTCCGGCAAGGCGCGCAATTCATCGCCACTCTTGCGTGCCCTGCGCTGCTGACGAGGGGCGCCATACCAGGCACCGAGAGGTCCAGCATAGGCGGCCAGAAACAGCATCTCAGCCCAGAACGCGCGCAAGTCGGTCGACGCCTGCAGGCTTGCTTCGATCGCGTCAGCCCAGAACCGTTCTGCACACAAGAATGGATTGTCTTTGTCGATCGGCTGGCGATTGGGGCGGATGTTTTCAGCGAGCGTCGCGACCGGCATCATGAGCGGATTATTCGAGGCAAACATGGAGCGCTGTGTGCGCATGGGATGCAGCGCGCGGGCGGTCGCTGCCGCATCCTGATTGACGGCCTGCCGGATCAAAGGCCGTACGGTTGTATCATAGGCTTCGCTCAGCGCCTCAGACATGCGCGCAACGGCCGCGAACGCATCTTCTTCATCGCGGCCATCACCAACCGACAAAATGTCTGACATGCGGCGTTTTTCGAACGCGACGGTAAAGCGCTTCTCATGGCCTTCACCGACCATGTCTTCGATTTTCATTTCATAGAGGCCGGGCGCCAGCGCCTCGATTGTCTTGAGGGTCGATGCCATCTGGCTGTGTTCGCGCTTGGCGACGGAGGAGGACACGAAAATGCCAAGGTGGCCGACCTCTTCGTGGATCATATAAATGATGCGCTGGCCGCGAATCTCGATCTCGCTTTCGTCGGCGTAGGTATCGACGATCCAGTTGAGGGCCTGTTGCGGTGGCGTGATATTATCGCCGTGCGAGGCGAATACGATAACCGGCGCCCGGATCGCTTTGAGATCAATTGGGCGGCCGACTTCTAGGCGTGCCTCGTTCTTGCCCAGGCGATTGCCGACGAAAAGGTTATCAACGATCCAGCGGATTTCGGCTTCGTTCATCAGGAACAAGCCGCCCCACCAGCGCTCAAACTCCAAGAAGCGTTCCTCGCCGCCATCAACATCGGCGAACAGGTCGTAATATTTGCGAAACCACGTGCGCGCGGGATTGAGCATCTCGAAATTCGAAACGAGGTGAGCGCCGTCGAAAACGCCGCCGCCAAGATCCGACATCAACATGGCCGGCAGCACGCCGCCGAACAGGCCGCCGTTGTAGCGCATGGGGTCCTGTCCCAGGCGCCCCGACCAATAGGACATTGGCGCGCCGTTGAGCACGATCGGGCCCGCGAGATCGGGATTGGTCGCTGCAAGGATCGCGGTCGCCCAGCCGCCTTGGCAATTGCCCACAATGATCGGCTTGGGTGCGTTCGCGTGGCGGCGGTGGATTTCGCGCAGGAAGGCGGCTTCGGCATGCGTCACGCTTGCCAGGGTCTGGCCTGGAAGCGGCATCGGCCGGAAGGCGACGAAATAGACGGGGTGCCCATCACGCAGCGCAACGCCGACCTGACTATCCGGTTTGAAGCCACCGATCCCGGGGCCGTGGCCCGCGCGGGGATCGATAATGACGTAGGGCCGCTTCCATGTGTGCACGTCGATGCCTTCGGGCGGCAGAATGCGCAGCAACATGTAGTTGCATGGACGCGGCAGATCGGCCCCGTCGACGACGATCTCGTAGTCGTAAATCAAGACCGGTGGGGCACCGGCGGCCTCGTGTTCAAGAAAGATGTCACCGCGTTTGCGCAACGCATCGAGTGTCAGGACCGTGCGCTCAGCCGTATCGCGGAGATAGGCCGTCCAGGCGCCGGCCAGTGCCTGTGGTCCACCTGCGGCGCGCAAAGCAGTGGTGAGTTCTTGCGCACGCTCCTGGAGTTGGGCTTGCTGGCGCGACTGGGTCTGCCGCATCCGGGCCAGATGACGCGACGCGGCGGTCTGCAAGAGTTGGCTTTGCCGCTGGCCGTGCGTATGCGCCGTCGACAATTCGGCATGCGTGGTTTCCGACGCCGCAGAAACCATAAGTGGCGTGAGTTGCTTGAACACGGCCTGTCCTCCACCGGTCACTGGCAGCCCGCTGAACGGTTGTTCCGCGGGTCCATTGGCACTGTGCAGCGACGGCGGCCTTGACTTGGCGCAACCCGCAAGCGTCAGCCGACGATGTGATAGCCACCGTCGATCATGTGGATGCCACCGGTCACGTTGGCGGCCTCCCGGCTGGCGAGAAACGCGGCGTATGCGCCGACGTCCTCAATGGTCGCCAATTGGTGTGTCGGGGTCTGATCCGCTGTGCGCTGCATAAGCTCGTCGAAGTGGTCGATGCCGCTGGCTGCGCGGGTCTTGAGCGGGCCTGGCGACAACGCGTGCACCGAGATGCCCTTTTCGCCCAGTTCCGCCGCCGCATAGCGGGTCACGCTTTCCAGCGCCGCCTTGACGGGTCCCATCACGTTGTAGTGGTCAACGACTTTTTCCGACCCGTAAAATGTCACGGTCATACACGTGCCGCCGCGCGGCATAAGCGGTTCCGCCCCGCGGATCATGCGCAAATACGAGTGCACCGAGATATCCATCGCGGTGGTGAACCCTTCGCGCGAACAGTCGACAACGCGACCGTGCAAATCGTCCTTCGGGCAAAACGCAATCGAATGCAGAAGAATGTCCAGCGAGCCCCACGTCTCCTGGATTGCAGCGAAAACGCTGTTCAGTTGCGCATCGTCACGCACATCCAGCGGCAGGATCAAATCCGCGTTCAACTGCTCGGCCAACGGGCGCACGTGCGGTTCGGCTTTGTCGTTCAGGTAGGTAATCGCAAGATCGGCCCCTTGCGCCGCAAAAGCTTGCGCGCATCCCCAGGCGATCGACTGGTCATTCGCAATTCCAACGACGAGGGCTTTTCGGCCGGCGAGCGAAAACATGTCCCTTCCCCGATTTTGTGCGCCGCAACATAGGCGTACATCAAGAGTGTGACGCTTTCTTAAAAATCAAATCCGGTATTCGACCAGCGGTCCGACGCTCCATGGATTGTCACAATATTAACCAATCAGCCTTCCAAGCATGCTACGGTATCCAGGATTGGGACGTGTTCGCGTTTTGGGGTTTGCGTAAATGAAGTGGGTCGCTTGGAGCCGCCGGGCTCTTGTCGCGGCCGCTGTTCTGTGCGTGCAGAGCAGCGTGCCGGCCGTCGCTGAAACTGCGTCACAGCGCAGTAATTTCAGTGGGTTGCAGTCGGCGCTTTTGACCCACAGGCGCAACGGCGAAATCGATGCCGCAATCACAGTGAGCCAGACGATCGTTGCGCGCGCCAAAGCCGCGTTCGGTGACGCGCACCCACTTGTTGCACAGGCCCTCAACAACCTCGCGCTGATGCAGGATCGCGCCGGTGCTTATGATGCGGCCGAGAGCACGTATGGCCAGGCCCTCGCGATCCTTGGCAAGAGACTTGGCAAATCGCACCCGACGACGGCGCTCGTTCTCAACAATCTGGCTGCGACGCAATTGGCGCAGTGCAAGCTCCACGAAGCGCGTCGTAGCTATTTGCGGGCCGCGAACGTTCTGACGCTGCGGCTTGGCACCGGGCATCGCGACGCGCGCATGGCGCTCGGCAACTTTCGCCGGTTGAGCCGCGCGCTTGGAATGGTTGATCCCGAGGAGGCGCGGGCCAATGCTTACGCTTCGCCCGGTGGCTTTCAGTTGCGGCCAACGCCGCGACGCGATCATGCGCAAATCCCGCCACGCTGCTTATCCTGAGGCGGAAGACCCGGTTGGCGGCTTGTGTGTGTTTGCGGGGGCGGGTGGCGGCCGACTGGCGGGTCGTAGAGCCGTTTTCGGGCTCGGCCAGCGCCGGCCATGACAAATGCAAGGCGATTGGCTAGTGTTCCGTTTCAGACATTTGCCACCAGACGACTGAAGGGTGCAGAGCGAATATCTGAAACATAAGGAACACGAGCAAGTCTGTGTTTCTCGTGTTGCTCTTGCCATTTGCGTTTGCTCGCTGACCTCGCCGCAACGGGGAGGCAAACGGCAATGACGCAACACGAGGGACAGGTCAATTCCGACCACTTCCATAGGGCGCCCATGTCCCTTTCCAACCCGCCCGTTCCGCACCCCAGCGGCATCGCACTTTTCCTTGACTTCGATGGCACGCTGGCGGAACTCGCCGCGTCACCCGACGCCGTTGTCGTCCCCGCCGACGTCATTGCGACGCTGCAAGCTTTGCAAGAGGCGACCGACGGTGCCGTCGCGATCGTGACGGGACGCGATATCGATACAATCGACCGCTTTATCGCCCCGCTCCGGCTGCCGGTCGCAGGTGTGCATGGCCTCGTCCTGCGCGGCCCGGACGGCGCGTTGCAAACGGCTTCAATCCCGCAAGATACGCTGAGCGATATGGCCCGGCAGCTTGATGCGTTTGCCAGTCAGCGCGCTGGCGTCATCGTGGAACGCAAAACGGGATCGGTTGCGCTTCACTATCGCCAGGCGCCGGAGGCCGAAGTCGATTGCATTGCGGCCATGGAAGCGCTGCTAGCCAATACGACTGGCTTTCGCATGCTTGCCGGGAAGGCCGTTGTGGAGGCGCGCGCGAACGGTCATGATAAGGGGACGGCGATTGCAACCTTTCTGGGCCAAACCGCGTTTTCCAACAGGCGGGCTGTTTTTGCCGGTGATGACGTGACCGACGAGGACGGCTTCCGTGTCGTCAATGCCCACACGGTTAGAGACGCCGCCGGCGGCATAACCATCAAGGTTGGCCCCGGTGAGACGCATGCGCGCTATCGGCTCGACACGGTTGCCCAACTTCACGCCTGGCTTGCTGCGGTGGCGGCCCTGAGCGGTCACTCCAATCCGGAGACCCTATGAGTTCACTTGACCTCGGCATGATCGGCAACTGCTCGTTTGCCGCGCTTATTGATGCCTCAGGACGTCTTGTTTGGTGTTGCTTGCCGCGATTTGACGGTGACCCTGTTTTCAACGCGCTTATTAACGGCGATCCTCCTGTGCGCGAAGACGGCGATGGGCTGATGGCTGTCGACCTGCATGGCCTGACCCGCGCGTCTCAATCCTACGCGCCGCGCACCGCGATCTTGAAAACGCGGCTTGAGAGCGATGACGGGGTCGTCGAGATCACCGACTTTGCGCCGCGTTATCAAGACCGCGGCCGGCCGTTTCGCCCGCGCACCTTGGTGCGGCGGATCAACGTTCTTTCGGGAAGCCCACGGATCCGACTGCGTGTGCGGCCGACCTTTGACCATGGCGCGATCACGCCGAAGCGGACGCGAGGCTCCAACCACATCCGATATGTGGGCGACGCCCTGACCTTGCGTCTGACCACCGACGCGGCGGTTGACCATGTCCTTGCCGAAACGTGGTTCACTTTGAATGGGCCGCTCAACTTGATCCTTGGGCCCGATGAGCCGCTTTCGGACAGTCCAGCTTTGATCGCGCGTGAGTTTGAAGAACGCACGATGGATTACTGGCTGGGGTGGACACGACGCCTGGCGCTGCCGATGGAGTGGCAGGACGCGGTGATCCGTGCGGCGATCACGCTCAAATTGTGCTCGTACGAAGAGACCGGCGCCATCGTGGCGGCCGTGACGACGTCAATTCCCGAGGCGCCGCATAGCGGGCGGAACTGGGATTACCGATATTGCTGGATCCGCGACGCCTTTTTCGTCGTGCGGGCGCTCAACAACCTCGCCGCCGTGCGCAGCATGGAAAACTACTTTGGTTGGATGATGGATGTCGTCGCGGATGCCGACGGCGGCCATGTCCAGCCCGTGCTCGGGATTGGTCTTGAAAAGGATCTGATCGAACGACAGGTCAGCACGCTTGCGGGTTATCGCGGTATGGGCCCGGTGCGGATTGGCAATCAGGCGCATGAGCACCGCCAGTTCGACGTCTACGGCAACATTATACTGGGGGCCGCACAGGCCTTCGTCGACCAGCGGATGACGCGCCTGGCGGGTTTGCGTGAGTTTGAACGCCTGGAACAAGTCGGCAATGAAGCCTACCGCCTTTACGACAAACCAGACGCGGGAATGTGGGAATTGCGGACCCGCGAGCGCGTACATACGTCTTCGAGCTTGATGTGTTGGGCAGCCTGCGATCGCCTGGCAAAAATTGCGAACGCCCTGTCCCTGCCGGATCGCGCAGCGGCATGGCGGACCAGAGCCGACGAGATCCGCGCTGCGGTCCTGACGCGCGCCTGGTCGGACAAACGTCAAGCGTTCGTGGAAAGCTTTGAGGGCGAAGCGCTCGATGCCAGTGTACTGCTGCTGGCCGAGGTCGGATTGATCGACGCCAATGACCCGCGTTTCGTGGCCACCGTGGAGCGGATTGACGATGTGCTGGCCGACGGCGTGTTCGTGCGCCGATATGAGGCCGCCGATGATTTTGGCGTGCCCGAGACCGCGTTCAACATCTGCGCGTTCTGGCGGCTTGATGCCCTTGCGCGGATTGGCCGGACGCAGGAGGCCTGCGAGATCTTTGAAACGCTCTTGCAGAGCCGCAGCCAGGCAGGCCTGATGTCGGAAGACACTGATCCTAAGACCGGCGAGCTGTGGGGGAACCTGCCCCAGACCTACTCAATGGTCGGGATCATCAATTCTGCAATGCGCTTATCGAAACCGTGGGAGAGCGTCGTATGACCCGGCTTGTGATGGCGTCGAACCGCGTTGCTGATCCTGCGAAAGGGTCGCAGTCAGGGGGGCTCGCCGTCGCGCTTGGAGATGCACTGCGAGAATATGGCGGGCTCTGGTTTGGTTGGGATGGAAAGACCGACGACAGCCCATCGGCCGATCGCGTCGCGCTTGAGGATGGGGGCGACTACAAAACCGCAACTCTGTCACTGACAAGCGCGGAGCATGCGGGCTATTACAACGGCATGGCCAATAATGTTTTATGGCCAGTTTTACATTACCGTTTGGATCTTGCAAGTTTCGACCCGGACTATCTCAGCGCCTACCGCCAGGTGAATGCGCGATTTGCCGATAATCTTCATGCGCTTGTCTCGCCCGGCGATCTTGTCTGGGTTCATGACTATCACCTGTTTCCACTTGGTGCAGAATTGCGACAACGCCAATGCGGAAATCCGATTGGATTTTTTCTGCATATTCCGTTCCCGCCTCCGGACATTCTGAAAGCCTTGCCGGATTGCACCTATTTTGTGAGATCGCTGTTTTCCTATGACGTTGTCGGCTTCCAAACGAATGGTGATCTCGCGAATTTTCAGCGCTTTGTGACTGAGAATGACTTGGGCGAAGTGCTTGATGACGGTCACGTCAGAGCATTCAATCGGACGATCCTTGCGAAGGCCTATCCAATCGGCATTGACGTGGATGCCTTCCGGGCAATGGCGCGCACCCCGGAAGCGACGGGCATTATCGACAGGCTCTTTCGACGCGAGACCCAGGCATCTCAGATTATTGGCGTTGACCGGCTTGATTACTCAAAAGGTCTGCCAGAGCGCTTTTTGGCTTTTGAGAAGCTTCTCGTCGCCTACCCGGAGAATCGAAAACGGGTCACGCTGATGCAGATTGCCCCGCCAACGCGTGAGGATGTCGATGCGTATGGCGAAATCCGCGAGGAGCTGGAACGGCTTTCGGGCGCGGTCAACGGCAGATTTGGTGATTTCGATTGGACACCGATCCGGTACATCCACCGCTCACTGCCGCGCGCCACCTTGGCAGCCCTGTTTCGCGGCAGCCGTATCGGGCTTGTCACGCCATTGCGCGATGGCATGAACCTTGTTGCAAAAGAATATGTCGCAGCACAAAATGACGATGATCCAGGTGTTCTTGTGTTGTCGCAATTCGCGGGCGCGGCTGAGGACCTGATTGAAGCCGTGATTGTCAATCCGCACGATACCACCGAAGTCGCCGAGGCTATTCAAACGGCGATGAATATGTCTCGGGAGGAGCGCTGTGAACGGCATGCAGCGCTGATGACGCGGATCCGGACGCACGATGTTGAAAATTGGCGGCGCACATTTCTGCGCGATTTGGAAACGGCAATGGACGTGACGTGACGACGCTGGACGCATACGACATTATCTGTGATCTCGGCGGAACGAACGTTCGCTTTGCCACCGTGAGTGGCGCTGGCGAGATCACCGGTTTGGAAGTCTTTCGCACGGCCGCGCATGCCGGCTTCCCCGAAGCGCTCTCTCATTATCTGAAGCATTATCTGCCCGCTTGGGCGCGCACGGGCCGACCGGAGCGACTGACAATTGGTGCGGCCGGGCCAATCGATGGAGACTGGGTTCGCCTGACCAACGCGCCTTGGGTCGTGGCCGCTGACGACGTTCGCGGCATGACCGCGACGGGCGATGTTCGACTTTACAATGATTTGCAGGCCGTCGCGCGGGCCATCCCGGATCTCGTACCCAGCGACCTGTCGATCATACGCCCAGGCGCTGCGACCGGCCAAGGAGCGGGAACGACGCAAAGTTTGGCGCGGGCGCCGGCGCTCGCGCTCAATGTCGGCACCGGTTTTGGACTGGCCGCGCTGCATCGCTTGGAGGCGGGATCAGCATCGGGGTGGCTTGCGACGTCGACCGAGGCGGGACACATGACCGGCTTTGGCTCCGCAAGCGGCGACAGTGCCGGTCGACCTGAGCTCGAACATGACGACGAGACGCTGGAAGACTTTATGTCCGGCGATGGACTTGTCCGATTTGCCAAACGCTGCTCGCAGGCCGATCGCGGGCCACAGTTCGCATGCGCCTCGGATGTTTTTGCGAACGCGGGTGAGCCGCTATGCCAGCGGATTATCGACAGGTTTGGCTGTTGGCTGGGCCGCGCGACCCGCGATCTGATCTTGGCGCATGGCGCTTGGAGCGGTGTGTATTTGACTGGATCGGTGGCGCTTGGCTGGCTGGAGGCGGGACGGCGCGCAGCGTTCGATCAAGGGTTCGCTGGACCTGCGGCGATGGCCGATCGGCTTGCAGCCGTACCGGTCTTTGCGATCCGGCACCCCGCACCGGGCCTGGTGGGACTTGCAGCGTTTGCGCGCGAGCCAGGTCACCCAGGTCGCTTAGGTCACCATGGGGCGGCCGGGGCATAGTTCTTTCAAATTCACATACGCTCTCAGCCGTCATGATCTCGGTTTTGATGGTCGCTTTATCTGGAGTTCCAGGCGATCCCGCCGGGACCCGATCCGCTCTCACAGCGGGCACACAAAAAACAGCGTCAAGCGCGTCTGAGCGCACTCAGAGCAGTAGCCAATTCTTACGGAATCGTTTTGCAATTCATGGATCGGATAAGATTGCTCTATTTCCAAGATGATCGAGCCTCTTTATCCGATCACTGGACCGCAATTGCGGTCACGTGTGCTCGGATGATGCTCTCGTGTTGCGTTTCAGACATTTGCCACCAGCCGACTGA
>CAZOGY010000053.1:0-22227 GCA_964579305.1 uncultured Hyphomicrobiaceae bacterium
CACCGGAGCGCAAGGGCCAGCTTGACGCCCAGCTTGCGGCTGCTGGCTCATAAAGCAATTCCGGGTTAGGCGGATCTGCCTTGGGCTGCGACGGCGGCCCCGGCGGCCTTGGAGCGTGAATCCGATTGGACGCGACAAGCATTAAGGCCGCAAGCGGCCCGGCGCGAGCGCCGCCCCGCCGGAGGTGCCCGGCCGACGGCCGGAACAGCACCGCGAGGCCAAAAACCTAATGCGTGTCGCACGAAATGAGCCGCGCTTAGCTCTGTTGCGCTCACGGGCCGTTGGCCCTCCGCGGGGGCAGGCCGTTTTCGTGTCGATGTTTCGAACACGAACATCGACGGCCCGGGCCGCGTTGCGGCCTTGGGGCGTCAATCCGATTGGACGCGACATGCATGAATTCCGAAACAGTCCAAGGGCGCGCGTGCCCGGGATCATGCGGCCGCGTCATTTCTGCAGCCAGAAATCCGGTTGAGCGAGGCCTGCCTCACCCAGCGTCGTTGTCGTGGCGTTCTTCGCGCTTGGCCGCATCCCAAAGCGCATCCATTTCTTCAAGCGTCGCCTCTTGCGGTGTCTTGCCATGCTCGGCCAGCAACGCCTCGATCCGGGCAAACCGGCGCACAAACTTGGCGTTTGTGCGCTTGAGGGCCGCTTCGGGATCGATCTGCAAATGGCGCGCAATGTTTGTCATGACAAATAGCAGGTCGCCAAACTCCGCCTCGATCTCGTCCTTGGGGCCGGCGGCGAGGGCGGCTTCCAACTCGGCGAGCTCTTCGCGCAGCTTGGCGATGACCGGTCCAAGGGTCGACCAGTCAAATCCAACGCGTGCGGCTTTCTTCTGCAACTTGAGGGCCCGAGTCAGCGCCGGGAGGGCAGGGGGTACATCAGAGAGGACACCGTTTTCGTAAGCGGAGTTTGGCGCTGGGCCACCGCGTTGCGCGCGCCTTCGCGCTTTTTCCGCTTTTTCTTCGGCCTTGATCCGTTCCCAGAACCCGGGTTGAGCCCCTTCTGCACGTGTTTGCTCATCGCCGAAGACATGCGGATGCCGCCGGATCATTTTGGTGGTGATGCCGGCCACGACATCATCAAATGCGAAATGCCCAGCCTCTTCGGCGATGCGCGCGTGATAGACGACCTGGAGCAAGAGATCGCCAAGCTCTTCGCGCAAGTCCACGATGTCGCCGCGCTCGATGGCGTCGGCCACTTCGTAGGCTTCCTCGATCGTGTAGGGCGCAATCGTCTCAAAGGTCTGTTCCAGATCCCACGGACAGCCGGTCACCGGCGTGCGCAATGCTGCCATCACATCGAGAAGGTCTGCGATCGTTGCCTTGTCGTGTGCTGTATCTCGGCCGTCGCCTGCCATGGCAGATCTCCGCGCACTGGAAACTGTTGTCGCGCAACCGTCATAGCACTCATCGCCTAGCATGCTACATGAGGTGGGCTGGTGTTGCGCGCTTCGTCGCAGCGCTGGGCGTGGCGGCACGCGAATTTCGGCTTTGGCTTTCTGGAAGATTGTGGATGCGCGTTTTCATCAATTTTATTGCCCTGGCGGTCGAGCTTGCGTTGATTGTCGGGATCGCTTTCGTGGGCAGCCGCTATCCGCAAGAGTTCGCGATTTTGACGGCCGCGGTCGCGCTCCTGGCGGCGCTGTTCCTTGAGTACGCTCGTTTCGCCCACGAGATGCCGTTCTACTTCGGGCGGTCGTTGTCGGGCATTGCATCCGTTGGGGCGCGCGTCTGGACGACGGGCGAATCTGTTTTCAAGAGTGTTGTTGCCGGCTTCGTTGCGCTGCTGACATTTTCCGGCACGAACCCCGAGAGGCTGATGTGGACCGGCGTACTGTTCGGGGTCTGCGTCTTTATCGGCACCACGCTTCTGCTGCGTATCAAGCTTGGCTGGGGTGTTCGGGCCGTGCGATGGGGCTATTTCCGGTTGGCGATCCCGCTGGGGTTTTTGTATTCGGCTGGCATCTACGTGCTGACACAGGCCGGCAAGGTTCCAACGGCGAGCTTTGGCGACGTCGCCTATGACGCAACGTTCAATCTGGCCCGCAATCCCAGCATCGCGGATGCAAGCGAGTTCCTGTTCAAGCTGACGCAGGCGACGGATAGTTTGATCGCGGCCTTGCTTGGCGCCGTGATCCCGCAGGATTACGTGCCTTGGGTGCAGATCGTGGCATCGACCAACGTGCTACCGGGCTTCATCTTGGCCGTCTACTGCGTGGCGATCGTACGCATTGTGCACGGCATCCAGTGGCTTCATCCCGAACACAGGCGTCAACTGGCGCAGACGGCACCGATCCCGCAGGCACAAGCCACGTAACCGCGGATCCGTCGGGTACGCTGTGACGTGATTTTGTGACATGAGCGTCCGCACGGGGCGCGCCAGCTCTGGCTGGTTTGGCCTCCGATGAAGTTCGCGGAATCCATATTATGGAACATAGCGGTTGGTAGCTGTACTTGTTCAATGGCTTCCGTCGCGTCGATGGAGTTGCGCGGGGCTGGCGTGAAGAGCTTAGCACCCGCGCTGTGCGTAATGTCCTCGGCCTCCGGCGCCAACACGCCCGATCGATCGTGGTGGATCTCGGCGAACAAATCTGATGGCGGTTCGATGGCGGCGCGCGTCAGCGTTCGTAGCTGTCCATCACGAGCTGATCCAGCAGACGCACGCCCCAGCCTGACGCCCAAGACTGTGAGATGTCGGTCTTGTTTGAGGACATCGCGACCCCGGCGACGTCGATGTGGCACCACGGCGTATCGGTGACGAACCTTTGCAGGAACTGGGCCGCGGTGATCGAACCGGCAAGACGCCCGCCAATGTTTTTCATATCGGCGTTGGGGGTGTCGATGAGGCGATCGTAACCTTTGGCCAGAGGCATGCGCCAGACCTTTTCCCCGGTCGCCTCCCCGGCCGAGGACAGATCGTTGGCAAGGCGATCGTTGTTGCAGAAGATGCCTGCATATTCGCGACCCAGCGCGACAAGCATCGCCCCAGTCAGCGTCGCCAAGTTGATCATGAAACGCGGCGAGAACCGATCTTCGGCGTACCACAACAGGTCTGCCAGCACGAGCCGGCCTTCGGCATCGGTGTTGAGCACCTCAATCGTCTTGCCGGATAGCGAAGAGATGATGTCGCCTGGGCGAATGGCTTTGCCCGAGGGCATGTTCTCGACAAGGCCGATGACGCCGATCGCGTTGACGCCGGCGCCGCGTGCTGCGAGCGCGTGCATCAGGCCGACCACGGCCGCTGCACCACCCATGTCGCCTTTCATGTCCTCCATCCCCGACGCCGGTTTGAGCGACAGTCCACCGGTGTCGAAGCAGACGCCTTTGCCGATGAAGCATAACGGCTTGGCGCGTTTGGACTTGGCGCCCTGCCACTGCATGATCACGACCCGGGCTGGCCGCTCGCTGCCCTGTGCGACGGCCAGAACCGCGTGCATCCCGATGTCCTTGAGCTGCTCATCGTCAAGGACTTCAACGTCGACACCGAGCTGTTCGAGCGCGAGGCACCGCTCGGCAAATTCGACAGGGCCAAGGATGTTGGCTGGCTCGTTGACGAGATCACGGGCGAGGGCCACGCCGTTGGCGATGCCGGCTTTCTGATCGAAGGCGGCCTTGACCGCTTCGGGATCGGCCACCTGGTAGACGACCTCGGCGAGCACAACGCGCGGGCTGTCGTCATTCTCTGGCTGGGTTTTGTGTTTGCGGAATTCATAACGGCGCAAAGCCATGCCCATGGCCAGGTCGGCTGCCCGCAAACCGCCATCCCCTTCGGCGCCGGAGGCGGTTTCCACCACCACGTGGGCGTCGGCAATTTTGCGCGACGTGAGTTGACCGGCCAGTGCACCGCCCATCTCAATCCAGTCTTGCGGTTTGGCCTCCGACAGGTCGCCCGTGCCCACCACAATCAAACGCTTAATGTCGGTGCCGGGTACCGCCAGGATCTCGACAACGGACTTGCGCGCGCCTTTGAAGGCGGCCGCCGTCAATGCCTTCGTCACGTGTCCTTCGCTGGCCTTGTCGATGGCCTTGCCCCGGGTCGACAATTTGCGATCGGGCTCGGCAAAGATCACGACAACCGAGCCTGTATCTGCCGTCAACCGTTCGAACGCGCTGGCAAGTGCGATGGGCATGTCTGGTCCTTAGTGAAGAGGGGACGGCGCGCAGACCGGGTCGTCGTGTCCGGTCGCATCGTGCGTGCCGGCGCGGCTTGTCCGCAACAGCTGCGCTCAAGGATTGTCACAAGGTGCGGACAGCCGGTTGGCTGCCGCGTCAGCGCCAAGATTAGCTGTCTTGTGCGACCGGGCAAGGGGCGGATTGCGTGGTGCTGAACGGGGCCGCGCATTTGCGGTTGCAACGAGGGCCGCTTGCGCGCCAATCAGAGCAATCAGGTCAGTCAAAGCAGCAGCCACTAGAGGAGCCGGCGGACGCATGTCGATCTTTTCGCGATACGTGTTCCGTCAGACGGCAAGCGCCCTGCTGCTGATCATGTCGTCATTGTCCGGGATCGTGTGGATCGCGCTGGCCTTGCGTCAGCTCAAGGTTGTCACGGCAAGCGGCGAAGACGCGTTCACGCTGATCGCGATGACAACGTTGGCGCTGCCAAACCTGTTTGGATTTATCGGCCCGATCGCATTGCTGATCGCCACATTGCATGTGCTCAACCGGCTCAACGGCGATAGCGAACTGATTATTCTGACGGCCTCGGGCGCGACTGTCTGGCATGTGGCCCGACCGCTGATGCTGCTGGCCGCCATGGTCGCCGCCGGCGTGGCGCTTGTGAACTTCTATGCGATGCCGGCTTCGCTCAAGAAGGTCCGCGGCATGATCGTGGACATGCGTTCCAACCTGATTGGCCAAGCGCTGCAGGAAGGCAAGTTTACGCGGCCTGAAGACAACGTCGTCATCCACATGCGCGAGCGGCGCCTTAATGGCGAGTTGCGCGGCATCCTGTTCCATGACGGTCGCAACAGCCGCGAAATCACTTCGCTCATGGCCGATCGTGGACGCGTTGTAACCGCGAATGGCCAAGTGTTTCTGGAGATGTTTGATGGGCACATCGTGCGCCAAACAGAACCAGTTGGCCCAGCCCAGGTCATCACGTTCCAGCGCTACGCTTTGGATCTGGATACCTTCAAGAGGCAGGCGGGGCCGATCAACTACAAAGTCCGTGAACGGTTCTTAGGTGAGTTGATCAACGTCGATCCGCAGGATCCCCGGTTCAAAAGCGATCCAGGGCAATTTCGCGCCGAAATCCATGAGCGATTTTCAAGTTGCCTCTACCCGTTCGCGTTCATCCTGATCGCTCTAGCCTATATGGGACAGGCGCAGTCAACGCGGACGAACCGTGGCAATGCCCTGATGATGGGGTTCGCGGCGGCGGCGGCGTTGCGGCTTGGCGGCCTTGCGCTCAATAAGGTCGTGGTGCAGAGCGCGGCGGCGGTCCCGCTGTTGTACCTGTTGCCACTGGCCGGTATGGCGGCGGGCGCCTACGCGATTTATCGCAACGAACGACCGGTGCCGACCCCAGCTTGGCGGCGCAAGCTTTCCAATCAGATCGACGACGCCATGGCGGCTGCCAAACGCCGCCTGGTGTTTGGCATCGCCCGTCAGCAGCAGCCGGGGGAATGAGACCGTGTTTGCGCGCCTGACGCTGCAGATCTACCTGGCAAAACGGTTTTTCACGTCGATCGTGGGCGTGTTCGCGTTGTGCTGCCTGCTGGTGTTCATGATCGATTTCATCGAGATGCTGCGCCAGTCCGGCAAGTACGGCGACGTGCAGTTTTCGCGGGTGATCTATCTCACCCTTTTGCGGCTGCCGGCCTACGCGGAGCTGCTGTTCACGTTCGCCGTCCTTGTTGGGACGATCGCAACGCTGTTGCAGCTCAACCGCAAGAGCGAGCTTGCGGTGATGCGCGCTGGCGGCATGAGCGTCTGGCAATTTGCGCAGCCCGGTCTCGCGGTCGCCTTCATGCTCGGCATTTTTTCCACAACGGTCTACAACCCGTTCGCTGCGAACGCCCGGGCCGAAGCGGAGCAAAAATTCGCGGTCTACTACGGGCGCGCCTCCAACTTCATCAGTGGCGGCGGCAGCAATTCCTGGTTCCGCCAGGACGGCCGGGACGGATCATCGGCGCTCCACGCGGAAGCGATCACAGAGGGCGGACTGTCTTTGACCGGCGTGACCGCGTTTCGGTTCAACGCGGAAGGTCAGTTTGCCGAACGCATTAGCGCGCGCAGTGCACGCTTGCGGCAAGGCTACTGGGAAATCACCGATGGATGGATCACACGTCCCGGGGCGCCTCCCAGTCAATTTCAGCAATACCACTTGAGCACATTTCTGACGCCGGCACGTGTGCGCGACGCGGTTGGGACAGTGATTTCCGTGTCGTTCTGGCAACTGCCGTCGTTGATCGAAGTGGCTGAGAAAACAGGACTTTCCGCGACTCAGTACCAGGTGCAATATCAACTTCTGTTGTCGCGACCGCTGCTCCTGATTGCGATGGTCCTTTTGGGGACCAGTGTGTCGTTGCGGTCATTTAGGTCGGGGGGCATCCAGTCTATGGTCCTGCTCGGATTGGGGGGCGCATTCGGCTTCTTCCTGCTCGCCGAGTACGCTCGGCTGATGGGGATCGCGGGGGTACTTGCTCCATGGGCGGCAGTATGGGTCCCGGTTGGTGTGGCGTTGCTGTTGACGACGACAGTTTTGCTGCATCAAGAGGACGGTTAAGTTCGATGCGTCAGGCGCCTAAGTTGAGAGCAGCAGTTTCCTTCGGGGCAACGTTCGCTTTGTCGTGCTTTGTAGCCGGCATTGCGCACGCGCAGTTGCAGCCCGACCCAACGGTCAATCAGACGCAGTCCGACGCACCTGCGCCGGCCAAGCCGTTTGCCGGGTTTGGTGCGGGCCGGTTGGCGCTTGAGTCCAATCAGCCACTTAATCTCGAAGGCGATGAGCTGATCTATGACAGCTCTGGCCAGCGCGTGACCGCGCGCGGCAATGTCGTGATCACCTTCAATAACTACGTTCTGCGCGCCAATGAGGTCGTCTACGACCAGGGCGCCGGCACGTTGACGGCCGTCGGCAACGTGCGTCTGCGTGATCCGTCCGGGAACGTGACCACTGGCGAGCGGATTGTTCTCACGGACGATTTCCGCGACGGGTTTGTCCAGGCGCTGAGCGTGCGGACGTCAGACGACACGCGCATCACGGCCCGACGAGCGATCCGCCGCGATGGCCAGACGAGCGTGTTCGAGGACGGCAAATTCACACCGTGTAAAAGCGAGGCCGGGCGCCCGCCGCTTTGGTGTATCGCTGCCGCCCGCGTGACGCACGATCAGGCCAAAGGGCGGATCAGCTATCAGGACGCCGAGTTCCGGTTCTTTGGCGTTCCAGTGGTCTATGTGCCCTACTTCGAGCATGCAGACCCGTCGACGAAGCGGAAATCCGGGTTTCTGCTGCCTGGCTATGAGGCCTCGTCGGAGCGGGGCTTTGGTGTGACAATCCCCTATTATTTCGCGTTGTCGCCCAGCTACGATTTCACGTTCAGCCCGCGCTACATGACCGAACAAGGTGTGATGTGGCAGGGCGAATGGCGCCAGAAACTGGCGATTGGGGCCGCCGTCGGCCAGTACCGCGTGAGCTTTGCGGCGATCGACCAGAATGCCGGAGACTTGCCTGGCGCGTTCAACGAGGATCTCGACGGGTGGCGGGGCACGGTTGAAACCGTCGGTCAGTTTTCGCTGTCGTCGTGGTGGCGGTTGGGTTGGGATGTCACGCTTGAAAGCGACGACACGTTCCGCCGCTTTTACAAGTTCGACAACGTGCTGATCACCAATCGTGTGAACACCGCCTATTTGATCGGGCAGAGCGAGCGCAACTACTTCTCCATGATCGGCTATCACTTCGGTGGTCTGCAGTTGCAGGAAACGTCGACTTCGGAATCGCGCGTGCACCCGGTGATCGACTGGAATTACATCGTCGGCCAGCCGGTGCTCGGCGGCGAACTTAGCTGGAATTTCAACGCGGTCAGCCTGACGCGTGATGGTGAGGCGGTTGACGCCGGCGATCTCAATTCATCGCACAACCGGATCAGCGCCGACATCAATTGGCGCCGGAAGTTGATGGACCGCGTTGGCATCACGTACGAGCCGTTCGCAAATCTCCGCGGTGATGCGCTGTTGCTGGACGATGTGGTCAACGGCGTCACGTCGCAGAGCGATTCGGACACGTCCGTGCGCGGGACCGCGTCGGCGGGTGTCCTCGCCGCATACCCATGGCTGGCTGCTGCTCCGGGCGGGGCGCACGTGGTCGAACCTCTTGGGCAGGTGATCTTCCGCCGCAGCGCGAATGCTTCGGAAAAGACGCCGAACGAAGACGCCCGCAGCGTCTACTTTGACGATACCAACCTGTTTGAGTTGGATAAGTTCTCTGGTTACGACCGCGTCGAGATCGGTTCTCGGGCCAACGTCGGTGTGCAGTACACATTCCAGGCCAATAGCGGTGGTTATGCGCGGCTCTTGGCGGGTCAAAGTTTCCGGCTGGATGGGCGCAACGCGTTTGCTGACGCTGGTTCAGTCGTCACCCGTGATGGTGAGACCGAGCCCGGCATCACCCAGCGCAGCGGACTTGAGACGGACCGAAGCGATTACGTTCTCGGTGTCTACTTGGCGCCGTCGCGGGTGTTCTCCCTGGCTGGCCAATCTCGGTTCGATGAGAACGATTACGAGGTTGAGCGGGCGGACGTGTTCGCAAGCTTCAACTACGGGCCGTTCAGAGCCTCGGCGAACTACACGTACATCTCGGCTGATCTTGCCAACCGCAACAGCATCTCGACCCTTGGCACCGACGAAGAAGAGCAGCAGGCGCAACAAGAGATTGTTGCCAACATCGGGTTGCAGATCACGCAGAACTGGCGGATCGCGACGGGGATGCGGTATGATATCGACCGCGCGTTCCGGATCGCTGAGAGCTTCCAGGTTAAATACTCTGATGAGTGTTTCGTCCTGTCGGTCACCTACACGTCGCGGAACTTGGAGAATGCGGCTGGCGATATCGAGAATGATGATACCGTCATGTTGCGCTTTGATCTAAAACATATCGGCCAGTTCCAGACGCAGGCGGGTCTGGACCTGCTGGACGGTTCCGATAGCTGATTGGGGCCGACGGCCGACGCGCCGGCCGGTTTACGCGGCTGGTGTGCCCTCATCCAGACGCAATGGACCCCGGACAGGTCGTTCTTGCGCCGGTTTGGACGAGACTGTTCCGTTATTGGGGCTGGGGCCGTCGCAGGCGCACCGTGGCATTGCAGTCGCAATTTGAAGCGCATCGCCGCATTTGGCTGTTGCGCCACACAGAATCCTGAATTGTGATGCTGGCAAGGTGTGGGGTGCGGACCGGGTGGTCCGGCGGCGCGTGTCAGAGTGGTCGCCGCGAGGTTTGATCAGACCGCTCAGGCAGCGCTCCGCGTGAGGTCGTGCGCGACACGGTCATGCACGACAGATTAAGGCCCGACCAAAGCGAACGCGAAACGCGAGCCAGCGATGACCATGCGATATCAAATGCTTGACGTGCTGTTCCGACAAGCGAGCCTGTGGGCTTTTGTTGCGGTTGTCATGCTGTCAGCAACGCCCGCAGGGCCGGCATTGGCCCAGTCAAGCAGTCTGCCGGGCTTGATCGTGACAGTGCCTTCATCACCGCCGCCGGCTGCGCAAAAGCCTGCAACGAAACCGGCTTCAACCAATCGGTCCGCGCCACCCAAACGCGCCGCGCCGCCCAAACGCAAGTCCGCGCCGCGAAGCAGAGCGAAGGCTGGTTCCGGTCGCGGCACGGGACGTAGCGCGCCGCACAAGATCGTCCTGCTCGTGAATGATGATCCGATCACGAATTATGAGATCGATCAGCGCGCACAGCTTCTTGCGACGCGCGTGAACGTGGCCAGCACGGCAAAGCGCCTGTTTGGAAACATGATCCGCAACCCGCGCGTCAACGCCCAGCTCAAAAGCATTTTTGAGCGCACCATCCAGGAAAATCAGGGCAAGTCGCGTGAGCAGATCCTTGCGATCTGGGAGCGGCGCAAGCGGGCGTTTGCGATGACCCTGCAAAAGCGGGCGGTGGCTTCGGCGCGCAACAGCGTGTTGCCCGGCATGCGCAAAAAGGCCGAACAAGAGCTGATCGAAGAACGTCTCAAACTCCAGGCGGCGCGTAAGCTCAACATTACGATTGAAGACGCGCGGATCGAGAAGATTTTCGCAGACATCGCGAAACGGAATAAGATGTCGCCGGAGGCTTTCGCCGCGCGCATGCGCAAAGCCGGCACGAGCCCGGAAGCCATGAAACAGCGCTTCCGGGTCGGCGCGGCTTGGAACATGGTGATCCGCCGCCAGTTCAGCCGGTATGTGAACATCAACCAGCGTCAAGTGGACCAGTTTTTGGGCGAGCAGCCGAGCTCGGGCAAGGAGACGTTGAGCGTCCATAAAATCACGCTGCCGGTGCCCAGTTCGCTCGACCAGCGGGCGGTGGCCAGCCAGTATCAGATCGCGGAGCGGATGCGCAGCCGTTTCGGTGGATGCCGTACGACGCAAGCGGTCGCCGCTGCCTCATCCAACGCAAAATTCCAAGATCTCGGACAAATCGAGAGCGATCGGATCGGCGAGCCGACGCGCAGCATGTTGCTTGCGGCCAAGACGGGCGAAATGCTGCCGCCGACAATCCGCGGCGAAGGGATCGTGTTGTATGCCGTCTGCGGCCGGACCTCGTCGGAAGATCAGAGCCTCGAACAGCAGCAGCGCGCACGCCGCCGCCTGCAAGCCAAAGAGCTTGAGGTCCTGGCCAAGAGGCACCTCGCTGACCTGAAGCGCGATGCGCACATCGAGCGGCGCTGAGTGGCCGCGTCGGGGACGTCAGGAGCCGGGTCGGCCGCGACGGGGGCAGCTCAGGCCCACGGGCCCAGCGAGGCAGTTGGCGATCGCGCGCCGACACACCGCGATCTGCCGGTTGCGGTCACGTTGGGCGACCCGTCAGGTATTGGGCCGGAGATCACGCTGAAGGCCTGGCGGCATTTCACGGCCCATGGCACAGGCCCGGTGTTTTTTGTGATCGGCCCCATCTCGTTTTTCAGAGCGTTGGCAGCGGCCAGCGGCGACGATGTGGATGTGGCCGCGATCTCCCAGCCTCACGAAGCGGCAGTTGTGTTCCCATCGGCTCTGCCAGTGCTCGATATGGACGTTGCAATCACCGGCGGACCGGGCGCGCCACAGACCGGCAACGCCACTGCAATCGTCGGGTCCATTGACCGCGCGGTTGGGTTTGCCCGGACCGGAGACATTGCTGGCCTCGTGACCAACCCGATCGCGAAAGCGGTGCTCTATAAGGCCGGCTTTCAGCATCCCGGCCATACCGAGTACCTGGCGCAATGTGCGGGGCGGCTGTTCGCCCAAACGCGTGGGTCGGCGGCTTTGTCGGTCCGCTCGGACGGCGCAACCGCGCCGCGACCGGTCATGATGCTTGCTGCGGGTGCCTTTCGCGTCGTGCCCGCGACGATCCACATCCCGCTTGCAGCCGTTCCCGCGGCTTTGAACCCCGGTTTGATCACCGAAACCTGCCGCATTGTCGCCGACGAGCTCGTCGCCAGTTTTGGCTGCGCATGCCCGAGATTGGCGGTGGCTGGGCTGAACCCCCATGCCGGTGAGGACGCCACGCTTGGGACGGAGGAGCGCGACCTGATCGGACCGGCGTTGGATCTCATGCGCGCGGAGGGGCTTGATGTTGCCGGCCCCCTGCCCGCTGACACGATGTTCCATCCCTCAGCGCGGGCTCGGTATGATGCAGCTATTACGATGTACCACGATCAAGCCCTGATCCCGATCAAGACTGTCGCCTTTGACAGCGCCGTCAACGTGACGCTTGGCCTGCCTTTCGTGCGGACATCGCCCGATCACGGGACCGCGTTTGATATCGCCGGGCGTGGGGTGGCCGACCCAACGAGCTTGATTGAGGCTATCAAGCTCGCAGCGGAGATCGCGGCAAACCGGGCCAGGGCCGCGCAGGGTCCGCAGAGCGGCGATGGTGACCCGGTTCCGGTTGTGGGCGCGCAAGGCGTCGGCGCATGAGTGAGACTGGCGGTGGCGCAGCAGAAACGCCGTTTCACCCGGCGCTGCCGCCGGTCGGCGCTCCGGGTGAGTTGCCGCGCTTGGCTGATGTGATCAAGGCGCTGTCGCTTTCGGCCAAAAAGAGCCTCGGTCAGAACTTCCTGTTGGACTTGAACCTGACGGGGCGGATCGCGCGCGCGGGTGGTTTGCTCGATGGTGTGACCGTCGTCGAGGTTGGGCCGGGGCCTGGGGGGCTGACCCGGGCTCTGCTGGCGGAAGGGGCCAAGCACGTGATCGCGATCGAGCGCGATGACCGGTGTCTTCCAGCGCTTGCGCAAATTGCGAGCGCTTGGCCTGGCAGGCTGACCGTTCACGCCGCCGACGCGCTTGATGCGGACTGGCGGGCGCTCATTAAAGGGCACGATGCTGGCCCGGTCCGCGTGGCGGCCAATCTGCCCTATGGGATCGCGACCAAACTCCTCATCGGCTGGCTGGAGAGCGATCCGTGGCCGCCGTGGTTCGACAAGCTTGTCTTGATGTTTCAACGGGAGGTGGCCGATCGGATTGTCGCCGAGCCGGGCGAGAAAGCTTATGGGCGTCTTGCGGTTATTGCGCAGTGGCGGTGCCACGTGGCGCGCGCGATGAACTTGCGGCCCGAAGCGTTCACGCCGCCGCCAAAGGTCGCCTCATCGGTCGTGGTTTTGACCCCGCATGCACACGTGCCCGAGCCGGCGTGCGACGTGAAAGTTCTGGGGCGCGTGACCGCGGCGGCGTTTGGCCAGCGACGCAAGATGCTGCGCACGAGCCTGAAGCAATTGACGCCGATGGCGGAGTTACTGCTCGATAGGGCGGGCATAGCGCCTGACGTCCGTGCGGAGACCCTCAGCGTCGCAGACTTTGCTCGCCTTGCGGCCGCCTATCAGGCCAGCGAGCCGTGATCGCGCTATACCGTCTGCCCTGCAAGGCGCGCCAGAATGCGTTCGCGGCCAATCAGCGGCAGGAGCGGTTTCAACTCGGGACCGCTCGCCTGCCCCGTGAGCGCTTTGCGCAACGGCATGAAAAGCGCTTTGCCCTTGGCCCCCGTTGCGTCTTTCACAGCGGCCGTCCACGCCGACCAGGTCGCCTCGGTCACATCGCCGTCTGGAAAAGCGTCAGCGGCGACCTTGCAAAACGCGGCGTCTTCGATGTCAGGCGTGATCGGTTCCGCGACGACGTCCCACCAAGTTTTTGCGCCGTCTAAGGTCGTGATGTTGCCGCGCACAGCGTCCCAGAATGCCGCGCCGCCGCCAACACCCATTGCGGCCAAGCGGTCTTCCACGCGGGTGTAATCGAGGCTTTGCAACAGCTTTCCGTTGAGTTGTTCCAGATCTTTTGGATCGAAACGCGCAGGCGATCGCGAAATTTTTTCAAAGGCGAACCGCTTGGCGAGGTCCATAGGGTCCAACACGGGCTCGATCGGGTCGGAGGTGCCCACCAGCGCCGCGAGGCTGGTGACGGCCTGTGGTTCAAGCCCGGCGTCGCGCATATTGCCGATCGCGAGGTCGCCCATGCGCTTTGAGAGCGCCTGCCCGTCGGCCCCGACCAGCAAACTGTGGTGGGCAAACATTGGGGCCGCCGCGCCGAGGGCTTCGAACAGTTGCAGTTGCACGCCGGTATTGGTGACGTGATCCTCGCCGCGGATAATGTGTGTGACGCCCATGTCTGCGTCGTCGACCACGCTCGTGAACGTATAGAGATACGAACCGTCGGCACGGATCATCACCGGATCGGACAAGGCGCCGAGGTCAACGGTTTGGTGGCCCCGGATCAGATCGTCCCAGGCGATTGGCGTCGACACTGGCGCGGCACCTGGATCGTGCGTTTCGCCGTCGGCGGCAGCGGTGTTGTTCAGGCGGAACCGCCAGTGGGGCGCGCGGCCTTCGCTTTCGAATGCCGCGATGTCTTCCCGGGTGAGGCGCAAGGCAGCGCGGTCATAGATCGGCGGCAAACCGCGTGCGCGCTGGAGCCTGCGGCGTCGCTCAATTTCCTCAGGCGTTTCGTAACAGGGATAGAGCCGTCCGGCAGCTTTGAGGGTGTCAGCCGCCACGGTGTACTTTTCCGTGCGGTCGGACTGCCGTTCGATCCGATCCCAGTCAAGGCCAAGCCAGGCCAGATCGGTCTCAATCGCCTCGGCAAACTCAGCGCGGGCACGCTCGGTGTCGGTGTCATCAAAGCGCAGGATGTATTGCCCGCCCTCGCGCCGCGCAAACAGCCAATTGAGGATCGCGGTTCTGACGTTGCCAATGTGAATGCGACCCGTGGGGCTTGGCGCGAAACGGACGATTGGGGGCGAACTGGTTTTCGACATGACGATCCTTCGCGCAGTCTGACACGTGCGGCCGCGGGCGCGCGCTGCGCCGCTCAGCCGTTTCTCGGCGCGGACCCTGCGTCAGCACGCAGCGAAGGGCAAGCCGCACCGGTTTCGGGTTGCCGCCCCAGGCCACGTTTCAGCACACGTTATCGACAGGCAATGGCTGGGACGGGAAAGCGATGACGTCGGCACAATGGCTTTGGCTTGTCTTGCTGTCCGTGTTGTGGGGCGGCGCATTCTTTTTTATCGGCGTGGCCGTCCACGAATTGCCGCCGCTGACCATCGTGCTGGCGCGGGTTGGTCTTGGGGCCGTCGTCTTGTGGGTGATCGTGTTTGCGTCCGCGCGGTCCGTGCCGCGCGAGATCGGCGTCTGGGGCACATTCGCCGGCATGGCACTGTTCAACAATGTCATTCCATTCACAGCGATCGTTGCGGGACAACAGTCGATCTCAAGCGGGCTTGCATCGGTGCTCAACGCGACCACACCGGTCTGGGCCGTTTTGCTGCTGGCAACGTTGACAAGCGATGAACCGCTGACGGGGCGCCGGATTGCTGGCGTGGTCCTGGGCGCCTTGGGCGTCGCCATCTTGATCGGACCGGCTGCACTGGCCGGCGAGACGTCGGACCTGCGGGGCATGGTCCTCGTGCTGCTGGCGACGTTTTCCTATGGATGTTCGGCTGTTTGGGGCCGCCGTTTGCGCGGGACGGCGCCCATCATCAGCGCAACAGGGCAGTTGACCTGCTCAACGCTTCTGTTGGCGCCGATTGTGTTTTTGATCGATCAGCCCTGGGCGCTCCCGGCCCCTGGTCTTTCGACCGTCGCAGCGATCGTCGGTTTGGCCATTCCTGGTACTGCGCTGGCGTATCTTGTGTTTTTCCACATCATCACAGTTTCGGGTACCGCGAACGTGATGCTGGTGACTTTGCTGATCCCGGTCAGTGCCGTCGCGCTGGGCGTCGCGTTCCTTGGAGAAGAGTTGCTGATGCGGCATGTGCTTGGCGGTCTCGTGATCGCGGCGGGATTGGTCGTCATCGATGGACGCGTTTTGCGCTTGCTGCGCACGCGCTTTGCCGGCGCAAGCTGAGCGTTGCCGCACGCGTCATCACACACCCCAGGGACGGCGGCGCCAATTTCCAAAACGGCGGTCGTTGCCTTTGCTGACGGAAACGAGTTCACCGATGCTTTCGTGGCCGAGGTCGCCGCTGCCCGGTCGCAGGAGGTGAAAGTTTGCGTGCAAAAGCCCTTCGGCTTCTTTGTTGCGCGTCGCAATCCCTTGCGCTTCGAGCGCCATCAATACGTCGGTCCATTCCTGTGTCGAGGCAAATCGCCGTTGCACAAAGCTGATCCCATCAAGCGTTTCCAGGATCATGCCGTGGCTGGCCGCCAAAGCGCGGACGGGGTCCAGCGGGTGCATGCGTAAAGCAAACAGCGCAAGCCAAGGCCAGGCCGGGGCTGCAGCTTCGTAGAGCTTTGCAAAGGTGGCCTCGCTGGCGAAGTCCAGCGCCGTCGTGGAAATGATCAAGTCGACGCCGGACAATGCCTGTCGGGCCGTCGCGTCGAGGTCCTCGCTTTCCAGATCGATGCAAATCCCAGTTTCGATCAGGCCAACCGCTTGGGCATAGGCCAGCGCTTCTGGATGGACGTCGAGACCGATGATCTCGGCATCAACCTGCTCTGGCCAGGACTGGAAATAATGACGGTCGAGCGCGATCAGTCGGTCGGATGTCAGATCGCTTAAGTCGAGATCGCGGAAGCGGTGGGCGAGTTGATCCATGTCGAGTGGATACCGGATCAGGGCTTCCAGCGCGCCGTATCCACAGCCAAGGCTGGCGACCTTGATGCGACGGCCGTGGGCGCGCGACAACCGCACGATCAGATTGCGCAGCAGGTTCCGAGCCAAGTCAGGCAAGATATAGTCGAGCGCATACAGCACCCGGAAGTAGCTGCGCGGATCGGATTGATTGAATATGCCGTCCCAGGCTGGCTCTTCGACCAAGCCGCGTTGAAACGCGAGCGCGTCCGCTGCTGACACTGTAGCCTTCCGATCATGGTTGTGGTTCGCTGCCGCGCTGGCCCACGTGAGCCAACCCGCCCCCGATTGTGCCAGCTGACCTTATCGGTTCTGTCGGGCCGATGCGACCCACAGGTCCAATCCTGCCACGTCCAGCCAAGGAGTTTTCGGCATGGCCCAGACGCTGACGACGGCCACGGTGGGCAATCCGACGCGGGCCTTGGCGTGGATGGTGGGTGCATTGGCATCGTTTTCCACCGTTGCGGTTGCCGGACGTGAGGCCGGTGAAGCGATGGCCGCGGCAGCGGGGCGCGATAGCCCGGCGTTGATTGATACCGTCCAGATCATGTTTGTGCGCAGCGTTGTCGGGCTTGTGATTGCCGCGGCGCTCGTTGCGGTTTCGCGCCAGGGATTTGCACTGATTGCCACGCCGAAGCTGCGCATTCACAGCGTGCGCAACACGGTGCATTTCGCGGCGCAGTTCAGTTGGCTGCACGCGCTGACGCTCATCCCGTTGGCGCAGTTGTTTGCAATCGAATTTACTGCGCCTTTGTGGGTGGCCGTGATGGCGCCGCTTGTGCTCAAGGAAAGCCTCACGCCGGTGCGTGTTGCGGCCGCGGCTCTCGGGTTTGCAGGGGTCTTGGTGATTGTTGGCCCACAGGTTTCCGGGATCGGCCTGGGGTCGGCCCTGGCCTTGCTGGCGTCATTGGGTTTCGCCGGGTCGATGATCGCGACCAAAGCGCTGATGCGCCATGACACGGCTCTCAGCATCTTATTCCATATGTCGTGGATGCAGACGGTTATGGCGGGCATTATCGCGGCGCCCTATCTCACGGTGCCGACACCGGAGTTTTTGTTCTGGGCCTGCATCGTGGGCATTTGCGGGTTGAGCGCGCATTATTGCCTTGCCCGCGCGTTCGGCGAGGCCGACGCGATTATCGTCGCGCCGATGGATTTTCTGCGATTGCCGTTGATCACGGCGATTGGCGCCCTGCTCTATGGTGAAAGCCTGGAATTGGCGGTTCTTATGGGCGGATTGGTCGTAATTGCGGGCAATGTGATCAATCTGGTCGGTGAGCGACGGCGGGCGCGTGCTTGAAGCTTATTCGGTTTTAGGGAATTGCCTGAGGCGAAAGATGGCGCGGCAATGAAAAACAGAGGTCGTGGCGGGTGAACGCGAGTGGACCCGAAATAGTCTGACCGATACCAGGCGCAGTCGGGTTGCGCCTTGAGCTGGCGCTTGCGTCGAACCCTCAAGGCGTCCGGGGATGTGGTGTCCATCAAGACCGTCGCGCGGCCAACCAAAGTCCGACGCGGTCGACCAGATCATGCGTCGGTCCAGACGATCCAACCGGCCAAGACTTGCGATAGACCGCGATGGCTGCTGGCAGGATCACAAGCTGTCCCAAGAGCGAGGCGGCCAGACACACCGCTGTCAGAAATCCAAACTGGCGTAGCGAGGGCAGGTCCGACAGGACCGTGACGCCAAGGCCGAGCGCGAGCACGATGGTGGTCAGCACAACGGCGGGCCCAATGTGGCGCATGGTCTCTTGGAGTACCAGCCGCACGTCGCGCGTATCGATATCCGTGCGTGATTCTTCGATTAGGAAACGATTGATGAAATGGATCGTGGAATCGATGGCCAGCGCAAATGCCACTGTAATGGCAATAATGGACGCAAATTGCATGCCGCCGGTGCCAAGCCATAAAAGAGAGCCGGTTGCGAAAATTGGAAACAGCGATGGCAGAATGCTCGCGACACCCGCCAGAAGCGAGCGCAAAGCAATCCCGAGAAAAATGAAAATCACGAACATGTCGCCGATCAGGCCCCAATTGAGCTCACCGATGAGTTTTGCGGAGTTGCGCGCCGCAATGGCCGGTAATCCCGTGACCGAAATGGCATAGCCCGGATTGGACGCGCGGACGGGTTCAAGCGCTTTATCGATGACGTCCACGATTGGCAGAATACGGCTTGCGTCAATATCCGGCAGGCGTCCGGTGACGAGGACGGCCTGGCTGTTTTCAGCCACGAAACGACGCACGAGATGTCGCGGCAGGATCTCCACATAGGACTGGATGGTTTTGGGGTTGTCCTTACCCACTTGCGCAAGCCAGCGGCGCAAGCTTTCCAGCGACCAGACGTTGCCAAGGCCGGCGGTCTGCTCAAGGACCTCATGGGCGCGTTTGATGACCGCGATCGTGGATGGATCATAAAGCGAGACGCCATCGCCCCATTCGATCATAACGTGGACGGGATTGGCGCCCGTCAGCTTCTGGTCGAGTTTGTCGGTGGCCGCCAGCGCTTGTTCTCGGTCCGGCACTTGGTCGGCCAGCCGGTACATGGGTTTCAGCGTGGCGTAAGCTGCTCCCGTGACGATGACGGCGGCCAGGCCGGCCAGCAGATACTTTTCAGGCTGAGCGGACACGGCATCGACAATCTTTCCAGTCCACCGGCGCACCACACCAATTTCGGTGTCGGAATCCAGTGCGTCGACCTCACGGCGTTTGGGATCAGCGGGCGTGTCGTCGGCATCGAGTTGCAGGACGAAGACGGCAAGCGTGGGGACCACGACGGCGACGGCAAGATAGGAAATGGCCACAGCCAGGATGGCGGCTTGTCCAAATGTGCGGATCAGGGCGCTTTCGGCCAGCGAAAACGACAGTAGCGCAAGCGATGCGTTCATTGCCGTCAGCAAGCAGGCCGGTGCCACCTCACGCACGGCCGTCCGTGCGGCTTCCAGCCGTGAGAGGCCGCGGCGGACATCGCGGCGGATTGCCATCACAAGGTGCATGGAATCGGAAAAGCCTGACACCAGGATCAGCGGGGTCAGCACGTTGATGAAGAGATTGAGCCGGTAATCGAGGCCGCCGACCGCCCCCAAGGTCCAAAGGATACCGACCGTCGGACCGGTGACGGCAAGCAACGTGAGAGAGATCTTGCGAAAGAAGAAGAGCGCGACTGCAAGGCCGAGCACCAGGCCAAGCCCGTTGTAGATGATGCGGTCGCGCGAGACGGCATTGCGGATTTCGCGTTGCATCACCGGTGCGCCGGTCAGCTTGGCGGTGAGGCCCGAACCGGCCAGCGTGCGCGCCAGCGTATCCTCGATTTCGGCAATGACGGTGTCGGTGCCATGTGCGCGCACAAATCGGCGGTCGAGCGACATGACAATCAACGCAAGCCGGCCGTCTTTGGATAGGAACTTGCCTTCAACAATCCGGTTGGATCGGATTTTTTCCACGGCGGCCTGGAATGCCGCGCCCTCAGGGAAGCGGTCCGGCATGACCGGCGGCGCATATCCCGTGGCATCCGGCTCGCCGCGCGCGGACAGCATTGAGACAAGGCCGCCCAGGCCGTCCCCCAGTTGCAGCTCGATTACGGCGTTCTTGAATGCCGTCAGGCCTTGCCGGGTGAGCAGGTTATCGCCTTCGACGACGGCGAGCACGTCGAACTCGCTTGATGGAAAGCGGCGATCGATGGCCTCGTATTGCCGGAACTCACGCGTGTCGGTGCGAAACAGTTCAGACAGCGAATCGTCGACCTTGAGACGCGCAACGCCGAACGCAGCAAAAACCGAGATCACCGCGATGACAATCAGCGCCAAATGCGGGGCGGCAAGCGCGATCAGGCCCAATCGCTCCAGGCCGAACGTGAGCCTGAAGCGGCGCGGTTCGGGTGGGGCGGTCGGCTGGTTGGGAACGGTCGGATCCGGCATGGCGGGCGGACCTTGCCCAATGCGCGCAGCGGAGACAAGCTGGCTGAGACACGACTTCTGACCGTGGTGAAGGCGGCCAGCCGGCCGCCCCCTCGCTCACGGGGGCTCCGCCATTGGCTGCGTTGCGAAACGCGCAAACGCGAAGGTGATCACAATGACGCGAACGGCTCACAGTGAGCATGCGCCTCGTCCCGCATCTCAAACACCGCGCACGGTCGACCGTGTCGTGGATGCGCGGCACCTCAAGTGCCCCTTGCCCACGCTGCGGGCGAAACAGGCGTTGCGGGAATTGGGGGCAAGCGCCGTGATCACCGTGCACGCCACCGACCCGCAAGCGCGCGAAGAATTGCGCCGGTTCGCCGCGCGCCATGGACATGTGATCGTGGCCGACGACCTCGTTGATGGGGTCATCACGATCACGCTGGCCCGCGACGCTGACCAGTGAGGCGGGCCTGTGAGGCTGCCCTGTGAGGCTGGCCTGTGAGGCTGCCCTGTGGGGCGGGCCGACACACTACGGATGAGCGGCCCGTCACCGGAAATGGCGCGAAAGCCAATCTGTCGGCGGAACATATCGGCGGGCCGCATCGGTGACATAATTTGAACGGCATCGCTGGTGGCATTGCAAACACTTGGTGTTGCCCAGCACCGTTTCGTCACGAGGACGCTCAAGATGCCGAAGATCCAGTCTCGCCCTCGCCATGTGCTGCCTGCATTCTGGGGCGTGGTTGCGTTATCGCTGACCGTTGCCGCCTGGCTTGCAGTGGCACCGGCGGTCAACGCGAAATCGCTTCAAGCGCCCGGAAGCAGCGTCGTGATCGACTTGCCGGATGGATTTCGCATCGCTGAACGCTTTTTGGGCTTTCAGCATCCCTCTGGCGCGTCCGTGGTGATCATCGAGGCTCCGGCATTTGCCTATGACCGTATGCGTCCTGGCATGACGCCCGCGCGCCTGAGAACCCGGGGCGTGCTTGATATTCAGACGATTGATCTGGGTCGCACGGATAAGCACGTGGCGCTTGTCGGGCGCCAGCCAACCGCGGTCGTCACGGTTCAAAAACTGATCCTGCTTGTTGGCAACGATCGCGTGACGACGTTGTTGTCGGCCAACCTGCCCCTGCGTGACGGCGAGACGGTTTCGCCCATGTTCGATGCGGTCAAAACAGCGTTTGCGAACGCGCGGCTGGCGGACAAGCCTGCGCCGCGAAAGTTTGGTTTTGATCTGGCCTACACGGGGCCGTTCAAAGAGGGCGAAGCGATCGGCTTCGGCGGGCGGATCTATTCGCTGACTGGAAAGTTGCCGCGCGGGCCGGTCAAGCAGGCCAGCCCAAATGTTGTGGTCGGCACGTCGTTTGATCGTGTCACGCGGGGTGATCAGGGCCGCACGCTCGCCCGCACGATGGTCTCTCAAATCTTGCGCGATTATAAACAGATCGACGTGTCGCCGGTGTCCGATGTGACGATCGACGGCCTTAACGGCTATTTGCACCGCGCGACCGGGGTGTGGACGCAGACCGGCGAAGAGATGGTCGTGTTGCATTACCTGCTGATTGAACCAGCCGGCGGTTACGTTCGGATTTTTGCAACAACGCCGGCCAAGGATGCAGCCCGTTACGAGCCAGAGTTTCGCAAGATGGCCGAGAGCTTTCAGCGGACGCAAAAGTAGCGAAGCGGCAGAACTGTTTGTGGCGGGCCGGGCCGCGTGTCTGATGGGACTGGCGGGACTGACGGGACCAACTGGGTCCTGCCAGTGACGTCGGCGCGGCACGGGCCGGCGAACGTGACTTGACAAGCGCGGGTGCACTCGGCGATAGCCTGCGCTTCCGCGCTGGCCAAGGTTTGCCAGCACCGCCGCCAGTTCCTTGGCGGTCCGGGCGGTTAGCTCAGCGGTAGAGCACACGCTTCACACGCGTGGGGTCACTGGTTCAATCCCAGTACCGCCCACCATTGCGCAATCGCCGAGCCTCGCTGCCAGCAACGCGTTGTTCCCGGCCCACCCCCCAACCTAACCTGGTGAGCGCTCACGTGCGCTGCGCCGGCGCCATCTTTGCGAGGCGCTCGGCCTTGCG
>CAZOGY010000054.1:0-22215 GCA_964579305.1 uncultured Hyphomicrobiaceae bacterium
TCGCCGGCTACACAATCGGCATCCGCGTGGCACGCCGTGACATTGGGTTCGGCGGCATCGCCGGGAACTGACGCGTCCAGCCCTCAGAGCGAATGCGCACCGCGGGCGCCGACAACGCATGCATGTCGCGTCCAATCGGTTTCACGCCCCAAGGCCGCAAAGCGGCCCGGGCCGCCGATGTTCGTGTTCGAAACATCGACACGAAAACGGCCCGCCCCAGCGGAGGGCCAACGGCCCGTGAGCGCAACAGAGCTAAAGCGAGGCGCATTTCATGCGTCACGCTTTAGCTTTGTGGATCAAACGACTTCGACAGCACCTGCTTTGGCGTTGCCGACCTTGCGACCAACGGCCCGGACGGTGCGTCGACTGCGTCCTGCAACGGCGTTGCAAGCTGCCATAGGCGTTCAAAACTGCGCGCTGCCCAAACGGCCGCAGCGGCATCATCGTCTTGCGTTTCGAATGCATCCAACTTGTCGGGTGCACGCCGCAGGCTGTCGCCAGTCCAGACCGCGTCGGGTCCAACGCTGAGTTGTTCGTGGGCTTCCAGAAGCGTCGCGTGTGCGACGAGGCGCACATCGCCCGCCAGGAGTGCCGTTTGATCCATGCCGCCGCCAGGGGTGGCATCCGGACGGTCGGCGAGGATGACGCGGATTGAGAAATCTGCGGCCAGCAGGGCCTCTGTCTGATCCACGACGGCATTGAACACGGCGCTGTCGATCGACTTGGCAATCACGCGGCAGCAGGGCCGCTCGCGCATAGGACTCCGCTGGCTGGCGTCGATGCCGTCGAGGATGAAGCTCGTCAAACGCTTAACCTTCGCCGCGCGAGCATCGGAGCGCGGCGTTTGCGGAGTGCGGTTCTGCATGGCTGTTTTGTCCCTTATGCGCGGCGCCGTCGGCCAAACGTCGCGAGCGCGTGTGCGCCACCGCTGCTGAGTGAAGCTGAGGACGGTAAATTTTTGATTGCCTGATGACCGAAATCAGGACTCAAGCGGGCAATGCCCACATCGCGTGGCCGGATCCACGCTTTGCGGGACGAGACCACAACCGCAAGACGAGGGCTTCGCCGGCAACGCGCCAGGCGTGCAAAATGCATGGGCTTGGCCGACGGCACGAAAAAGCCGGTGCGGCGTGCCGCACCGGCTGTGAGGGAAGTTTTCGCGTGGGCGCCTGCGGGCGTTGCCGGGCTTAGCCTGAGCTATTTTGCGTCGTCGTCGCCACGGTTCGTCGGGCCGAACTTACGCAGAGTGTTCAACTCCGCTTCATCCAACGGATGAACGCTCGTGACAGCGTCGCCGGCTTCATCTTGTGCGAACGCGTCGTAGAAGTCCGCATTTGCGTCGAGATCCTCGTCCGCCACGTCTGCTTCTGCGACCACGTTGGCCGGCGCGAGGTCGATCGGATCGCCCATCGCAACGGGGAGCGGCGGCGGGATCACGCGGACTGCGTCGCGCTCATGCGTGGCATCTGTCAGCGCCGGGGCCTCGCTCTCAGTTGGCCAGATGTCCGTCAGAGCCGCGTTCAGTTGCGCGGCAGCGGCCGCTTCAGGGTGCATTGGCGCTGTCTCAACGATCACCTTGGCTGCGACCGGACGGGCCTGCATCGCCGGCGGCAGTGTTGCTTCCGTCGTCGGCACGTCCCAATTCACGGTGCGCGTGGTCTCCGTGATCGTCACGCTTGTGCGGTTTTCGGTCGGCGGAGGCGGCGGCGGCACCATCGTTTTAGACCGCGTTGCGTCGTCGGCGTTGCTTGACGGGCTTTGATTGTCGGCCTGTGCAGCCTCGGCTGCCTGTGCCGCACGGATCGCCTGCGTCAGGGACGGGGGCGGCCCCACCGATCGGACTGGCGGGCGACGGTTCGGCAGCGGCACGACATTGTCGTTGGCTGTTGGCCTGAGCGGTTCTGGCTGTTGGGCGCGGCTGCCAAGTTCGTCGGCATCGGCAATGTGGACCTCAGCTTCCGGCAAGGGTTGGCGTTTTTCAAGTTCACGCCGCAGACGATGACCAATCGGCTCGGCCCGGCGACGGCGTCTTGAGGCCAAGTCAACGTCGCGCCGGCGATCATCGCTTGTCTCGCGCCCATCCCAATCGTCCCAAACGTCCGCCTGCTCCTCGCCTGGGTCCATGGCCGCGTCGAAATCGTCATCCTCGGCGTATGCGGATGTTTCGCGCAAGGCGTGTGCCGCATACGGGCCATAACGCATGGCATGATCGCGATCGACTTCGAGGGGGTCTTGTGGCGCCGCACGACGCGCGGTGGCGACGGCACCACGGGCTGCGACGCCGCGGCGGACGTCCGCCCGGATGGCATCTTGGGTTGCTTCATCGTCGGCGGCGCGGTCAGCCGCATCGGCGGCGCCACGGAAGGCGGCGACCAACGTCGTATCGCCATCGCCTGGAGCTTGTGCCGGATCGCGGTGTACCCGGCCGTCGGTTGCGCCCATGTCGCCGGATGCGGGAACGGTTGTCACGTCTCCGGTGGCATCGGCGATACCGGTATCGAGGCGGTGGCCTTCGGTCATCAGACGGTGCCGGCGCTCGGTCCGTGCGCGCCGGGATGCGCCCATGATTGCGCCAAGAATGATTTCCGACCAGGCCCCATCGCGGAAGCGATACACGCGGAAGGCTTCAGAGCCCGCGAAATGACTGCCCTGACGGCGGAGCTTTTTTTGAATGACGCGCGTTGACAGCAGCGGGTTGATGACCCGTGCAAAGATCTTTTCTTTCTCAAAGCTTGCAAACAGGTTGCCAAGCAAATGCGCATCAAGAAGGAGCCTATTTTTTTCTTCGGCCGAAACCCTGCGCGGCGCATCAAGCGGCACCGCAACATAGTAATCGCCATTGAAGTCAAAAACCACATGGCGGAACACTTCAAACTTTTTGCGAAGCGCCTCGTCTTGGTGAATGTCGGAGAACTTGGAAAGGATCTGATAAACCGGGCCGCGCTCAGCCATCTTCATACGCGGAACAAGGTTATCCATCCGGTTCATCGGCCGGCCAATCGACACCAACAACAGGCAGATGTCGACGAACAGGGCGATGGCAAGCGGAATATAATCGCGTTTTGATAAACCGCCTTGCAGCGTTGTCACAACCGGAGCTGGGCGGCCCGACGTTTCTGCCTTGCGGACAGCCTTCTTTTGAAGTTCGCGCATTTCGTCGGCCGACGGCGGCAGATCGAACAAGAGTGCGCCCTGGAAGGTTGCGCCCAGACGGCGGAAGGCCTCAATCACGGCCTCCGACCCTTCGACCGTTGCAATGTGCGGCTTTTGAAGCTGCGGCAATTGATCGATGGCGCGCACAACCCCACGCAATGCGGTCTGCAATTGCGGATCTGGGCACGAAAACGTGCCGCCGCGCCCATTCGGGAAGATGGTGGTCGCTGCGCGCTGATCGAGTTCGGTGCGGATTTGGCGCAACTGCGGGTCCGACGAAAACGCGTTGAACCGCGCAGCCGTCAGCTCAAGCTTTTGCGAAAGAGATTTGAGATACGCATTCCGCGTACCTGTTTTGGGGTCAATGGTCGAGGGATCCCCCGACGAAATCTTCAAAAGCGCGCCATCCAGGCCTTTCAGTTCCGTTTTGATTTTCGTCAAGCGTCCACTTACGAAATTGCTTGCGAAACTGAAACGCGCGGCATCGCTATCGCGCAAGCGTCTGCGCGGTCCGTCTCCTGGACGCGAATTCGGGCAAGACGTACCCCTATCCCGCTCTTCAATTGCTTTTTGTTCCGAAACGGTTGTCAGGTCCGCCAAAGTGGTCTGCAACTGGTCCAAGCGTGCCGCTGCAGCCACCAGTGAACCCTGCACTTGGGTGACCGCGCTTTCGGCCGATCGCGAAGCCTCAGAACGGCTTTCTAGAACCTTCCAGTAAAAGCCAAAGCCAAATCCGACCGAAATCATGGTCAGAAAAACATATCCGAAGAAATAGGCGACCTTGGTTACAAACGGCAGCGGGGCAAACATCTGGTCCAGCAACCAGATGATCATGGTCATCAACATGGCGACCGAGCAGCCAATGATGACTTTCGTTCCAAGGCCAAGCTCGCCCATGTTGGCTTGGATCAGCTCCAACATGCCAACATACGTTGCAACCCACGACAGCGCGCCCAATCCGAAGATCAAGAGCACCTTCTTCATGTCGCGCGGGGGCGGCGGTGGCTCGGCCAAATCATCGTCGGCATGCAACGCGAACTGGGAGCCGGGATAGGCCGGCTGCGTTCCGTTGGACTTCGGGCGTTGAGTGAACATCCGCAACTTTCACTAACTGCATGGGCGGCCCCAAAACGGGCGGTGGGCGCGTTGCTATCGCGCGGCCGGGCCAGTGCTCCGTTTCGATCTGTGGCGAACTAGAGAACAACCATGACGCGAGTTCGTCATCGTCACGGCCAAACCTTGGTCGCCCCCTCTCGGGCACTATGAAACGCCATCGCGGATGAGCCCAACATGAACAAGCCGAGCCAAGTTTCGGCGCGGGACGGAGGCAACGGCGGTGAGGGCCGCGCAGCACCGCCGTCGCGCGCACTCATGGCTCGCCGGTCAGCTCGCGGAAGAAACGGGTGGCGGAAAACCGGCGCGATTGCACCGTGCCGTCTTGTTGGGAGGATCCACCGCGCACACGGGGCACGCCGCCCGGTGCCACCTGTGCCACCGGCGTTTGCGCTCGCGGTGCCGGATTGGGCTGGCCGCGGCGGGCTCGCACGCGGGGCGTTACCTTGCGTGCGTCGATGGCGAGGTCGCGCAGGAGGGCATCCAGCAAGGGGGCTGCGACCTGACTGGAATGGAGGCGCCGGGCAAAGGGCTCGCGCGGCGTCCCGCTTCCGACCAGTATGACATACGAATAGGCCGCGCCGTTCGCGAACTGCAGGCCGCCCGTTGCCCAAACGTCAACAGTCTCGTCCGGGTCGAGGTTTACCTGCGTGCCCGTTTTGGCGAAATGCAAGCGCAGGTCAGCGCGGCGCTGCGCACACCAGTTTGCCAGTGATTTCAGTGTGCCGTGACTGCGCCCACGGCTGCGATAGCAAAGCGGGGCTTCCAAGAGTTGGCGGACGAGGCCACGTGCGCCCGGCCTGATGACGCGGTTGGGCACGATCGGGGGAAACCGGCTTGCGCGGAAGGCCTCGCGATCCCGGTCGGTGCTCAACTCGATCTGGTCGACGAGGGACGGCGGGCGGACCGCCTCATCGCCACGTCGGGTCAATGCGGCCAGCACGACGGCTGACATCTGGTGCACCCGTCGCGGGGCGCCTGCAATGATGCCGCGGACGCTGGCGGTCGAAGCGGGTGTCTCATTGCCAAGCGCATCGGGCGGTGGTGGATTGAAATGGAAGGCCTTGATCAGGTCGCGAAACGCGGTTTGACCAATCTGCGCGCCGCGGTTCTCGATCGGGTTGTTGAGCGAGCAGGCGAACGCAACCTGTGCGGTGCGCACCCGTCTCAGGCCACCGCCGCGTCGGCAAGTCTCAAGACCTCGGCCGGGCGCATCGGTGTCCAGATAGCGAGATCCAAGGCCATCTCGGCCGTTGTTTGCGATGGCGATTGCCGCAAGCACCTTGCCGGTCGACGCGATTGCCCGGCCCTCAAGATCGAGCCGGTATGCGCCTGTGGTGCGATCACGCGCGGCGATCGAGCCGAAGTACGGCGCGACCTGATTGGATTCAAAATACCGCACGATGCGGCCGTTGGCATCCGCCGCCACGACGGTGATATCGGGTACCTTCAGCCCAGCGCCTGCCCGGGACGGATCGAGCGTAATGCCGGGCTTCAGCGCGCCAGCCCATTGTTTGTCGAGCCGTTGCAGCTCGGCCAGGAGCTTGGCACGGAATGCAATGTTGTCGGCGGCGTCGAGCGTGACAGTGACGCCGCGGACGGCACGCCGCCAATTCAGACCGAAGGCCTGTTTCAGTTCTTCGCGAAGGCCGAGGCGGACCGACGGCAAGAGCGCGTTGGCGCGCAATCGCGGGTTGGCCTCAGCGCTTTTGGCATAACGTGGCGCGTGCGCATCCAATGCTTTGGCAAGCCGCGGGCGCACTTTTGGATCGGGCGGCCCGCCGGCCATTTCGATCAGCTCAATCAGCGTTTTTTTGCGCGCTTCCGCATCGTCAATGAGTTCTTCAGCGCACCGGGCCGCGCGGACCTCCAGGATGTAGCGCCAGCGGTCAAGGCGCACGGCATTGAGGCGATCGCTACCCGGCAGCAGGATGATGGGCTTGTTGACGGCGGAGGCCAGAACGAACTGTTCGGCGGCCGTCAAATCCTTGGCCTCTTTGCCGAAAACAATGCGACTTGTGACTTCGATCCCATGCAGCGGGGCGCCATTCGTGCGTTGCGCCAGCCAGAGATGGTTTGCCACCCAATGCTTCAGCGGCGTTACATCGCCGCCTTGCGTCAGGGCGTGATAGACGACGGGCGCGAGCCACCATTCTCGAAACTTGCGGCCGAGCTTTTCCCAAGGGCTTTCGTCGACGCTTGGCGGCGTTTTGTAAATCACGCGCACAAGCTGCATCGGCAAGGTCGATCCGCCAATTCCAATACTTGGCCGGCCGCGGCGCATCGTGCGCGTTATCGTGCTGACGGGAATTTTGAGAACGCCGCCGAGATCGATACCGGCCGGATTGCGCCATGTGCCAAGGAAGCGGTCCTCATGGTAGACAAGGCACTTCCAATAAAGATCCGGCACTTCGCGAACCGGAATGGATTTGTGGTCGGGGTTGGCGGTGTAGTTGCCGACTTCGATGACATCACCGGTGAAGTTGACGTCGCGTTGGCTGTCCAAGCGCGGATCGAAGATGCCGACAAAATCGCGTTTGCGGTCATAGATTGCCGTCGCCAACCAGCGCTCAGCATCGTAGGTCAGTTTGCTTTCCAGATAGAGCGTGCCGACGAAGCCGCGGATTGGCGCAACGACGTAGACGAGAATAATTGCAAAGGCGACATAGGCCAGGGCGGCGCAGATGACATAGCGCAGCGCACCAAGGCGCGGGTTGAACGCGACATTGATCAGAAAAAGGCTGCCGATCCGCGCTGGAACAGCGAATACGAACTCCAGAAAACGCGACAGAAATTTCAGCAGTGTGAGCATTTCGGGTTCCGGCACCGCGCGGGGCTTGCGCAAGCTCCAACGTCAACCCGAGCTTTATGGCTGCGTTGCGGCTGTCCGCGAGGCGGGGTCCCAGCCCACGGGGCTGCAGCGATGCACGGATCCGTTAGATACCGCTCAGCTTCACGGGCGGGCCCTGCGCGCAAGGCCAACCATGCCGCAAATCTATTGCGGCACCTAGATCATTTCAGGTTCGCGTGCGCTCACCTTCCATGATCTAGAGTTTGGATGGTCGCTGCATCTTTCGGTTTAGGCGGTTCCGCCTAAACCGGATGAGCTCTAAAGGAGGCCTTGGCTGAAAAGGAACAGGCCAAAGCTGATCGCCGGTGCAATCACGCTTGCAACCAAGATCACGATGATGGATTTCGCAACAATCACGCCACCCTCACTGCGCACGCGAACTTCCAAACGACAAACGATACGCTATCGGAACAAAGCTCCGTGCACCGTCGCACTTGCGCATTATCCCCAGAAAGTCCCTGTACCCGTGGCACGTGATCGCGGCGGTGTTCAGGAGCGTCCTGGGTCAAATCATGGCGATGATGGGGCGCGTGAAAGCATGCCGCTCCAACACTTTAATTGATGCACTTCGCAAGCGGCGCGACCAGACGAAATATCGGCTCACGCCACGACTTCACTCAATTGTGATCGAGTGCTTGAGCAATTGTCAGGCCGCCGTATCAGAAGCAAACAGCGTGAGCTGAGATGTGTCGCGCGTTTCGGTCTCGCCGGCCAAAAGCTCGATCCGGTCGAACGGCACCTGTTCGGCCTGGATAAGCGAACGCTGAGCCTTGAGCGACCGCACCTTGCCCTCTTGCACAAGGTGGAACTCACCGACCGTTTGGTTTGGCAGGACCAACGCGGGATCGAGGCCGCTTTCACTTTGGAACGCGGCTTTCAGTTTCCGCAATGCCGTGTCTTCACGCACGCGGCCAATGAACCACGACGTAATCTGATCGCGAGATTTATAGTCCAGGTCGCCGGGAGACTGGGTTGCCAGCATGACGCCGAGGCCTGCGGAGCGCGCCCGTTTCAAAAGGCTTTGCAACGGTTCAGCCGTGGCGGGTTTCGCGTTGGCTGGAATGTATAAGTCGGCCTCATCCAGCATGACGAGCGCTTGAAGGTCTTCGTTGGGATTGCGCTGGCAGAAGCGCAGCGCCTCCGAGAGGAACTGCGACACCCAAAACAAGATGTTCTCGTTGTCGCCGAGGAAACCGGTGTAGATCACCGACAAGCGCGTGCGACCGTCGCGCGCAAACGGGCCAAGGCCAAGCAACGATTCCATGCGCAGGTCTTCGCCGGCACCATCGAACAGTGCCGCGTTGCGATGGCGCAAGCTGTCGAGCTGCGCAACGAGGTCCCGCCGCAGTTTACCCGATGGGTCCATGCGTTGGGTCAGCTCGGTCAGCTCCTGGTCCTCTTCCTCCAGCAACAAGATGAGGTCGGCCAGGGTCACCGCGCGGCTGAAGCGCGAGCCCAGAATGCGCAGCGCGACGGACAGCGTGCCAGATTGCTTCTGGTGTGTTGCTGAGTTTTTCAGATGCAGCATGTCGCCAAGTGCGGCGGACGAAAGATTGGCAAGCAGTTGCTGTTCATGCGCTGGAAGCTCGTTGATGCCTTTCGGCAGCAGCGTGATTGAGATCGGCCGACCGGACGCGCGGCCTGGCGTGTAAACCGCCACATCGATGGCGTCTCCGAGCCGTTCGCGCTCATGTCCCCGTTCTGCCGGTTCACCGGTGATCTCGCGCCAGACGTCGGGATTGGCGTAGCTGCAAAGGTCGCCCTTCCGGTCAATCAGGATGGCTGGGACGCCGCGCTGCAACGTTTGCTCGATCAGGCTCAACGCCAGCGTCGTCTTACCGGAGCCCGAACCACCCAATACGGCGGCATGCCGTTTGAGGATATTGCGCGGCAGAGCAATGGGCGCGGTTCCATCCAACTCGCGACCGACCAGAATTTTGGTCGGATCAGCCTTGATCTCATCCATGCTCGGCCCGGTGTAGGGCGGCGGCGCGGCCGGGGCGGGCATGTCGCCTGCTTCATCGGGATTGAGGGCCGCTGCAGCATGACGCAAGGCCGTGCTCGCATCGGCCAGCGGATCGCGGGAAACATCCGTGATAAGGTCGGCGGCGGACAGGTGCGGTGCGGTGACGGCATCATCGCGCGTTTGGGCCCGCAACGGCCGGCCAAGCAGATCAAGCCGCAGAAGCTGGGCGATCGTCTCAAGCGACGAGACAAGCTTGGCGTCCGCGAACCAGTCGGAAAAACCCGGGTCTTGGCGGTGATGCAGGTGGAACTCGCGGGCCATCAGCATCCGCTCCCATTCTGGGATCGGAACGATCAGCGAGCGGCCGCCGGCTTCTTTGTATTTGCGATAGGCCTGCGCGGTCTGGTTCTTACGGTTTGTTGGCGGAAAATCGCTCGCGCGCAACATGAACACCATACGGTCGTCCATGACCTGCAGCACGCGATCGAGCTGGCGCTTGAAGCCGCCGCCCTGCGTTGGCTTGTTACACAGGATCACGCGCGCATCGAAGGTGTGGCCGCTGCCGTGGTTGACTGTTGCGTGGGCAACCGTGACGTCGATCGCGGGGACTTCGTCACCGAGATTGGCAGGCTTGACCTCCACGCGGATGTCGCCGCCCCATTCTTTCTCAGCCAGGCGCAATGTCGCCGACAGGACATCCACGAACTGGTCGTCATCGTCGGACGACAACTCGGCTTCATTGCCGCTGACAAAGCGCTCAAAAATTTCGCGATAGTCGATCGTGTGGGGCGGCTCGCTTGCTGGCGCAGGTGCGTCGGCCGCGGCCGCGGCTGGTCCATCGCCAAAACCAAGTGCGGCGGCCAGGGACGAAACCAAGCTTTGTGACACGTCGGGATGTCGCGGGGCGCGGGCCTGCGCCATCAAAAGCTCTTGGGCGTGCTGGAGCAGTTTTCGCGTCGACAGACCTGCAAACGTACCGCCAACGTCAGAACCGAAGACCGTGTCCGGGTCTGGGGCTTGCCTGTGATCGCCTGACGAGGCGCATTCGCGGGCCAGGCGCTTTGCGATAATGGCTTTGGCCTCTTCCGGCGTGCGCGATTCCAGCAGTGCGACGGGCCCGGACTTTTCCAGCCGGTCGATGTAGGACTGGGCCACCACGCCGCGAACTTGCTCGTAAAATTCCTCCAGGCAGGAAATCAGCACAATCGCCGATGGCAACCGATTGGCGAGCTGGATTAGATCTCTCACGGCGCGCTGGAAGCGTTCTTCGGCGTCTTCAAAAAAGCGCAGATCCTCAACCTGGTCGATGCAGAAAACCAAGGCTGCGCCGTCGACGGCTTGCATGATCTGACCGAGCGATTCAAAGATCTCAAAGGCGCGGTCCTCGCCGGCATTGGGGTCCAGTGCCTGGACTGAGGCCATGCTCAGTTCGTTCAGCGGTCGGCCGCACAGGTAGTTGCGGATGCGCTGGTCGATGCGCGGGTCGGCGCGATGCAAATAGAGCAGTGCGCGCACGATATTGATATCGAGATCGGTCTGCGCGAACGACGCACTGGCGACAATGCGGTCGCCGAGATCGTGAACGAGACGCGCCAGGGCCCGCTCATCGAGATCGCCGTCTTGCAGCGTTTCGAGCTCACTGGCTGCAACGGTGCCGGATATCTCGACGACTTTTCTCGTCAAACGGGCAAGGCCGCTTTCTCCTGACGGATCGAACGGGTCGTAAGGCTTTTCCAACGAGTAGATCAGACGGCGCAGAAAATAGTCGGCGTAGCTGGCGACGTCCGGCGTCATTTGCGCATAGCCGAAGTAGGCCTGCTCACGTTCGTGGGCATGGGTGCGCAATGCGCGGATCAAGTGCGTTTTGCCGGCGCCGGATTGGCCGTGGAACAGCATCATCCGGGCAGGCGTCGCAAAGGCATCCCTGGCGCACACCGCGTCGAGCAACGCATAGAACTTGGCGCGTGCCTCAGCGTGGATCTCGGCGACGTCGACGGGATCGGCCCGCCAAACGTCTTCTTCCCATGTGATGGAATGCTCGAACGCGGCCGCAAGGCGTTCCGGCGAGGTCGAGTGGAGATCTGCGGCTGTCATGTGGCAATGTTCCCGGGAGCGTTGGCCGGCATGCGCGCAACGGCAGGGCGCGCGGGTGCAGGCGCGAGCCTGACGAAATGCCAGACCGTGTTCTTGAAACTGACGGCGGAGCGTTGAAGCGCGGCGGCTGTTGCTTTCGTGCGCAAGTCGGCGTTGGCAAGTTGCAGGTGGCCGCTGCGGTGCGCCTCGCTCAGCATGCCCTTGAATTCGACATCGGAAAGCTGCCAGGCGGGATGGCGCAGCTGGATGCTTTCGAAGACATCGGCGATCAAGGCCTTGCGGCTGCCAGCCCAAGCCGGCGATGCGCCCTTCGTGTCATCAGCGGCGGCTTCGGCGACCATCGCGGCGCACTCCAGAACCGCGGCCACGAAGGTTTCCATATCAGGGCGATGCGACAGGTGGTCTGGCAGGGCCGCGCACTGTTCAGGCTCGGGCGCGACAGAACCAGACAGCTGCGCGAAACGCGCGGAGACATAGCGGCGAAACACCGCCAGCCGCAGCGATGTCACGTCGGTTTGCGGCGCCTCGACGACTTCGGCGGCAAGTGCTGCGATCAGTCGACTGTCGGACCCAAAATCACGCGGTGTGCGCGAGAGGTGAGCGGCAAGCTGCCGGCTTGCTCGCGCGGTCATGCCGCCGCGCAGATCAAGCCCGTCGGGCAGCGTATTGGCGAATGCCTGCTTGAGCGCGACGCCGGCCAATTCCGCGCGAATCCGCGATAGCGTCGGCGTCCGCCGCAATTTCAGACCAAAGTGGGTCTGCAGAATCGCTGCGCGCAGCCCGTCGGGGCGGGCAAGCAAGGCGATGCGCGTCTGGGGCGCTTCGGTGAGACCCAGCGCCAGCGCGGTCAGGTGGGTATCGCGAACCTGCGGCCAGTTGGCGGGGCACGTGCGCCAGCCAAGACGGGTCTGTGCCTGCTCCAGCCCGAGTGCCGTCGGCTGAATGCGGCCCCGTTGCTCGCGGGCGAAGCCATCACGGGCAATTGCGTCGAGAGCCGCGTCAAGCGCTGCGCGGAACTCAGATGGCGACAGCCGATGTGCGGCCATTGGGGCGAGATCGCGCAAAACCTCGCTTTGGGTCGCGCCGCCTTCAACGGCGATGTGGCCCAACAACAGGTCGGCGATGGTGGCGGGCCAGGCCGCAGCGGAAGCGGTGCGGTCGGTCTGCCCTGGCGTCGTTGCGCAGGCCGCTAGCATCGGCTGTGCCTCCGGGAATCCAGAACCTTACGGCGCGGGACGCGGGAACGGGACAGGGACGCTTGATACTTGAGACGCCGTGGGACTTAGGACGCGTGGGACGCAAGACGAATCGGTGCGCGTTCCGTGCAGAATGCCCAGGTCATTTGCGATTTGTCCAATATCGCGGCCACAAGCGCTGCACGCGGACCGCTGGATGTGGACGGCGGGCTGCTGGTCGCCATCGGCTCAAAACGCAGAATCGCTCGTTGCCCAACTCAGGCCAAGGTTTTGTTTCTGTTGGGATGTGGGGGAGCCGCGCTGAGGGCGGCTGAGGGTTGGCAGACGTCCAGTAACCTTAAGGCTGGCGTAACGCTCACCTGACACACTGCGGGTTCCGTGTGCGTACCGTTGGAGAGCTGGATGCTTCGCGTTCTCGTGGCCGTGGGATTGATCGGCCTGTTGTCTGGTTGCAGCTTAAACAATCAGGCGGCGTCCCTTGGATTTGGTTCGCCTGAGCCGCAACGTGATGCATCGGTGCCGCTGTTTCAGCGGGACCTGAAGCCAAAGACGACAGCACGCGCGCCGAAGAAATCGCAATCCAATTCACGCACGCGTGTCGCGGCACTGGATCAGCGCAGTCAGGACCGTTCTTACGCGAAGGCCCCGCCAGGTGCGCTTTCAGACCGCGATTACACGCGCACCGCACTGAATGTCGAAGTCGCACGGGCCAAGATTAACGCTTACCGGAAAGCGAAAGGGCTGCGCCCGCTGAAGCTGTCGGCTGATCTGACACGGGCGGCGAAAGCTCACTCGCGCGACTTGGCAAAGTGGGACCGCATTTCGCATTACGGGTCCGATGGATCCAATCCTTGGGATCGCGTCAAACGCACTGGCTTTCGCGCGCAGCTTGCCGCTGAAAATGTCGGCACTGGTCAAGCGACATTCGATGAAGTCTTGACTGGCTGGAAGAACAGCCCCGGCCACAACAAGAACCTGCTGCTCGGCGACGCAACGCATATGGGCATTGCTCTGGTGAATGCGCCCAATACCGAATTCAAGACGTTTTGGACGCTTGTCATCGGGACGCCGATGTAGGCGCGCGCTATGACGGGTTTAGCCTATCAACCGCCGATCCACATCCGAAAGCCGAGCCGGCGCCACACGATATAGGCATGCATCACGGCGGCTAATGTCAGAGACGCCGCTGTTGCTGACGCTGCGCCAAACAATCCATAGTCGGGGACCAGCGCCAAGTTGAGCGCCACATTGACGATCGCGGCAATGACCAGCACGGCAGCGCTGCGCGTCTGCTCACCGGCCATGTTGAGCAAGAAATCCGACGGCCCAGTCGCGGCCCGGGCGAGATAGCCCAAGACCAAGACAAACATGACCGCATAGCCGTCCGTGAACGACGGTCCAAACAGCCAGAGCATCGGCTTGCCAAGTGCAAGAATGGCCACCGCCGCCAACAGCGAGGGCCAGAATGTCCAGGTCACCGCATCTTTGACGGCTTGCGCCAATGCCTTACGGTCGCCGCTTGCGGATAATGCAGCAAACCGGTTCGCAACCGCACTGCCAACGGCGTAGTGCACGAACAGCATCAACGCCATGGTCTTGGCGGCGGCGAAGTAAATCCCGACTTGGTCGGGTTGCACATAGCGCGAAATGATCAGCACGTCGGCATATTGCAGCAGCATTTCGCATGCGCCGATCGCAACCAGCGGCACCGAAACGGCGCGCCATTTCGCGAAATCAACGGCAAGCGGCCCCTTGGGCACGACGGCGTCGATCCGAGCTTGCACCATGATAAACTGAATGCCCGTGGACGCCCAGGTCGCCACGATCGCGGCAATGGCGGCCGTTGCGCCGGTTGCCGGCCATCCAGCCGCATAGGCAACCGCGATCACCGCCAACAGGATCAGTGGCCGCAGGATGTAGGGCGCCAGCAGTCCTTCGACCATCCAACCTTGGCCACGGCCAATACCGTCGTGAACATCGCCAAGCGCGTACATGGGAATGCACACGACCGCCAGGAACAGCGCGAGCCGATAGTGGTCTGATACGATCCACTCGCCAAACGCATACAGACACACCGCAGCACTAATCGCCAAAAGCGTGCTCGTGCCCAGCGCGAAAAGACGTCCGTATCGCAAGATCCCGCGCGCCTTGGCTGTCTCGCCAACGGTCAGATGCTCGGGCAGCAAGCGAATAATAGACAAACCCAGCCCGGCTGGCGCCAGGCCGCCAAGGACCAAAACCCATGTCCAGGCAAATACATAGATTCCGTATTCAAAACTGCCCATCCAACGGGCCATCGCAATCTGCGACAGATATAGCAAACCGGCGCTGCCAACGCGGATCGCGAACGCGGCCAGGGCCGCTCTGCCGGTTTGGCTGCGCACGTCGCGGCCCGTCCAGAGCATCGCGCAGAGCTTTTGCCCCGTGAGACGCGCGTCGGCCCAACTGTCCGCCAATCTCCAGCTATGCCGCTGGCTTCGCGTCAAAACCGTTTCTGCAAGAGCTTTCAGGGTCACGAACTTGGTCCTGGTGTTTCGAAGCGGCTTGGTCGACGGCGGCCTGGCAGGTCGCGGGGTGTGCGACGAGCGCAAATGCTTGGATCGCGCTTGCACGGACCGATGTTGCAAAGTCCGGTCCAATGGCGATGCATGTGGACATGCGAAGAGCGGCGCGGCTGGTGCCGTCAGGCGCGTGGCAGGCCGCAGACGGCGTGGTTGCGGTCACCCGTTCGCGATTGCGCGCGCAGCCGCACGGCGCGTGCCACACCGAGCCAGGCCCATGACCGGCTGACGTCGCCACGTTGCGTATGCACGCCGGCCAGGAACTCCGCCACGGCATGCGCGTGCGGGCCGTGCCGCCCTTCAAGCAGCGCAGCCATGTCTGCCACCTCGCGCGGGGCGGGCGTTGGCGTGGTATCGTCTTCGGGGTGCCACATGATCGTTTTGTTCATACCGCACGTTGTCGTTTATGTTGGCGACGGTGTGCAGCAAGTTCAGCGCCAAACGCGCGCAGGCCACAGCCGCCGCCAGAGGGGCTTAAGCGGGAACCGGCGTGTTTCAGGCGCCGTTCGCACACATAAATTGGAGGATCGGACGGTGGTCACAGTCTATGAACTGCGCCGATTTGGGCTCGTAATCGTGACGGGCGCCATTGCGATGGGGACATTAGACCTGCCTGCGACGGCGCAAATGCCCCAGGCTGAACCAGCGCGTCCCCAAACGGAACAGCCGCGAACCGCGCCTCAACGAAACAGCCCGGCACTTAAGCCCGGTACCCGGCAGCGTGCGCCCGACATCAGAGACGAATACTTGCCGGAGTGCCCGGCGTTTACCGACAAGCCACTGCAGTTGCTGGTTTAATCAAGTGCCGACACCGCCGTATCGAAGCGCCGTTGCAGTGGCACGTCGCGCGCACCGCGCGCACGATCGGCGGGTCCAACGGCGGTGAGTAGGCTACCAGGGGACGCCCGGCGGCGGTGGGGGGAGGATGACTTGGCGTTGGCTCAAGAAGCTCCTGCAGCGTCTATGACGAGGGCGTGACGGATATCTACCGGCCGCAGTCCCAAACACGGATTTGGCGGCGGATCGAGGGTGGGCCCGGGTCGATGGGGTTGACGGCCATGTCGCTCAAGGCCTTTGCGCCGAAAAAGCGTTTCCACTCATAACGTTTGAACCCGTGCTGCAACAGATTGCTTGCGCGGGCGCCGCGGTCGAGTGGCGAAACCTCACCGAGAACAACCGCTGCCAGATGCCGCCCATCACGTTGCGCGGTCGCGACAATGTTAAAACCGCTGTCGCAAATGAACCCTGTTTTGAGGCCGGTCGTCCCTGCGAACGTGCGCAAGAGGCTGTTGTGTGAGCGCAAGCGGCGGCGCCCAATCACCATCGTTGGCGTGGCCCAATAATGTGCGTGCTGCGGGAATTCCTTGACCACCGCCGCAGCCAACAGGGCCAGGTCGCGCGCCGTGGTCACCTGACGCTCATCGGGCAGACCATGCGGGTTGACGAAACGCGACCGCGACATGCCGAGCCGCGCCGCTGTCTTATTCATCCGCGCGGCGAACGCCTCTACGCTGCCGTCGATGGCTTCAGCGATCATCACGGCAACGTCGTTGGCCGATTTGATGATCAACGAGCGCAATGCCAGGTCCATCGGCATTTCGGCACCGACCGGCAGACCGATCTTGCTTGGCGGCTCTTTGTGCGCAGCTTCGCTGACCGGGATCTTTTGGTCCATTTTCAAGCGCCCATCGGCGAGCGCGCGAAACGCCAAGTACGCCGTCATGATCTTGGTCAGCGACGCCGGATGCCAGCGTTTGTCGGCATCTTCCGCGTAGAGCACATGGCCTGTCTCGACATCGAGCAGCATCACAGGGCCGGCGTTGGCGGGCGTGTGCAGGGCGCATAGGATCACGCCGAGCGAGACCAGCGCCGCGACAAAGCCCTGCAACCGGCAATACAAAGATTTGGACACAGCAACCCTCCGTCGACCTTCGATTTCTTTAGCGGAGGCGGCGGCTCGGCGAAACAGCACAGCGGTCACAGGTTTTGGCCAACGGCCGGGTCCGAGGCTTGCTGGCCGCACCGGCGAACTTTGAGACAAAGCCCGACCGGATCTCATTTTTGGCGCCCAAAGTCGTCCGCCACTCCAGCCTGGCTTTCTGGTTCCACGGAGGCTGGCCAAGAGGCCGTATGCGCCAGATCGCGCAACGGTCAACAATGCGTTTTCAGCTTCGCCACACGCCCGCTCGCAGAGCCGTGCCTCACGATGGTGTGATGGGGACTGCGAAACCCGCGTGCCCCTGCTCCGTAACTATAGGGCCGCTCATCAGGGGCGGCACGATCAGAAGGGGTCCCAAATGCTTTCTCCCGGTGCGGCCATTGCCGCTATTGCCGCAACACTGTTGGCAGCATGTGCACTTGCATTTGTGAAAACCCCGGCGGCTGGTATCGCAACAACTCAGGCGCCAGTGGCGGTGCCGATGACACCGCAAGCGCAACGCGACCGTAATCCGCGCGGGTAAGTCGCCGGTGTCATTGGCATGCACTGGACGCAAAGCCAGCCGGCTCGGCGAAGCCCTTGAGAGATGTCGCAAATCTGCCCGCGAACACGGCGTAGCCCGGCGATGAAAGCGGCAGTCTTTTTTGGCAATCGGAGCGCGTTGCGTGGACAACCAACTCGTCCACCCAACGCGCAATCGCTTGGCCACTATCCGGATTATCTCACCGTAACGATATCGTTCTGCATGGTTCCCAGCAGGCGCAAAAGCTCGTTACGCTCGCGGCTCGGCACTTTGAATTTGCGCAATGTGCGGTCCAGATCGGCACCCATTGCATTAAAATGAGATGCCTTGATGCGGTATTCGCGGTGTGATTCTTTCATGGATCGTCCGGTGTAAACGCATGGCCCGCCCGTTGCCTGGCAGATTTGTTCTTTCAAAAGACGCTTAAGCTTTGGGACGCTGGTTTTTCGGAAAAAGAAAAAGTTGATTTTTGGGTTGCGCAAGATGCGCGCGACCAAATCGTCGACAACTGCATCGATGGCGGGCTTTCCACCGAGGCGCTCATAGAGTGTTTTCTTCGCGACGAAAGTCGCCTGGGCCGGCAAAACGGCGCCAAGCGAAACAATCAGCACAGCGGCAAAGATAGCTCGAAATCTGGCAGACATGGCGGGTCCTTTCCTGAGATGCGCACCGCGCCAGCACAAGGCATGCTTGCGCGGCACACCGCAGGTACGGACCAGCATCGATCGGGTTTCCGATCGCACCGGCAAAGACCGGTTCGCCACTTTGAAAAGCGTGGCTGGCTATGTCACCAATTCGCCTGCCAGACCCTTTTTGATGAGCGTGCGGGTGTTTTCGACGCCGTAAAGCTCAATGAATGAGCCGAAACGTGGGCCTTGGGTTTGGCCAAGCAGCACCTCGTAGATGGCGCGGAACCAGTCGCGAAGGTTGTCGGCAAAGCCATTTTCCTTGCCAGCCGCGTAGACCAACGATTGCAGTTCCTCGCCCTTGGCATCAGCGGGTGCCTCAGCAAGAGCCGCATCGAGCGCTTCGAGAGCTGCCCGCTCAGCATCGCTCGGCGCCCGGTACGTTTTTTCCGGCAACACGAAATCGCGATAGTAGGTCAGTGCATATTCGGCCAGCCGGTCCAGGATCGGTGACGTCTCGGGCGTCGCCTCGGGTGCATAGCGGCCGATGAAGCCCCAAAGCGTGGCTTTGTCCGACGCATTCGACGCGGACACGAGGTTCAGCATCAGCGCAAACGACACGGGTGCTTCGGCTGCCGGCGGCGTGCCGGTATGGATATGCCAAACCGGATTTTCGACCTGCTTGGTCGGCTCCTCGTCAGCGTATTTGCCAAGAAACGTCTAAATCTCATCGACGGCTTTCGGGATTACGTCGAAGTGGAGTTTTTTTGCCGTCTTTGGCTTTTGGAACATGAATAGTGACAGGCTTTCCGGCGAGGCATAGGTCAGCCATTCATCAATCGTCAGGCCGTTTCCTTTCGACTTTGAGATTTTTTCTCCTTTTTCGTCTAGGAACAACTCGTAGCTGAACCCCTCCGGCGGGGTTCCGCCCATGGCCTTGCAGATTTTTGACGACAAGGTCACGCTTTCAATCAGATCCTTGCCGGCCATTTCGTAATCGACGCCAAGGGCTGTCCAGCGCATGGCCCAATCGGCTTTCCACTGGCATTTCACGCGGCCGCCGGTGACGGGCGTTGCGACCTCATCGCCGGTTTCCGGATCGACATAGGTCACCGTTCCCGCATCCAAGTCACGTGCAATCATCGGCACTTGCAGGACTTTGCCCGTGCGCTGACACACCGGCAGGAACGGCGAATACGTTTTCTGGCGCTCAGCCCCCAAGGTCGGCAGGATGATATCCATCACCTTGTCGTAGACGGCGAGCATTTTCAAAAGTGTATCGTCCATCATCCCAGAGCGATAACACTCGGTTGCGGAGAAAAACTCGTAGTCAAAACCGAACTGGTCGAGAAAAGCCTGCAGCCGCGCGTTATTGTGATGGGCAAAACTTTCGTGCGTTCCGAACGGATCGGGCACCGCCGTCAAGGGCTTGTCGAGCGCGTCGGCCAACAGCTCCTGATTGGGCACGTTTGTTGGCACCTTGCGCAAACCATCCATATCGTCGGAAAAACAGATCAGGCGGGTCGTGCGGCGGCCCTCGGTCAATACCTCAAACGCGTGGCGAACCATGGTGGTGCGCGCGACCTCGCCGAACGTGCCGATGTGGGGCAAGCCGGAGGGGCCATAGCCGGTCTCGAAAATGACGGTCTTGGCGCCGTCGGGGTCGATCCGGTCCAGACGCTTGATCAGCCGGCGCGCCTCTTCGAACGGCCAGGCCTTGGCGCTGGCCGCGACGGCCGACAATTCCGGTGTGATGGCGTCCTGTGGCATGATGACGTGCGTCCGTGGGTTTGGGTGGCCGTTCGCGTCCGGTGCGGCCGATGTGATGATTTACGCGGTTTCAGCGCCGCGCGGTTTCCAATATGTCGGGCGAAATGGCAAGCAAAGCCCGCGCGCATCAACGCGCAACCCAGAGCGGCGCGCAGACACGTGCACCGGATCACACCGCACCGCAGTCCCCGCGGAGCAACGGAGAGGGAACGATGAGAGGACCGCTTTCGCCGGAACAGGCGCTGATCTTTGCAATGATCACGATGTCGGCGGTCGACAGCACCATGTCGGACGTCGAGTTGCGCCGGATCGGCACCATGGTGCGCGAGTTGCCGCCGTTCCGCGATTATGACGATAGCCGACTGATCGAAGAAGCCAAGAGCTGCCAAGAGGTGGTCTCGGGCGACGACGGCCTCAAGAACGTGCTTGAGCTGATCGCGGCGTCTCTGCCGGACCATTTGCGCGAGACGGCATATGTGCTTGCGGTTGAGGTCGCGGTGTCCGACCATGCGCTGCGCGCGGAAGAACGCCGGTTCCTGGATCTTCTGGCCGCGCATTTACGGATCGGGCGGCTTGCGGCGGCGGCGCTGGAGCGTGGCGCACGGGCGCGGCACCGGAAAATCAGCGGCTGAAGCTGCGCGCGATCACAGCGCACGGTCACAAGCCTCGCGGCAAGGGCAATAAGCGATGGCGGTCGTTGACCAAAATATTCCCGACCTCAGCCGTCCGCAGGCGCGTGCGCGGCTGCATTTTCTGTTCCTCAACATCGGCCATTTCCTCGACCACCTGTTCACGCTGATCTTTGCGACGGTGGCGGCACTTGCGCTGGTGCGCGAGTGGGGGCTGAGTTATGCCGAGCTCGTGCCCTACGCGACGCCGGGCTTTGTGGCATTTGGCGTGTTTTCGCTGCCGGCGGGGTGGCTGGCCGACCGCTGGTGCCGCGAGGGCATGATTGCGGTGTTTTTCATCGGCATCGGGCTTGCCGCGATCGCGACGAGCTTTGCGACGACGCCGCTTGAAATCGCGATTGGCCTGTTCGTCGTCGGCGTGTTCGCGGCGATCTATCATCCGGTGGCGCTTGCACTTGTGGCGCAAGAGCAGCGCGGGCTCGGCATGGCGATCGCGATCAACGGCGTGTGGGGCAACCTTGGCGTGGCGAGCGCGGCGCTGATCAGCGGCTTTTTGATCGACTTGGCGAGCTGGCGTTGGGCGTTCATTGCGCCGGGGCTGATCTCGATTGGTTGCGGATTGATTTATTTGGCCGCCTTCCACGACCGTATCCCCATGCGCTGGCTGGTGCCGGCGGGGCGGGACCAGCGGGCGCAATCCGAGGCCCAGAATGGGACTGAGGCGGAGGCGGAGGCGGAGGCGGCGCGTCGGCAGGCGGCATCGGCGCGGGCACTGTTGATCCGCGTCACCGCGATCATCTTTTTCACAACCGCGATTGGCAGCTTGATCTTCCAGTCGACGACGTTTGCGCTGCCCAAGGTGTTTGATGAGCGGCTCGGCGGGATTGGCGCATCGGCGACGGTGGTCGGCTGGCTCGCGTTTATCGTGTTTGCGGTGGCTTCACTGGCGCAGCTTGTGATCGGCAGCCTTCTCGACCGGCTCGGCCCGCGCACGGTCTTCCTCGGCGTGGCCGTCATTCAGATTGTGTTTTTTGCCGCGATGCCTGGACTGACCGATTGGGCGGCGGTGGCAATTGCGCTTGGCTTCATGCTCGGCGCGTTCGGGCAGATCCCCATCAACGATTACATGATCGGCCAGATGGCGCGGTCGGACCTGCGCGCGTCGATCTACGGCGCGCGGTATGTCGTGACGTTCCTGGTTCTGGCGGCGACCTTGCCGCTGATCGCCTGGGTCCATGCGAACTGGGGTTTCGACGTCCTGTTCCGCGGGCTGGCGGCGGCGGCGGCACTGCTCCTGGTCGCCGTTGCGATGCTGCCGGCACGGTTGCCGCGGGTCGGGTAGGCGGGAGGGCTGGCGCCTCAGGCGCTTGCCAAGTCCGCTTGGCCTTCGCCCTCGCGGTGGATGCCCGCGGTGATCTGCTCGCGCAGTCGTGCGATGTGGGCCGGCCCGACTTCGCAGCAACCGCCAACGATCGTCGCGCCCGACGCGATCCATTGCGCCGCAAATGCTGCATAGGCGTCAGGGTCAAGGTCGTGGCGGGCCTGGAGAACGTCGACCGTTCCGCCCGGGGCCAGGGCCAACGTGTTGACAAACCCGTTCGCATAGCCGCCGACGGGCACGCCCAGGTCGTTCAAGGCCACGAGGCCGGCGCTGACCGCTTCGGGCGACGAGCAATTGATCAACACTGCATCGGCCCCGACATTCAAGACCGCACGGGCGGCGTCTGCCAGCGCTTCGCCGGAGCGCAGCAGCGTGCCGTTGTCATCCTTGACGGTGAAGCCGATCCAGACCGG
>CAZOGY010000055.1:0-13659 GCA_964579305.1 uncultured Hyphomicrobiaceae bacterium
CTTGGCAGGCGAGATTGCGGCACGTGGGGACCAAGCGTTAGTGACGCAACACTAGTTTTCTCGATTTGAGAGATAAGCCGCCCGTTTCCGGCCCCGTTGGTTACTGCAAAAGCTCAATGAAGGATGAGGGCACCCAACGCTACCTTAACCTTCTCATGACACCGTGCCGTCATCGCAACAGTTCAAGCGTACGGCGACCGGCACCCATGTCCTTTCTGACCGATAACCCGCGGCTTTCCGCTGCGCTCGAAAAGCTCAATGCAGTGGGCCAGCAGCTTTTGGCCCGCATCAAACGGATCGATTGGTCCGAAGTTGCTGACCAGGCGCCACTCGCGCTCAATCGCTTTGCCTGGTTTTTTGCAGTCCTGCTTCTGGGCTACACGATCCACGCCAAGCAGGTCTGGCCATACCCGATTTTTAAAAATGGACTTGAGGCAATCACCGACATTGCCTTGCACGCGAAAAGCTATCTTGGTCTGTTCCCAACACGCTCGGCAGTCCACAAACCCGGGACCGACAGTGGCGTTGTGATTCACAAGCCCGAAAAGGTCGAGCCAGGCAATATCTTTCTCGCCGGTATTTTCGGTGAGCGGAATTTGATGAAACTGATGTCGCCAGAAGGCAAGGAACTCCACCGGTGGACGGTGCCATTCTACAAGGCGATCCCCAACCTCGATCACATTCTTCCCGTTGAATTGCGCCCGCGCAACGAAACCATGACGCACATTCACGGTGCGCATGTATTCCGCGACGGCTCGGTCGTGTTCAACTTTGACTATCACGGTCTTGTCAGCGTCGATGCTTGCAGCAACATCCAGTGGGTGAAGCCGCAAATGACGCACCATGCCGTGACCGGCGCCGAAGACGGGACGTTATGGGTTCTATCGCGCAACCATTACGACAAACCGGTTGCGCACCTGCCACTCCTCAAGCCACCGTTTTTCGAAGACACGGTTCTGCACATTTCCCGTGATGGCAAGATCCTCAAAGAGATCTCATTGCCGAAGCTTTTCGACAAGAACGATTTGCACGCGCTTGTTTCGGCAACTGGAACGCTTGAACCGGAAAACAAATACGACGATTTTCTCCACGCCAACGACATTGAGATCCTGACCGCCGAAAAGGCCGCGGCTTTCCCACAATTCGAGGCGGGCGACATCGCGATCTCCATGCGCAACGTCAATCTTCTCATCGTCTTCGATCCACAAACCGAAAAGGTCAAGTGGACACACACTGGCCCCTGGTTGCGCCAGCACGATCCCGATTTTCTTTCCGACGGCACAATCTCGGTTTATGACAATCGCTGGGCTGGTATTGAGAATGTTCGGCGCCTGGGCGGAAGCCGGATCCTGACAATTGATCCGCGCACCAATGCCGTCAAAACGACCTACCAGAGCAAGAAAAACGAGCCGCTGTTTTTCACCCATATCATGGGCGTTCACCAGACTTTTGAAAGCGGCAACATCCTGATCGCCGAACCCACCCGCGGCCGCGTCTTTGAGGTGACCCGCGACGGTGAAATCGTTTGGCAATTTATCAACCGCCTGAATGCCGACTATCTCGGCCACGTGACGATCGCAGAAAAGTTTCCGGTCGACTATTTCAACTTCCGCACCGGCCAATGCCAACCAAAGGGAGATGCCTCGTGATGGTGAAATCGAAAAGCGTTTGCAAACTGAGCGCAATTGCAGCCGTTTGCCTGGTGCTCATGCCAACTACGGCATTGGCCTATACCGGTCCTGGCGCAGGCTTGACCGCGATCGGTTCGCTTCTCGCCCTCGTCGGCGCCATCCTGCTCGCGATCGTCGGTTTTGTCTGGTATCCGCTGAAACGCGCCCTGAAGCTTGGTAAAAACACGAAAAAAGCCAAAGCTGAAACGGCCGACACACCGTCCGAAGCCTGATCGGGCCGCGACGCTGATGATCAGCTTTTCCGTCCTATGCCTGGCAGCGGTGTTGTTTGTAATCGTGCTTGATCGCTCAGGCTTGATCGGCCTGAGCCTCCAGGTCGTCGCCGATGGGCGCGCAGCGGTTCAAGTGATGGCCGATGGCGCGCTCGACGATGACGCCAAGGAAGCGGCGATTCAGCGAATGTCAGGCCGCATGCTTTATCATTTCGCATGCATCGCCGGGCTCACGCTTATCTGCCTTGCCGGCCCAACCGCGCTTATCGCCGCGACCGTCTCAACCGGTTTGACCGACCTCAACACGATCAGCGCCACGGCAGTGTCCTTGCCGTTTCTTGCATTGAACGCTGCCGCGTTTGCCGGCGTGATCTTCTGGAAATATCGCACATGACCTGGACTGCGCAGTATTCGACAATCGATCGCCTGGTCCACGATATGGCGTTTGCCGGCACCGGTTTGCAAAAGGCGGTGGCCGACATTGAAGACACGGTCTTTGCAAAGCAGTTTGCGGACATTAACAGCGATCGACCGGTTTTCGTGACGTCTCTGCCGCGCGCAGGGACCACGATCCTTCTGGACCTGCTCGCCACGCTGCCTGAGTTTTCCGCGCACACCTATCGCGAGATGCCGTTTCTGCTTTGCCCGCTGTTCTGGGGTTCGTTATCCCGTGCGTTCCAGAAATCCGGACAAGCCCGCGATCGCGCCCACGGTGACGGCATCAAGATTGATTTCGACAGCGTTGAAGCGTTTGAAGAAGCGCTCTGGCAAGCCTGGTGGCCCGGCAAATACAGCGACAACGGTATCGCGCTTTGGGACGGCGCTGAAGAAAACGACGAGTTTGAAACGTTCTTCGACAACCACCTCAAAAAGATCATCGCGCTCGGCCGCCAGCGCAAATCCGGCAAAGCCGCGCGATACATTTCAAAAAACAACAATAATATCGCGCGCCTGCCGGAACTTGCCAAGCTCTATCCCAAATCACACATCCTCGTTCCATTGCGCGCGCCACAGGCGCATGTCCGCTCGCTCCACCGCCAGCACTTGCGTTTTCTCGAAGCCCACAACGAAGACGCATTCGCCAAGCGCTATATGCGCGCGATCGGCCACCGCGAGTTCGGTGCTAATCTCAACCCGATCCGTTTTCCCGGGTTCGACTTGCCAGCCAAAGCCGCAACGGACGCCAATTTCTGGCTCGAATACTGGATCGCCGCTTTCGCGATGGTGGAAAAACTCGACCTGCCCCAAATCCGCTTTGTCAGCTATGAACGCCTGTGTGGCGCCCCAATTGACGCGATCGCCGACATTTTGAGCACCATCGAAGCGGGCCAGGCTGGCGATGCAGAACGATTGGCCGCGAAGGTGACCCAACCGTCTTCGAGCGGACGACAGCTCTCTGCAAAAGACAGCGCCCTCGATGCTGGACGCCTTGCCGTGGCAGAAACGCTTTACGCCGAACTTCTGTCGCGTACGACGCAGCACCCCGCAAACGGGGCCGTTGCCGCTTAAACCGCGTCGCGCCCGTCTGCCAGGAAACGATCGACCTCGCGCCGTCGCGGCAAACCGGCGCGTGATCCAAGTCGGCGGCACTTCATGGCCGCTGCCGCTGCTGCAAAACGCGCGCACGCCAGAGGCGGCATGCCTTCCGCAAGGCCAAGCGCAAAAGCGCCGTGAAACGCGTCACCGGCACCCGTCGTGTCAACCGCGTCGACCCGGAAACCGTCCACGTGCCCACCGCCAAAGGCATCCCGCCACATATAGCCCTTGGCCCCCATGGTCACGCCCGCATGGCGCGCACCATGCAGCATGGCCCGCTCAAGGCCGCCGGCCAGATCCGTGTCCGGGAACAAATCAACAAGCGCCGGCTCGGCAAAAATAGCAAAGTCAGTCAGTTGCAAAAGCTCTGGGACGGCCTCGCGTCCCCCCAAATCAACGTCGAGCACCGTTGGAATATTGGCTGCGCGCGCCTCGCCAAACACCACGCGCACCGCCTCCATCCAGCGCAGATCTCCAAGCACGACATCCACGCCCGCAATCCGCTCCAACGGCAGCCATCCAGTGCTGGAGGGCATTTGCACATCGCGGGCACCAATCACGATCCGCTCGCCGCGATCATCGACAATAATCATCGACGTTGATGAGCGCGCCTCGTCGAAGCGCGTGACATAGCGCGTATCGACACCTTCCGAATCAAGCCCCGCACGGATCCGAACGCCAACGTCATCCTCGCCAATACGGCTCCAGATCTCCGCCTGCCCGCCAAGACGGGCAACCGCAACGGCCGCATTCGCCGCCATCCCACCACCGCTTTCGATGTATTCAAGCGCCCGCATTTTGGTCGGGCCTGTGGGCAGATTTTGCACGCGGAACACACGATCAAGCGCGGCATGGCCGATACAAAGAACGTGCCGCTTTTCCGGGTTGCGGCCGCTGCCGAGCGGTGCAGTGTCGTTTGTCATGTCACACTTTCGTCGCGCAGGATCGGCCGCGCCTTTGCCGCATCATCCGCCTCCGCCGACTTGGTATCTTCATCAAACAGTTGTGCGAGGTTCTCCGCGTCCGACCGCGCCCGTTCCTGCAGTTTTTCCAAGTCGGTGTAATGCTGGTAGTCGTCGATCAAACGTTCGGTGTCCATCCTGTCAAATATATCCACCGCAGATGTGACTTCGCGGTGGCCAAATCCGAGACCTTTCAGCACCAGTCGCGCCAATTCGAGTGACGAATCATAGGTTTCGCGGCGTATCTCCTGAATGCCGTGGTCCATCAAACGATGATAATGCACGCGGTTACGGGCCCGCGCGAAAATCGGCAGCGAGGGGTAATTTTCGCGCACATAGCGTGCCACGCGCAGTGAGGCTTCGGGGTCATCAATCGCCAGAACAAGAGCGCGCGCTTCACGAATGCGGGCCGCTTCAAGAATATCGGGCCGGCTGGCATCGCCAAAAAACGCCTCGTTACCGAATCGCTTGACCAGTGAGATTTGCTCTGGATCGAGATCGAGCGCGGTGAATGGGATACGCTTGGCTCGCAATATGCGCGCAACGATTTGGCCAACGCGACCAAAGCCAGCGATAATCACGTGCCCTGAATTCTCAGGCATCTCACGATCAAACAGACCCACTTTCTGGGGCTTCGGCGCGACCGCTTCGTCAATCAACAACAACAGCGGCGTCGCCATCATCGATAACGTCACGACAACCGCAACGTAGTCTGCGACTTCCTTGGGCACCGTCGCCGCGGCCACGCCCGCTGTCATCAAGACGAACGCGAACTCGCCCCCCTGGCTCAGCGATAATGCAAGCCGCCGCGCTGCCCACGTATCCAGGCCATGCCACCGTCCCAGCGCAAACAGCACACCAGCCTTCAACACAAGCAGCGCAGTGACGGAGGCCGCCACCGTGCCAGGCTCGGAGGCCAGGACATCGATCTCAAGCGACATACCGATGGCTGTGAAGAACAGCCCAAGCAGCAGCCCCTCAAACGGTTTCAAGTCGGCTTCCAGCGCGTGGCGATATGAGGATTCCGCCAACAGCGCGCCGGCCACGAACGCCCCCAATGAGGCGGAGAGGCCGGCCTGCTGCATGACCACCGCCGTTGCCACAACCGTCAGCAGGGCCGCCGCAGTCATCGCCTCCTTCACCCGCGTGCGCGCAACAAGCTGCAACGCCGGCTCCACCAAGAACCGGCCGACAAGCACAACAAGTGCGATCACCCCGATCGCGCGAACCGCGGCGAAGAAATCCATTGTTTGCGCCGCATCGGTGATCTCACCGTAGGCAAAAACCGGCACCAGCGCGATCAATGGGATCGCGGCCAAGTCCTGGAAAAGCAGAATGGAAAAGCCAAGCCGGCCATGGCGCGCGTTCAACTCGCCCTTTTCATCCATGATTTGAAGCGCGAATGCGGTCGACGACAGCGCAAGTGCAAGCCCCAGGAACGCCGACGTGATCCACGGCATGCCGAACACCGCAATCACAACGCCGATCAAAAGCGCACTCAACGCAACCTGGGCGCCGCCAAGACCAAAGATCGTTGTCCGCATCGCCCACAGCCGCATGGGACGAAGCTCAAGGCCAATCAAAAACAGCAGCAGAACAACGCCGAACTCGGCGATGTGGAGTATCTCTTGGACTTCATAAAAGGAAAACGCCTGGCCGACCCCGTACGGACCGATCAGCACGCCTGCGAAAAGATAGCCCAGCACCGTGCCGATCTTCAGCCAGCGCGCGAGCGGTGCTGCGATCGCCGCTGCCGCCAGCAGCAGCGCGATGTCGATTAATGAGAATCCATGCATTTATTTTTTGCCCAAGATCACGACGCCGTGCGAACCCCTATCCGCCATGCGTATTTAAGACTATGGTCGCAACCAACTGAAGCCGTCCAGGCCGAGCGGCCGGAGGCCAAGTGCGTAAGCGGACGCCTGAGAAGATCCGCGCCACGCCCAAGCGCGTCCTGTCGCGCGATCATGGAGAAGTCTACATGTTGTCGTCGCCTGCTGTTTCGCCGACCAAGTCGCGCTCGGGGTCGCTCGACGTCGCCGTCATGACCGATCTGCTGGGTCGCATCGCCGAACACCAAGACCCGGAAGCCTTCCGCATCCTGTTTGAAAACTTCGCACCGCGTGTGCGCTCATACATGATGCGCCAGGGTGCAGATGCGGCCACCGCCGAAGAGCTGGCCCAGGAAACCCTCCTCACCGTGTGGCGAAAGGCGCGGCTTTACTCCGGTGAAAAAGGAAGCGCCACCACGTGGATTTATACGATCGCGCGTAATCTTCGCATCGATCGCATCCGTAGGGAAACGGTGTGGCAGGAATTGCCGGAAGGTTTGAACGAGGAACCGGCCGACGATACCCCGCCTGACGAAGCCGTGTCGGAACGTGAGCGCAAGGGCCGTGTCCATTTGGCTCTTGAGACGCTTCCGCAAGAGCAGCACGAAGTTGTCGTGCTGTCGTATCTTGAGGGTTTGTCACACAGCGAAATCGCCGATCGGCTTGAATTGCCTCTCGGCACCGTGAAATCCCGCATGCGTCTCGCTTATCAAAAGCTGCGCGAGTCGGTAGAGGACTTGGCATAAATGAAGATGACCCATCATCCGGATGACGCGACCCTTCTGAGCTACGCGGCTGGCGCACTTCCCGCGTCTCTGAGTGCTGTTGTGTCGGTTCATCTGGCGATGTGTGAGACGTGTCGCGAAGAAGTCCGCATGTGCGAGGCGATCGGTGGTGCATTGATTGACACGGCCGGGGGTGACGCGCTCCCGCCGGTGAAAATGCCGTGCCTGATTGATCTGCGCACCTGCGACGTGGCCAATGGTGGCGATGGTACGGCAATCGACGCTGAGCCGGCACTGGCCGCGACGTCTGGCGATCGCGCCATGATGCGCCTGACCGGCATGCCCCTGCGCGATATCCCCTGGAAACGCCTCGGCGTCGGGGTTTGGCACTATCCAATTTCAGTCCGCGACGACGATCGCGGCGACTTGCGCTTGCTCAAGGTCCAGCGTGGCGTTGCGCTGCCGGAACACGGGCATGGCGGCAGCGAGCTGACGTTGGTGATTGAAGGCGCTTACACCGATCACATGGGGACGTTCCAAGCCGGCGACCTGGCTGATCTCGATGATGATGTCGAGCACCGCCCCATTGCAGACCCCGAGCACGGTTGCATCTGTTTGATCGCGAGCGAACGCAAAGCGCGCTTTACAGGCGTCGTCGGCCGCTTGCTACAGCCGCTGACCGGCATCTGACGCCAACTGAAATTCGAACACGAAAAAAGCGCGGTCCTTGCCGCGCTTTTTTCATTTGGCTCGTTTCGCATCCCGACAATGATGCACGGCTGCCGACGTTCAAGCAGCCAAGCTTTCATCCTCATCGCGTTGAAAAAATGCGGTCACTTCCCCAACCTTGACGCCCCATTTGGTCACTTGCGTCCGGTTCAAAAGTGCACCTGCACTGATCGGATAAAACTTGTCGTGGAACGCAAGGTCAATTGAGCGGTCGCGCAATTTCAGCCGAAACGTGTACCGCATCGTCGCGATACCCGGCGCAATGGTACCGTCGGCTTCCCCAACTGCATCGGCGCAATGCCCCACGAACGAGCGACCGTCAGACGACGGCGTCAAGTTCCAAACGCGTTCTTCCTCTTCGCCGTCGTCATAACGAAACGTCTCGTGCAGACGGAACGTGTCACCATCCCACTGACCGACCAGAGCGATCTGGAAACGGCGTTTGACCTGGCCAAAGCGATCCTCAAACACACCCCAAGCCGTTGCGCGACCGTGAAAAAACCGGGTCAAATCGCAAGGCATCATTGTCAGGTTTGGCGACAAATCATTTGCCACTGCATGGGCCTCCAATCAGAAATCACCAGGCAGTTACGCAACGCGGCCCCCGTCAGATGCGGCGCGAGCCGTTTTATGCGTCCATACGTCGCTGGAACCGATAGATGCCAACATCAATGACACCCATTTCAAAACCGATTTCGCAGTACGTCAAATAGTAATGCCATAGCCGACGGAACCGATCATCAAACCCCATTGCTGCAATCTGAGGCCATTGCTCATGGAAACGCTGGCGCCAGGCCCGCAACGTGCGCGCATAGCTCGACCCGAAGGTGAGTGCGCACGAAGCTTTGAGCCCTGCAGCTTCCGCGTGGCTACGGATCAGAGACGGTGTCGGCAACATGCCGCCTGGGAAAATATAGCGCTGGATGAAATCCGGCCGCGCCCGATAGCCTTCGTAGCTATCCTCCCGGATCGTGATCGCCTGAACGGCCGCCACACCACCGGGGCGCAACCGCTCATGCAAAGTCTTGAAATAGGTCGGCCAATGCGCTTCCCCGACCGCTTCAATCATCTCAATTGACGCAATGCGATCGTATGCGCCGGTGACGTCGCGGTAATCGAGAAACCGCGCGCTGGCCCGGTCGCCCAATCCAGCCGCCGCAATCCGCCGCCGCGTGTAATCAAGCTGGCGCTCAGATACCGTGATCGCATCGACATGCGCGCCCGCGCGCGCCGCCGCCTCGACAAACCCGCCCCAACCGCAGCCGATTTCCAAGACGCGGTCACCAGCCGCCAAATCCATCGCGCGCATAACGCTGCGATATTTTTCAGCCTGGGCATCTTCCAACGTCATGTCCGGCGCCAGAAAAACACCGCTCGAATAGGCCATGCCTGGGTCAAGCCAGGCTGCATAAAAGTCATTGCCGAGGTCATAGTGAGCGGCAATGTTGCGGCGGCTTCCTTCGCGCGTGTTATCGCGCCCTGCGTGATAGGCGCGATCAGACTTGCGCACGCGAAAAACGCCGCCCCCAGCGCGATCAAGCTTGTTGCGGTTGGCAATAAAAAACCGGAAAATGTTGCCGAGGTCCGAGGTCTCAATCGCCTTGTCCAGATAGGCTTCCGCAAAGCCGAGGGTACCGCGGCGTAGCGATTGCCAAAGCACGTGAAACGAGGCCAATTTTAAGTCTGCGTGCACACCGCCGCTGCTTCCGATTGTGCCAGCGTGGCCCGACGGAAGTTGGATCGTGACGCGGCCGTCGAGATTGCTGCCAACGGCGGTCCGCAACAGCATGAGCAGGATGCGATCGCGCAGGGCCCTGAGCCCAACGGGCTCGGGCAAGGGCGGACGTGTCAATTCGTGATCACGCATGATGCGTCCCGCGTAAATGCTCTCGTGCTGTGCGCGGCGCCGCAACCGAGAAATCTGGCGAGCGATGCCGCCGGATCACCGGCACGCCCTTCCACCACAGTCTCAGGGCCTCAAGGTGGATGGCACCCACGACTCTCTGTGTCAGAAACGGCGTGCGGCAAAACTGGCGCAAGAGTTCTTGTGACGTCAAGGGAACTTGACGGCCGTGAAAATGGGTCCGGATCATCGGCCCCTCGCAATCGCGGAACGCGACCCCGACGGTGAGCGTGTCCGCCGCCTGCGAAACGCGAAAATCATAGCGACCGCGGCCAGGCGTGAATGGTGACACCGACATGGATTTGGCGGCGCTCTGCCCAATCGTCAGGCCGCGCGCACCGCCCAGGTCCGAGCCTTCAACCGCCAGGGCGTAACTGGTACGTTCACCGAACGTGTTCGTGACTTCGTAGATCAACGCGCCAAGCACACCGTCGGCGCGGTGGCAGAAATAGACGCTGAGCGGATTAAACACCCCACCAAGCACGCGCGGATAGGCCAACAAAATAATCTGTGCTGCGCAATCGCCCAGCCCAACCTGATCAAGCACGGCCCGCGCCCGCACGTTGACCGGTGTTTGATCCCGATTGCCGAAATCGATGTCGTAAAGCGAAACGAGGTTACGACCGTTATAGGAAAACAGCGCATTGTCGCGCGCGACCTCAGTGATCCGGTCCACGTCTAAGAGCAGCGAGAACACGCGATACGAAAGCTTATGGGCCGCCGGCCGCAGCCGGGCATGCACGACATCGCCCACGACGATTTGGCCGGCGGGTTTTCCAGCGGGCCACGCCAGAGGCTTACAGGATTTTACGGCGTTCTGATCCATTACGCGGCAGCAACATCTGCGTTGGGAGCGGCTTCGGGCAGGATCACCGGAATTTGCGGCCCGAAAACGATGCGATCGTTTTGGCCATGGATCGACCACGGGCGCACAAGCCCGCCAAGCGCCTCAGCCACAGCAAGCCCGCTTTGCAGACCATCCTCGTGGAAGCCGTAGCCAAAGTAGCTCCCGCAGAACCACGTGCGGCGCCGCCCTTGCAACCCCCACAACCGCGCCTGGGCTTTGAGCGCGCCCGCATCAAAGACAGGGTGCGCGTAGTCGATCTGCGCGGCGATCTTGTCAGACGCAATCTCGCGTCCGGGATTCAATGTGACAAACCAGTTCCGGCGCGTTGGCAAAGGCTGCAACGCGTTCATCCAATACGTCACCGACAATTGCGTATCGCGCGGGCTTTGCGTGTAATTCCAGCTTGACCACAGCCGCTCGCGCTTTGGCATCCACGTGGGATCGCGGTGCAAAACGGCCCTGTTTGCCGAATACGAAAACGCCCCGAGCAGGGCCCGCTCGTGGCGATCGGCATCGCCCAAAATTTTCAATGTCTCGTCAGCGTGACCGGCCAGAACACACTGGTCAAACCGCTCAGGTGAACGCCCGCTCGCCGTCACCCAAACCCCGTCATCGCCGCGCACAACGCGGGTCACAGGCGCGTTGGTGTGGAATTGGGCCGGGGTTGCTGCCCGCAGCGCGCGGACATACGACCGGCTGCCACCTTGGACCGTGCGCCATTTCGGGCGCCCACGCACCTTCAACAGCCCATGGTTGGAGAAGAACCGTGAAAACGCAGCCGCTGGAAAATCGGCAACGCGTCCTGACGGCGTTGACCAAATCGCAGCGGCCATCGGCAGCAAGTGACGATCGATAAACGCTCGCGAATAGCCGTTCATCGCAAGCCACTCGCCAAGCGAAAGCCCGCCGTCCGCCATTGGATCGTTCAGCGTCTCCGCATCTTTGAAAAAGCGCAGGATATCTCGCACCATAAGCCAATGCCGCGGCGAAACGATGTTGCGCTTCTGGCCGAACAAACCGGCAAGCCCGCTTCCTGAATACTCAAAGCGACCATCGTCGAGCGACACCGCGAAAGACATGTTCGATGGGGCGGTCCGCACGCCGAGGTGGTCAAACAGCGCTATGAGATTGGGGTAGGTGGCAGAGTTGTAAACGATGAAGCCCGTGTCGACCGGCACGTTGGCGACGGCATCCGACGGCAAACCCGGGACATCGACCGTGTTGGAGTGCCCGCCCAATCGTTGCCCGCGCTCAAAGACAGTCACGTGGTGGGCTTTGGACAAAAGCCAGGCGGCGCCAAGGCCAGAAATTCCGGCGCCGATCACGGCAATTCTCATGGGAGGCATTCTTTCTTGATAAGCGAGAGCGGTGGCCGCACACCCCGGCCCGACCGCCACCGGAACGAACGTGCGCGCGAGGCGGATCAGTCAGCAGGCAGACGCACCACTGACGACGCCGTCGGTCTACGCGGGCCCAGCGCTGTGCGCAATGCGTCCAAAGCTAACGCCTTGGCGGCCGTGGTGCCGGTGCGAGACGATTGCCCAACCTACGTCACTGCTGCCGCCGCGTCGTCGCGACGCACACGCAAACACACGCTGTAACGCCTGGCTGGAGCAATATCCGACCTCACGGACCCGCTTTGCGATTTCGAGATCAGACGAAATTGCTCTGCGTCCCACATGATCGAGTATCTTCGTCCGGCCACCTGACCGCCACTGCGGCGACGCGGCGACGGATCATGATCTAGGCACTTTGCCCCTTGGCAACCCGGTCAAGCGCTTGCAGCTGGCCGAGAAGCGAACCAAGCTCGGCCAGCGGCACCATGTTCGGCCCGTCTGACGGCGCATTGTCGGGATCTTGGTGAGTTTCGATAAACAGTCCTGCCACGCCGACGGCAACCGCCGCACGCGCCAACACCGGTACGAAGCGGCGGTCTCCACCCGATGCGTTGCCTTGCCCGCCGGGTTGCTGGACCGAGTGTGTGGCATCGAAGATCACCGGGCAGCCCGTCTCGGCCATGATCGGCAACGCGCGCATATCCGTGACAAGCGTATTATAGCCAAACGACACGCCGCGCTCGGTCACCAACACGTTGTCATTGCCGCTGTCTCGCACCTTTGCGACGACGTTCTTCATGTCCCAAGGCGCGAGAAACTGCCCCTTCTTGATCTTGATGACGCGGCCCGTTTTGGCGGCCGCCACCAACAAGTCCGTCTGCCGGCACAGAAACGCTGGGATCTGCAGCACATCCACGACTTCGGCGACAATCGCGCATTGCGCCGGCTCGTGGATGTCGGTGACGACCGGCAATCCGAGGCTTTCGCGAACATCTGCGAAGACCTGCAATCCGGCATCGAGGCCGAGCCCGCGCTTACCGCTCAGCGATGTCCGGTTGGCCTTGTCAAACGAGGTCTTATAGACGACGCCGATCCCCAATTTTCCGGCGATCTCCTTGATCGCACTGGCCATTTCCAGCGCGTGCGCCCGGCTCTCCATCTGGCACGGCCCAGCAAACACCGCAAACGGCTTGTCGTTGGCAAACGCGACCTCGGCCACGTCGCCGCCGCCGACCGTGACGGTCCGCGCTGTTGTTGCGTTGTCTGCGGCCATGGCCATCCCTCCTGACACCCGCCGGCATCCATGCTGGACTGACAGGGCAAGTCAACAACCGGCGCCAAGCGCCATAACGGAGGACCGCCCATGATGCCGATCGTCAAACCGCTAACCGATGAAGAAGCGAGCCCCGAAGCCCGCGCTGTGTTCGACGACATCCGCGCCACGCGCAACACCGACTTCGTCAACAACGCCTGGCGCATCAAAGCCCACGATCCTGAATTGCTGAAAAGCGTGTGGGAAAAAGCCAAACAGGTCATGGGACCCGGCGCGCTTGATCCAGCCACGAAAGAGCTGATTTATTTAACGGTCTCGATCATGAACAACTGCGAATACTGTATCCATTCCCACAGCCATTTCGCCAAAGCCAAAGGCGTCACGAAAGAGCAGTATTTTGAAATGCTCCGCGTTATCGAGCTCGCCACCGCCGGCAACCGCCTCATGACCGCCATGCACACCCCCGTCGACGAAAAATTCGCCGAGCCTGCTTTTTAGTGCGTTCAACAGGGCAACAGCCCCGTTGAGACAGGCTTTGTCTTGTTCAACAGGGCAACAGCCCCGTTGAGACGTGGTTATTCTTGTTCAACGGGGCAACAGCCCCGTTGAGAC
>CAZOGY010000055.1:13759-21770 GCA_964579305.1 uncultured Hyphomicrobiaceae bacterium
AACGCTTGCAATAACCCAAACTGTCATCCTCGGGACTTGCCCGAGGATGACAATGCACCACTAAACCAACCGGCTCTGCGTTACGGCGGCGGCGACGAAGCTTTGGAAGAGCGGGTGCGGCGCGAAGGGGCGGGATTTCAGTTCTGGGTGGAACTGGACGCCGATGAACCAGGGGTGGTCGGGGTACTCGACCGTCTCGGGCAAAACGCCGTCAGGCGACATACCGGCAAAGCGCAGGCCCACAGCCTCCAGCCGCTCGCGGTAGGCGGCATTGACCTCATAGCGGTGACGGTGGCGATCGGAAATCTGCGTCGCACCATAAACTTCGGCGATGCGGCTGTCGGGCGCGAGCACAGCCGGATAGGCACCAAGCCGCATCGTCCCCCCAAGATCGCCATCCACACTGCGCTCTTCACGGGTATTGCCGCGCGTCCATTCCGTCATCAGGCCAACCACCGGCTCTTCGGTGGGCCCGAACTCCGTCGATGAGGCCTGCGGCAGCCCCGCCAGATTGCGCGCGGCTTCGATGCAGGCGAGTTGCATACCAAAGCAGATACCCAGATATGGCACCTTGCGCTCGCGGGCGAACTTGGCCGCCAAGATCTTGCCCTCAGCCCCGCGCTCCCCAAACGCGCCTGGCACGACAATACCATGCACATCGGCCAAATAGGGCGCGGGGTCTTCTGCCTCGAAAACCTCAGATTCGATCCACTCGATCCGGACTTTGATCCGGTTGGCGATACCGCCGTGGTTCAGCGCCTCGATCAGCGATTTGTAGGCGTCTTTGAGAACTGTGTACTTGCCGACGATCGCAATCGTCACTTCGCCCTCGTGGCTGGAGATCGCTTGCGAAATCCCCTCCCAACGTGACAGATCCGGCGCCGGGGCATCCGACATCGCAAAGGCATCGAGCACTTCAGCATCGAGACCTTCCGCATGGTAGGCAAGCGGCACGTCATAGATCGAGGCAAGATCAAGCGCCTGCACCACCGCGCTTTCGCGCACATTGCAAAACAGCGCGATCTTGCGGCGTTCCGAAGCGGGGATCTCGCGGTCGCAACGGCACAGCAGAATGTCGGGCTGAATGCCAATCGAGCGCAATTCTTTGACGGAATGCTGCGTCGGCTTTGTCTTCAGCTCACCCGCGGACGGAATGAACGGCACCAGAGTCAGGTGGATATAAACGCACGCGCCACGCGGAAGCTCGTTGCCTAGCTGGCGGATCGCCTCAAAAAACGGCAGTGCCTCGATATCGCCCACCGTGCCGCCGATCTCGACCAGGACGAAGTCGACCCCGTCGTTACCATCCAACACGAACTGCTTGATCGCGTCGGTGACGTGCGGGATGACCTGCACAGTGCCGCCAAGAAAATCGCCGCGGCGCTCTCTGGCCAGGATCTGTTGGTAGATCCGCCCTGTCGTCACATTGTCAGAGCGACGGGCTGGCACCCCGGTGAACCGTTCGTAGTGGCCCAGATCCAGGTCCGTCTCAGCACCGTCATCGGTGACGAACACTTCGCCGTGTTGATACGGGCTCATGGTGCCCGGATCGACATTGAGATAGGGGTCCAACTTGCGCAGACGCACGGAATATCCGCGCGCTTGCAGAAGCGCCCCGAGCGCGGCTGACGCGATGCCTTTTCCAAGGGAGGAAACCACGCCGCCGGTAATGAAGATGTACCGTTGCATGGACCTGCAAACTAGCGCCGAACGCGCCCGATTCGAAGCTGTAATTATGCACGCTGCCCGACAAATCGTCGGAGGACTGCGTGCGACGGTCAGTGATCAACTCATGTGCCGGACGGCGCGTCACGCGGATCGTCACGCCTTACGATCGATCTGGCAGCAGGATCACCGGCTCAATTGCCTGACCCAGCCGGCGGGGTCCGGAACGGCGTTGATACGCCCTGGCCGCTCTTGAGTTTGTCAAGAACACCACCGCTGCCTGGGGCCGGTGCAGCCGGCTGATTGGCGCCCGGGGCGGGTTGCTGCTGCGTGGGCTGGGCATTGTCAAAGCGCGACTGCGGCGTCGAGTTACCCGTTGCCATCAGCGTCAGCAAAACGCTTGTCGCGAAGAATGCCGCGCCAAAGCCCGCCGTCAGCCGGGTCAACAAGTTGGCTGTACCCCGGCCGGTCAAGAAACCGCCGCCGCCGCCGCCGCCACCGCCGCCAATTCCCAAGGCGCCGCCTTCCGATTGCTGCATGAGAACAAGCGTCACCAGCACGATCGCAATCATCAGGTGAATGATCAGGACAAACGTCATCGGTCTCTCTCGAAGCGGCAGGAACGGGCAGTCGATTTCACGCGATCGCGCCTTCTAACGGCAAGCGCAACAAAAAGCCAGCCCTCACGGCGCGTTGCGCAATTTGGAGTTATGAGCGCCGGTTTACATGCAGGTTGGGCCGATCGGGATCGATTTCCAGAGGGAATTCGGCGAGGAACCTCATTCCGTCTCAAAGGCTTGCGCGCGCCACGACGCGATATTGCCATCGCTTGGCCCACCAGCGACGTCTTGCCCAGCGACGTCTCGCGGTGCTGACGCAGAAGGCGGCGCTGAGCCGGGTCCTACCGCCGGCGGCAGTTGCGCTCTGGTTTTCCGTTCCGGCAGCGGCGCAGGCCCCGCCGGGCGCGGCGATGGCTGGATCGGCACGCGCGGCTGCGACCGCGATACCGGGCGTCTCACCCAACGGTTGCGCTGCGGCAGCGGCACACCGTCGCGCTGTGCACCAACCGGTGCGGCATCGCGCGGCGGAACGCGCTTTGGCCGCAACCCAACGGCGGCAATCGCCATCGGCAGCGGCGGTGCCACCCTGCGCGCACGATTGGGCTGCTTGATCGCCATCACCACCGCGTTTTGGAAGCCCGGCGTACAACGAAACAGGATCTGCTCTTCCAGGCCGATGTAATCGCGCACGCGCACAATGTCGGCCGCCGATGCGTTTTGCCGGGCCCAGTCAGGTCCGCGCGCAACGATCTCGCCAATGCCAAGGGCATCGAGGCCCTGTTTGCGCCGCAACAGCTCGCGGCAGGCCTCTGCGGACAATTCGGCAGCACGGACCGGTGCGGCACCGGCGTTGAGCACCATGCAGACAGCCGCGACCATCGCGCCGCGCATGGAAACGACCGCCAACCGGTTGCCCCAAAATCCGGGCCTTGCGAAACGCATCATGATCCCCGTGATCTGCCCCGATCGCACCGTTCAACACCAAGCCCATCGCGCGAACGCCCATGGGTTGCCGAGTGCCCGCGTGCTTAACCACACGCGGAAATGATGCCAAGAAAATCCTCAGCCTTGAGACTTGCGCCGCCGACAAGTGCTCCATTCACATCAGGCACACTGAGGATTTCGCCGGCGTTTGAGGGTTTCACAGACCCACCGTAAAGCAACCGGATGCCCGAAGCTGTTGCGCCGAAGCGCTCAACTAGCGCCGCGCGCATGGCCCCGTGAACCTGCGCAATATCCTCAGGTGTCGCAACTTGTCCCGTTCCAATAGCCCAGACCGGCTCATAGGCAACGACCGTCGTCTCCGCCTGCGCCGCATCCGGCACGCTCGCTGCAAGTTGACGGAGCACGACAGCCTGGGTGAGGCCGGCGGCGCGCTGCCCTGCGGTTTCGCCAACACATATAATCGATATCAGGCCAGCACGCGCGGCAGCCTTGGCTTTGGCACAAATCAGTGAATCGGTCTCGCCATGGTCACCGCGCCGTTCCGAGTGGCCGACGATAACCGCGCGCGCGCCGGCATCGGCAAGCATCTCGGCAGACAGATCGCCCGTATGGGCCCCGTGCGCACTGACATGACAGTCTTGAGCCCCGATCGCGACGGCCGCGTTATTGCCGATCGTCGATACACTGCCGGCAATCAGCGTCGCGGGGGGGCAGATCATAACATCGCAATTGAATGGCTTTTGCCCGACCGCGCCAGCAACCGCCTCGATTGTCGCCAGGTCTCTGGAGAACCCATTCATCTTCCAGTTGCCGGCAATCAATCGCCGCGGTGCACCCGCTTCACTCATCGTACGCGTTCCTCTTCGATCCTGGGCCCATGTGCGCGATGGTCCGCCCCGCTTGCAAGCCGACCAGACGTCTAGCCTGTTTGCGCAGCCCCCTTGCCTTCCCCAACAGCGACCGTCATATCTCGCGCATCGGCCATGGCCGCTGCCACCATTCGATCAGCGGTCCTGGCGCCCCGCAATTGAAAGCAGGCCCGTCGCGGACGATCAGCCAAGCGTGATGCCACAGCGCGCCGCCAAACGCGCGTGCCACACACGCCAAGGCCACATCACTCGCGATCGCACAATCCCCAGCTGAGCCAGATACCGAACGCACATGCTTGAGAAAATCCGCAAAAGCGCCTCCAGCCGGATCGTACAGGTCCTGATCATCTTACCGTTGATCGTCGCATTCGCGATCTGGGGCATCGAAGACATGCTGCGGGGCTTTGGCCGCGGTGATCTCGCCGTCGTCGGCAACCGGACAATCTCCACGGAAGAGTTCCAGGAAAACTACCGGCTGGAACTGGATGCGATGTCGCGCCGCTTCGGCCGGCGACTGTCGGCGCAGCAAGCGCAGCTCCTGGGCGTGCCCAACAGCGTGTTGTCACGCATGATCGGCTCGGCCGCCGTTGATCAGCATGCCCAAAGCCTTGGCCTCACGATTTCTGAAAACGCCGTCGTGCGAGACATCCAGCGCGATCCCTCGTTCACCGACAGCGCCGGCAATTTTAACCCGGATGCCCTCAACCTCGTCTTGCGCCAAAGCGGCCTGAGCGAGGGCCGCTACATCGAAGAGCGACGCCGCGACGCGCTGCGCAGTATTATCACGACACCGTTGATCGAGGCCGTCGCCGTTCCTGACAGCCTGTTGGAGATGCTGCACACCTACAACAACGAGACCCGTACGGTGTCCTATGTCGTCGTCCCGGAAAAGGCGGTCGGCGAAATCAAGGATCCTAACGACGCGGCTTTGAAAGCGTTTTACGAGCAGCGCAAGACAGATTTCAAAACGCCCGAACTGCGCAAAATCTCAATTCTGTTTCTGCGCGCCTCGGACGTGAAGAAGACCATGTCCGTTGCCGATGCCGACATCAAAAACCGGTACGAGGAAAACCCGGACCGGTTCAACGAACCGGAAAAACGCGAAGTCGAGCAAATCCCATTTGAAAACAAAGACGCTGCCGAAAAAGCGCTGGCGGAGATCAAAGGCGGCAAGGACTTTTTGGAAGTCGCAAAGGCCAACAACGCCAAAGAAAGCGATGTCAAACTCGGCCTTCTGGCCAAGTCCCAGATGATCGACCAGAAGATCGCGGATGCTGCGTTCAAGCTGGATGCCAACGGCGTTTCAGATGTCGTGGAGGGCAATTTCGCACCGGTGCTCATCCGCGTGGTCAAGATTGAGCCAGGCAAAGAGCGCACCCTCGATGACGTCAAGGATCAGATCAAAACCGAACTGATCAATGAACGTATTGGCGAGGAAGTTGAAAAAGTCGTGCGTCAGGCCGACGACTTGCGTTTGTCGGGAAAAACGCCCTCCGAGATCGCCAAAGAGCTGAAACTTGAATTCGTGGAAGTCCCGGCAGTTGACCGCAATGGCCGCGACGCGGACGGCAAACCCGTTCCAGCCGTGCAGGGGCGCGATGGTCGCAATATCCTGACAACCGCGTTCCAAGGCACAGTCGGCGTTGAGAACGAAACGATTGAGTTGAATGGCGGCGGCTATGCCTGGGTCGATCTGCTTGAGGTTTCAGAAGAAAAACAGCGCGCATTTTCTGACGTGAAAGATGAGGTTAAAACGGCTTGGATTGCGGCCGAACGCACCAAGGCCTTGCGCACGCTGACCGATGACTTGGCCAAGAAAGTCCAGGACGGCCAACCGCTCGCAGACGTCGCAAAATCGCTTGCAGAAAAACCGGAAGTCAAGACGACCAAACCGGTCAAGCGCACCGACACGGTACAGGGCCTGCCGCAAGCAGCAATTGCGCGCGCATTCTCGTTGGCGAAAGGTGACGCAGCTTCGGTGGCCGGTGCGGACGGAACATCGCGTCTCGTCATCGCGGTCGATGATGTCACCGCGCCCAAACCGATGACCGATGAAGAACGCAAAAAGCTGGCTGAAACGCTCGGCCGCCAACGCAGCGAAGACGTCTTACGCCAGTATCTCGCGAAGCTGAGATCGGAAATCGACGTCAACATCAATACCGCCGTCTTGAACCAAACGCTCGGCATCAGGCAGCAATAATGGCGCGCGGCTCCAAGACACCCAAAAAGGCGGCGGCAAAAGCAAGACCAAAGGCAGCGGCCAAACCGAAGTCAGCAAAGGCCGCTCCAAAATCACCAAGCGGACAGGCGTTGGCACAATCCAGCGGTGATCGCTCGATACCCGAGCGCTTCGCCGAGCTTTATGACGCCGGCAAGCCACAATTGCTGACGACGACGCGTGTCGCTGACCTGGAAACACCCGTTTCCGCTTACATGAAACTGGCACCGGACCGTTCGATGAGCTTCCTTTTGGAATCTGTCGAAGGTGGTGCAATCCGCGGCCGCTATTCGATTATCGGGCTCGCGCCGGATCTCATTTGGCGCGCCAACGGAAATTCAGCCGAGATCAACCGATCGCCCCAAGACGACTTCGACGCGTTTCAACCCGATCCCGGCGGGACCCTGACCGCGCTTCGGCGCCTGCTCGACGACAGCCGGATCGAGATCCCCGAGGGCTTGCCCCCTATGGTCGCTGGGATCTTTGGATACATGGGTTACGACACGGTCCGCCTGGTGGAACACCTGCCCGCGTGCCCACCCGACGTCCTGGCCGTGCCTGATGCGATCCTGATGCGGCCGACCGTGATGGCCATTTTCGACACCGTGAAAGACGAAATCACGGTCGTGACGCCCGTGCGCCCACGCGATGGGATCAACGCCGAGACAGCCTTTCACGCCGCGCAGGATCGCCTTGCGACCGCAAGTGCCGCCCTCGACCAGCCTCTGCCAACCCAGCAACGCGCGGCAGATCCAGCGCACGCGGCTGCAACGGCTGCAACCGCTGAGCCGGTGTCCAACACAGCGCCGCAACGTTACATGGACATGGTTCAGCGCGCGAAGGACTACATCGCAGCCGGCGATGCCTTTCAGATCGTCTTGTCCCAGCGCTTCACGATGCCCTTCGCGCTGCCGCCATTCGCGCTCTACCGTGCCTTGCGGCGCACAAACCCTTCGCCGTTCCTGTTCCATTTGGACTTTGTGGATTTTGCGCTGGTCGGCTCAAGCCCTGAAATTTTGGTGCGCGCGCGCGATGGCGAGGTGACCATTCGCCCGATCGCAGGCACCGCGCGGCGCGGTGCGACAGCGGCCGAGGACCAGATGCTGGCCGAACAACTGCTCGCCGATCCCAAAGAGCGCGCCGAACACCTGATGCTTCTCGACCTCGGCCGAAACGACGTTGGCCGCGTTGCCGAAATTGGCTCAGTCCGGGTGACCGACAAGTTCGTCATCGAGCGCTACAGCCATGTCATGCACATTGTCTCCAACGTCATCGGCCGTCTTCGCTCAGACCACGACGCGATCGACGCGCTGATGGCCGGCTTTCCAGCCGGCACCGTCTCTGGCGCGCCAAAAGTACGCGCCATGGAAATCATCGATGAGTTGGAGACCCATAAGCGCGGGCCCTACGCGGGCTGTGTTGGCTACTTCTCGGCGGACGGCAATATGGACACCTGCATCGTCTTGCGCACCGCCCTGGTCAAAGACGGCGAAATGCACGTGCAGGCTGGCGCCGGCCTCGTCTACGACAGCATTCCCGAAAACGAACAGCAGGAGTGCATTAACAAAGCCAAAGCACTCGTGCGTGCCGCGCAAGAAGCGGTCCGTTTCGCTGGCGGCGGCGTGGCGGACCTCGGCGCCAACAAGGGCGTGTGGGACTGAAGACTTCTGGGACTGCAGACCGTGCGATGGCCTTTCGCCTCAAGTCGCCTCCCAAAGCACGTCGAGCGCGAACGTGTGCACATCGAACGGCGG
>CAZOGY010000056.1:0-21768 GCA_964579305.1 uncultured Hyphomicrobiaceae bacterium
CCCGTGAGCGCAACAGAGCTCAAGCGAGGCGCATTTCATGCGACACGCTTTAGCGTCGTGGACCGCGACGGTCCGTGCCTGGCCCAGCGCCGTGTGCGGGCGCAGCGTCTTCCGCAAACAGAGAGACAAGTTGGTCGGTCATGGCGCCGGCAAGCTCTGATGGGTCGGTAATCGTGACCGCGCGGCGGTAATACCGCGTCACGTCATGCCCGATGCCGATTGCGATCAACTCAACGGCAGAGCGCGTTTCGATTTCCTCGATGACCTGGCGCAAGTGATTTTCCAGGTAAGCGCCGGAGTTCACAGACAACGTGGAGTCATCAACGGGCGCACCGTCGGAAATCATCATCAAGATGCGGCGTTGTTCGGGCCGGCCGAGCATGCGGCGGTGGGCCCACGCGAGGGCTTCGCCATCGATGTTTTCTTTGAGCAGGCCTTCGCGCATCATCAGCGACAGATTGCGCTTGGCGCGCCGCCACGGGGCGTCGGCGGCTTTGTAGACAATGTGGCGCAAGTCATTCAGGCGTCCTGGAGAGGCAGGTTTACCAGCCGCGAGCCAGGCTTCGCGGGCTTGACCGCCTTTCCAAGCGCGGGTTGTGAAGCCAAGGATTTCCACCTTGACGCCGCACCGCTCAAGCGTGCGGGCCAGAATGTCGGCGCAGCATGCAGCCACCATGATCGGGCGGCCGCGCATCGAGCCTGAGTTGTCCAACAAAAGTGTCACGACCGTGTCGCGGAAATCGGCGTCGCGTTCGCGTTTGAACGACAAAGGCGCCATGGGGTCGATCACGACGCGCGTTAACCTGGCCGCATCAAGCGTGCCTTCGTCCAAGTCGAATTCCCATGCGCGGTTCTGCTGGGCCATCAAGAGGCGTTGCAAGCGATTGGCAAGCCGCGAGACCGCGCCTGAAAGATTACGCAGTTCCTTGTCCAGGAAGGCGCGGAGACGCTCCAATTCCTCAGGTGTCGACAGATCTTCGGCTGCGATCTCTTCGTCGAAGGCGTTGGTGAAAACCTGATAGCCAAATGACGAGGGATCATCGAGCACGCTCGTGTTCGGCCGCCAGGGCTCGTCGGTCTCTGCGGTTTCCTGGCTGTCGTCATCTGAGAGGAAGTCGTCTGAATCGGCCATCTCGGTGGATTCTTCGAAATCGCCCTCCTCGCCCTGTGCGGTCTGTTCCTCGTTCGCGCGCTCTTGGCCTTCCGAACTGTCTCCTTCGTCATCGGCCTGCTGATCGCCGCTGTCGGGAGCGTCCTGCTCCTCGTCTTCACCGTCCTCAGGTTCGCCCTGCGTTGCATCGTCGGTCAGATCGAGCTGGCGCAGGAGTTGTTGGATCAGTTCGGCGAAGGCGGCTTGATCATCGGCGCAATTTTCAAGCCGAGCCAACGTTTCGCCGGCGCGTTCTTCCACCCAGGGCCGCCAGACATCGACCAACGGTTTGGCAAGCCGCGGTGGCTCAGCACCCGTCAGTTGCTCTCGCACCAGCAGCGCCAAGGCATCTTCCAGCGGCGCGTCGGCCTGTTCGGTGACGCCAGAGAACCGCCCGTCGGCGTATTGATCCTCGATCTTGGCGGTCAGATTGGCCGCCACACCGCCCATCCTGCGCGCACCAAACGCTTCGATACGGGCCCGTTCAACGGCGTCAAAGACCGTTCGCGCCGGGCCTGAGTCCGGCATCAGCGAACGATGTAGCTTGGTGTCGTGGCACGCTGAGGTTAGTGACAGGCTGTCGGCCCAGCCACGCAGGACGGCAACTTCCTCAGCGCTCGGTAAGCGTGAAGGCTCCATCAGATTGATGGTCTTGCCATCCCGCACCGGGCGCCCGGCTGCATACGTCACTTGCAGGTCGCCGTCACCGGCAATCGCACGCACGGTCGTAGCGACCGCGCGTTTGAGCGGTTCGGTCGGCGACGGTGCGTTTTTTCCTGCGGATGACGACATGATTTGAGGTCTCAGGGTCGAGGGGCTTGGAAAACGACGGGCATACCGAGCGGGTTGAGCGCGATCGCGCCAGAGCCGAATGCGGTGCCGTCATTCAGCTCACAGTGGCCAGGGCGATCGCGCACCCGGTCGCAGACCTGAGCGACTGTCAGGCCCGTTGGGAATTCGCCATCGCCCAGTCTAGCCGCCGTTGCCATTTCGCCCCTTACGTCGCCGTCAGCTCAGCGCCACGTTCGCTGCGCTCTCCGGCAGCTCTGCATTGAAGCAGCGTTGGTAGAACTCCGCCACCGCCGGACGCTCCAACTCGTCGCACTTGTTCAAGAACGTCAGGCGGAACGCAAAGCCGACATCGCCGAAGATTTCCGCGTTTTCAGCCCAGGTCAGAACCGTCCGCGGGCTCATAACGGTCGACAGGTCGCCGTTCATAAATGCTGAGCGGGTCAAGTCTGCAACGCGGACCATGTTGTCGATCGTTTTGCGGCCAGCCGGCGTTTCCGCATAGCTCTTGGCTTTTGAAAGAACGATTTCGACCTCGTCGTCATGCGGCAGGTAATTGAGCGTGACCACAAGTGACCAGCGGTCCATCTGGCCCTGGTTGATCTGCTGCGTGCCATGATAAAGGCCAGACGTGTCACCGAGGCCGATCGTGTTGGTTGTGGCAAACAGCCGGAAAGCTGGGTGCGGGCGGATGACCTTGGACTGGTCGAGAAGCGTCAGCTTGCCCGAGACTTCCAAGATGCGCTGGATCACAAACATGACGTCGGGCCGGCCGGCATCGTATTCGTCAAACACGAGCGCGACGTTGTTTTGCAGTGCCCACGGCAGGATGCCTTCGCGGAATTCCGTGACCTGTTTGCCGTCTTTGATGACGATTGCATCTTTGCCGACGAGGTCGATCCGCGAGACGTGGCTGTCCAGGTTGACTCGCACGCACGGCCAATTGAGGCGCGCGGCAACCTGTTCGATGTGGGTTGATTTGCCGGTTCCGTGATAGCCCTGAACCATCACGCGGCGATTGTGCTTGAAGCCGGCCAGGATCGCGAGCGTGACCTCGCGATTGAACTGGTAGTCCGGGTCCACATCAGGAACATGCGCACTGGGCTCAGCGTACGCTTGAACGTTCATATCCGTCTCGATCTCGAACACGTCGCGGACCGAGATCGTTTTGTCGGGCAGACCGGCCGTTTCTACGACCGCTGCGTCAGTTGGTGAGCGCATACGTCCCTTGACCTGGCGTTGTTTGGTTTCGGCTTCTTGTGATGGCGCGGCGCGAACGTGCCCGGCGCGGGGCTGTGGCGAACCGCATGGTTGTCTGGTTGGCGTGGGGGCATGCGCCCTACACCAGACCGGCCTGTTTCAGGAAATTATATGCCTGGATGATCTCGCGCAACGTGTCCTCGGATGCGCGGTCACCGCTATTGGCGTCGGGATGGTGCTTCTTCACCAGCTCCTTATAACGCGTTTTGATTTCGTCTTTCGTGGGCGGCTCGGTGAAGCCAAGCGTCTCAATTGCCTTGCGTTCCAGGGGCTTTAGGCGCCGCGTCTTGGTTTTCGCTGACTTGCGCTCCTGACGGGCGCGCCACGCGTGGAACTCCTGCGCGCTGGCCGCCATCGGCGGTTCGTTGCTCTGCGCCCGGCCGCGACCTTTGCGCGCGCGCGGAGCCTCGCCGTCCGCGCCTTCCGCGTGCGAATTCTCGCCAAGTTTCCACGTCGGCCGGTGGCCGTAGAACGCGTCGCGCTGGAAGTCCTCAATCTCGGAATTCGTCATTCCGTCGAAGTAATTGTACGAGCTGTTGTACTCGCGAACATGTTCCGCACAGAAAGCGAAGAACTCACCGTCTCGACCACGGCCCTTGGGCGCGCGATATTTGCCCGGCTTCTGACAGCCTTTCCACTGACAGGGGGGCACCTCCGGACGCACGGGCTCGTCGGCGGCCTTGGCGCCGCGGATGCGAACCATGTCGAAGTATTTGGACGGTCTGGTCATGGGCGCCGGAGTATGCTCAGCCAGAGCGAGCAAGACAAGGGATTGACAAGCGCAATTGGCACTGTGTGGCCGGCGCGCTTATGAAAGGAACGCGGACATGTCCGTTGCGGATCGCATGCGCGACAAGCTGAGCGCGGCACTTCGGCCAGAACGCATCGCGGTTTTAAACGAGAGCGCGCTGCACGCCGGACACCGAAGTTCGCCTGGGACTGGCGACAGTCATTTCAGGGTTGTGGTGATTGCTGAGGCCTTTTCCGGCCTGAGCCGCCTGGAGCGCCATCGCAAGATCAATGCGTTGCTGGCTGAAGAGTTGGCGCCGGGCGGCGTGCATGCGCTTGCCATTCACGCGTTTGCGCCTGGGGAGGCGGTCGATCCAAGCCTTTCGGCCGCGCTTGATGCTTGAAGCATCACAGGAGCACGCGCGTTCGCCCGTATTGATTTCGGTTTCTTGGATGAGCTGCAGAAATCGGTTCGGGCGTGGCCGTCCAATCCGGATTGGGGCTAAGCGGCCTCGACGTCTGCTGGAACCGGTTTGATCCGAAGCGCTGTGATCTTGTTGCGGCTCTTGCGGAGCACTTCGAACCGGTAACCATGGAATGTGAATGTCTGGCCGGGCTCGGGAATTGTCTGCGCTTCGTGGATGACGAGCCCCGCGACGGTTGTCGCTTCGTCGTCAGGCAGGTTCCAGTCCATTTCGCGATTGAGGTCGCGGATTGGCACACCGCCGTCGACATTCACCGTTCCGTCGCCCTGCGGCCTGATGGAGTTGTCGCCGGGGTCATGCTCGTCGGTGATCTGGCCGACAATCTCTTCCAGAATGTCTTCCAACGTAATCAGACCCTGCACTTCGCCGTACTCATCGACGACCAGCGCGAGCTGTGCCTTGGAGCGGAGGAATGCATTGAGCTGATCGTTAACGCTTGTCGTATCGGGCACGAACCATGGCTCTGATGCGATCTCGGCCGCGTCGATCTTGCTTGTGTCCCACCGTGCACGGCCAAGTGCCGCAAGCAGGTTTTTGGAATGCAAGATGCCGATAATGTTTTCGGGTTCGTCGCGCCAGATCGGCATGCGCGTATAGCGGCTGTTGAGGACGTCGTTGACGATTTTTTCGGGCGGATCGTCTGCGTTGATCGTCTCCATCCGCGTGCGGTGGACCATGATGTCGAGCACTTGCAGATCTTTGAGGTCGAGCACGCCGCCGAGCCGGTGCACATCGTCGCGCGCCACGCCGCCTTCGCGCGATGACAATTCGATGGTGCCGCGGATCTCATCATGGGCCGCGAGGATATTCGCGTCGTCATCCTCCTTGCCTGGCGTCATCACCAGGAAGGCTTGGACGATCGCCTCGATGAGACGCGTGGCCGGCGACAAAACGATAATGAGAATCCGCATCACCGGCGCGACGGCAAGCGCAAAGCGGTCCGGGTACGCGATTGCGTAGGTCTTTGGCAGGACCTCACAGAAAATCACAATCACGACGGTCAGCAGCAGCGTCGCGTAGGCCACGCCAGCTTCGCCAAACAACGCGATCAGCAAGCTTGTTGTCAGCGCCGAGGCCAGGATGTTGACGAGATTGTTGCCGAGCAGCACCGTGCCGATAATCCGCTCGGGCCGGGTCAGCAGGCGGGATACTTCGGCCGCCTTGACGTTGCCCTCCTGCTCAAGCGCGTGCATGCGCGCCTTCGAGACAGCCGTCAGCGCGGTCTCGGAACCGGAAAAGAAGGCCGAGACGGTGAGAAGCAGAACGACCGCGATGACGGTCAGAATAAGAGCGGTTTCCATTGGTCTTTGTGGTCAGCGGTGGTCAGCACCGGTCAGTGGGCGCGCTGGCGGTTCGCGTCGCAGGTACCAGCCTGACAGGGGATATGCGCACGGCACTTGTCAGCGTCCAGAGGCAAGCTCGTCTTGTAGGAAGTCAGCGACCTTTGACATGGGGTACTCGCGGGTCGTGAACGCCTGCCCGATACCACGCACCAGGATCAAGGTAAGCTCGCCTGCGACGACCTTCTTATCCTGCCCCATTAAAGTGACCAGTGCGTCAACATTCGGTTCATCAGAGCCGGGGATATCGTGAATTGTTGTTGGCAGCCCCATCGACTTGATATGGCCCGCGACCTGCGCAGCGCTCTGAGGCGGCGCGAGGCCGACGCGTTCGGAAAAGCGGAACGCCAGGCACATGCCGATTGCAACGGCTTCGCCATGCAGCAGGCGATCTGAAAAGCCAGCCCAGGCTTCCAGTGCGTGGCCGAATGTGTGGCCCAGGTTCAGAAGGGCGCGGTCGCCGGCCTCACGTTCATCGCGCACCACGATGTCTGCCTTGGCTTTGATGCTGCGCGTCACCGCCTCGATAATTGGCTCGGGCGCGCGCTCGACAATGTTGGCGCGATTGGCATCGAGCCATTCGTAGAATGCTGCATCGCCGAGCAGGCCGTATTTGACGACCTCCGCATAGCCCGCCCGAAGTTCGCGGTCTGGCAGCGTGGCAAGTGCGTCCGTGTCGGCAAGAACCAGGATGGGCTGATGAAATGCGCCCAGCAAGTTCTTGCCGTGACGGCAATTGATCCCGGTCTTGCCGCCGACCGAGGAATCGACTTGGGCCAGCAACGACGTGGGGATCTGCACAAAATCCACGCCACGGCGCACGATGGCTGCGGCGAAACCGGCTAGGTCGCCAACAACCCCGCCGCCAAGTGCAATCACAAGATCGCGGCGCTCAAGGCCGGAGGCAAGGAGCGCATCGCAGACATGCTCTAGCGTTGCGATCGACTTTGAGCCCTCTCCGGCCGGCACGGTGATGGTCGTGCGCACGGCGACGCCAGCTGCCTCAAGGCTTGTCGTGAGCGCCGGGAGTTGGGCGGCGGCCACGTTCGTATCGGTGACGATCGCGGTCTTACGGCCTGGAAAGCGTTCGGCGACCAAGTTGCCTGCGGCTGTGATGAGGCCGCGTCCAACGAGGACATCATAAGCGCGTTCGCCGAGGTCCACATGTACAGTCCGCGTGCCGGCCGGTTCCACGACGTCGCCTTTGTGTTTGTTGCGTTGTTTTTCGTCTGTTGCGTTGTCACGTCAGCGTGCAGCTTGGCTGCGCCGCGATGCAGATCAGCGGCCGCGCCCCGTTATGATATCGCGCCGACGGCGGCGCCGGGACCCTGGCCATCCGGTGACGACGCAGGTGCAATCAAGGTGTCGGCCAGCGCTTGGATGATTTCGTCGACGATCACCTCGTGGCCGACATCGCGGGACTGTACGATGAGATCGGCCTCTTGATAAATCGGGTAGCGCTGGGCCATCAGCCGGCGCATGGTTTCTTCCGGGTTGCCTTGCTTGAGCAGAGGCCGATTATCGCGCCGTCTGACGCGTTCCATCAATACTTTGAACTCGGCCCGCAGCCAGATCGTCACCGCGCCGTCGAGAAGCAGCGCGCGGGTCGAGGCGTCGATGAATGCGCCACCGCCGGTTGCCAGGACGTGCGCGCCCTCGCCGAGCAAGCGGGCAATGACTTTGCGTTCCCCGTCGCGGAAATAGGGTTCGCCGTGATCGCGGAAAATTTCTTCGATGGTCTTTTGCGCAGCCGATTCGATTTGCTCGTCAGCGTCCACAAATGGAAGGTCAAGTGCGGTCGCCAATCGCCGGCCGATCGAGGATTTGCCACAGCCCATAAGGCCCACGAGCACGACCGGCCGATGGCCCAGTTGCGCGCGAATCCCGGCGGCCCGCTCATCGACGCGGCCGGCCTTTTTCGGCGATTGGCGCGCATCATTGTCGCTGCCGCGCCCCCGGCCACGTTTCCGAATTGCAACACTCACAGGACAGGCCTCCTCCAGCCCGTCAACTTGCACGGCTCGCAAGTGCGATTCAAGCTAGCAAGAGGTCACTGGTCATATTCGATTTGCGAGGCGTTGACCTGCTGTGGGGGACCTGCTGTGGGGGACCTGCTGTGGGGGCCGAGCGGCGGGGGTGATCGTGTTCGCGGCCAGTCGGTGTCCAACAGACGTCGGTCAGCGTCTCAACAAATGCACAGTCTCGGCGTATCGCCTGTCAAGAATCCGCCTTGCGGCGGTGGCGAAGCGAACTGGAATGGAGACTGCAACCATGTCGCCGCTCATTCGGTTTGTCCTGTTTGCCGGTGTCCTGTCAGCGCTTGCCTACGTTGGCCTCTATATGATGGCGGTGCATTTCGAGCCGCCGCAGACGGAAGTCCGCAAATCGCTGCCTGGCGTGCGAATTGAGCGGTGATGGGTGGCGCATGCGATCAAATGGCCAGATATGCGATTTTGAAAATGCGCTTGGGCTCATCGTTCAGGCCGATCGGAGCGGCGCTCGGACGGCCGTTCTGGTCGCATTGCTGGCGATAGGATCCGCGTCGCCGGGCCTTGGTCAGGAGCGGTGGAACCCGTTTGCGTCGCGCGATGACGAGACCCAGCAGGCGCCAACCCGCGATCCGCAAGCCCGCCGGACACCGCCACGCCTCGCCGCGCCGGAAACGGCAGGACCTGTCGTGCAGGACCGCGTGGACCGCCGTGAGTTGGCTCCAATCGGTGAAGGACCGCAGGCCAATTTTGGTGGCCCCGGTGTTGCTGGACCGGTCCCACAGCGGACTGGCGCGGTGGCGGGCCGCCCGGGCATCGACCCGTGGCAGGCGATGTCCGTCGATGCGTTTCAGCAGCATCTTGCCACGATGAATTTGCCGGTGCTGTCGTGGTCGCTGCGTCCGACATGGCAGCGGCTTTTGACGACCGGGAATGGCGCCGATCAGGACGGTCGGTTCGCGGAACTGCGGCTGAACGCGCTGTACCGCTCCGGTGCGATCCGGGAGAGCTTGGCCATCGCGGAAGCTTTGGGCGAGCAGGCCGGTCCCGTGGCGCGTCTGGGGGCGGCGCGTGCGCAGATCGCGCTCGGCGATACCGCCAATGGCTGTGCGACCGTCAAAGCCGTGGCGGCTGGCGCGGCCCAGTTCCCCAAGGCGCTGCAGGGGGCATCGATCCTCTATGCAGGGTTTTGCGCCGCGCGTTCCGGGCAGCCAAGCGGCGCAACGCTGGCAGCCAGTCTGGCGCGGGAGGCGGAGATCGATGCGCCGACCACCATTGCGATTCTTGAAGCCGTTGGGCGGGGCGATCCTGGCGCGGCAACGGATACGGCGCGTTTGACACTTCTAGATGCGCGCTTGCTTCTCTTGCTGCCCTCTGCGCTTGGGCCAGCGGATGTTGATCGGCTGACGCTTCCGGCGGCAATTTCGATTGCGATTGATAAGTCGGCGCCGGTTGCGTTGCGGATTGCGGCGGCGGAAAAAGCCGCTGGCGCCGGTGTGTTATCCGTGCGTGATCTGGAGGCAGCCTATGATCGGGTCAGCGCGCTGAAAGTCTCTGATCCCGTCACCGCCCAAACGCGGCGCGGCCGGCTGTGGCAGGCGATCCGCAGCGAGCGGGCGATGTATCAGCGCACCCGCGATATTCGGGCATTTGTCGATGCGGCCAAGCGCGAGGGATTTTACGCCGCCGCCCTTCGGCTGGCGGCCACCATCATTCCGCAAATCAAGCCGGTGGTCGAAATCGGCTGGTTTGCAGAAACGGCGGTCGAGAGCAGTATCGCGGCTGGCCGCTTGGCGCTGGCGCGTCAGTGGATCGACTTTTCGGATCGGACAGATGGGCCGACACGCGGGCGTCTTGGCCATTGGCGCGCCCTTGTCGATATTGCCGATTCGCGCGTGCCGGCCGCGCGTCGGGGCGCTGATCTGGCGCTCGTTGAACAGCTTGCCCTTGCGGGCCGGATTCCGCCAGCTGCCTTGCATCGGCTGGCAACCGTGCTGGATGCGTTGAACTACAACGTTCCAATCGGGCTTTGGAACGCGGCAAACCGCACGAAGCAGCCGACCGAAGGCCACCTGCCGCCAACGGGGACGTTGAGCCAGCTCGGTGAGGCAGCAAAAGCGGGGCAAATCGCCCGTACGGTTCTTTTGACGCTGGCAACAATTGGCGAGCGGGGACCGGCTGGGTCGCATATGCTTGCGCTTGGCGACGCGATCCGCGGCCTCAAACAGGCAGGCCTGGAGGCGGACGCGCGCCGACTTGCCGTCGAAGCCGTATTCGATTTCTGGCCGCGCACGGGGCTTGATCAGTGAGCGCCGCGACCGATCGGTATGGCGAAATTGCCGAATTCCTCTCCGCGTTGGCGGCCGAGCGCGGCGCAAGCGAGAATACGTTGGAGGCCTACCGTCGCGATCTTGAGCGCGCGGTCGTCTCGATCGTGACGCCTGGCGACAAGCTGTCGAACGCAACCGACGCACAATTGCGCGGCTATCTTGCCAGCCTTGCTGCTGAAGGCCTCGCGCCGGCGAGCCGTGCGCGCCACCTCTCTGCGTTGCGCCAGTTTTTTCAGTATCAGTTGGCTGAAGGGGCAATCGCGGTCGACCCCACGCGCGGCATCGACCCCCCGAAAGCTTCCAAGCCGCTACCCAGGACGCTAACCGTCAACGAAGTCGATAAGCTGCTTGCGACAGCGGCGCGGTTGGCCAGCGATGCGCAACCCGGGCGTGACCGGCTGAAGGCGCGACGCACCAGTTGTATCCTGGAAATGCTCTATGCGACCGGCATGCGGATTAGCGAGCTTGTGACTTTGCCGCGTTCCGTCCTGCGGGGTGATGAGCGCGTCATGATCATCACCGGCAAGGGCGGGCGCGAACGCATGGTCCCGCTGAGCAATGCTGCCCGTGACGCGCTCTATGCCTATCTTGAGGATGTCGGCCGGGGCGCTGACGGGGGCAGCGGCTTGACGCACAGCAAATGGCTGTTTCCAGCGCGCGGCGCAACCGGCCATCTCAGCAGGCAGGCGGCTGGGCGCGATATCAAGGAGGTCGCAGAAGTCGCTGGGCTCGATCCGGACCGATTAAGCCCACACGTTTTGCGTCATGCGTTTGCAAGTCATCTGCTTGATCGTGGCGCGGATCTGCGGGCGGTTCAGCAACTTCTGGGGCATGCCGATATCTCGACAACCGAGATCTATACGCATGTTCTCGATGCGCGGCTGAAAGCGCTCGTTCAAGAGCACCATCCACTCGCCGTCTTGCGTGCCTCGGCATCCGAGCCTGGCGGCGAGACTTGACAGCATCAGCGTTCCCACACGATCTCTCGCCAAAGGATCGCTGCCAAAACGGCGGCGCGTTGCGACAATCTAAAGTGGACCGGCCAAGTGGATCGCCAAACGATCAAGACCTACCTCGATTTCGAAAAACCCATCGCCGAACTCGAAGCTAAGATCTCGGAGTTGGAAGAGCTTGCGCGCGAAGACCAGTCGGTGAAGATTTCCGACGAGGTTTCAACGCTGCAGACAAAGGCTCAAGAAGCGCTTGCGGCGACCTATGCCAATCTGTCCCCTTGGCAAAAGACGCAGGTTGCGCGGCATCCCGACCGTCCACATACCCTGCAATTCATCCAGGCATTGTTTGACGAGTTCACGCCGCTTGCGGGCGACCGCTATCACGGCGAAGACGCCGCGATCGTTGGTGGGCCAGCGCGCCTTGGCGATCGACCGGTGATGGTGATGGGCCATGAAAAAGGTTCTGACACCGACAGCCGCATCAAGCACAATTTCGGTATGGCTCGGCCTGAAGGGTACCGAAAGGCCGTCCGTCTGATGGACATGGCTGAACGGTTCCAGATGCCGGTCGTGACGTTTGTTGATACCGCCGGTGCCTATCCGGGCGTTGGGGCTGAAGAACGCGGACAGGCTGAGGCCATAGCGCGCTCAACCGATCGAAGCTTGGCACTGGGCGTTCCCGTCATCACAATTGTGGTCGGAGAGGGTGGATCGGGCGGCGCCATCGCGATTGCGACCGCGAACCGGATTTTGATGCTCGAACACGCCATTTATACGGTGGCCTCGCCGGAGGCGGCCGCGTCAATTCTCTGGCGCGATAGCGGCAAAGCCCAAGATGCGGCCACCAGCATGAAGATTACAGCGCAGGACCTTCTCGATCTGAAAGTGATCGACGAGATTGTGCCAGAGCCGGTTGGCGGTGCGCATCGCGATGCGGACGCGATGATCGCAACAGCGGGTCAGCATTTGTCAGCCGCCTTGGAAATGTTTGCTGGTCTGTCGCCAGATGAGCTTCGCGAACAGCGTCAGCAGCGGTTTCTGGCAATTGGCCGCGTGGCTAACTGAAGCGGCCAGGATGGAGCCTGGAACACTGGGGCCGATCGCAGCAGCGATGGCGCGGTGTTTCATTTGCGGTGTGCACGATCGATGCAGACCATGGTTTGTGTGCGTTGAGATCCACGGTGCTGTGATCGCCGCCGCGGCAAGCCCGCATCTTAGCCGCAAAAACGCCGCGCAATCAGTGGAACGACATGTGGAACAAACGGCGCCGTGATTTGTCGACATCACGCGGCGCCTTTAAAGCGAACGGAAACATCCGTTTGATTTGTCTTTGAAAGTGCGCCGTGAAACGGTTTGGCGGGTGCGCATCGATTTGAAGGTCACGGCCCTGGTGCGAGGCAATGCCATGATGTCGCTTTTAACTCATCAGGCTCCATCTCGTCGCGGAGCTTCAACGCGCATTGCGGCGCGGCTCGCTGCGGTTCTGGCCGCCGTGTCCTGCGTCATCGTGGCCGGTTGCGCCAAAATCGACATGCCGGCGCATCTCAAACCGCTGTCGTCGGACATGATGCGGTTGATGGCGGCTAAAAAGATGCGCGCGTCTTCGCCGATCTTCGTGCGCATATTCAAATCCGAGTCAGAACTCGAAATCTGGAAGCAGCGCGAAGACGGCCGTTATTATCATCTCAAGACATATCCCATTTGCGCATGGTCCGGTGAGCTTGGTCCAAAGCGCAAGCAAGGAGACAAGCAGGCACCGGAAGGGTTCTATCGGGTCAACCGGCATATGATGAACCCGAACTCGGATTATCATTTGTCGTTTGATCTGGGATATCCCAACGCTTACGAGCGCGCGAACGGGCGTACCGGCAAGTTCCTGATGGTGCATGGCGATTGCACTTCGGCCGGCTGCTACGCGATGACTGACACCTGGATTGAGGAGATCTACGCGCTTGCCCGCGAAGCGTTCATCGGCGGTCAATCGGTGATCGAGGTCCACGCGTTTCCGTTTCGCCCGACCGATGAGAACATGGTCAAGCATGCCAAGAGCCGGCATATCAGGTTTTGGGCGACGCTGAAGAAAGCCTACGATGTCTTTGAGGCGACGCGTTTGCCGCCGCCAATCGTGGTTTGCCGGCGGCGGTATCATGTGAACGTCCTGCATCGTGGCCCGCGGCCTGACCCGAGCGGGGCCTGTCCGGTCTTCTCCAGGCCCGAAGTTGCAGCATTCACGCCGTTGCCAAGCGCGCACCCGAGTGGTGACCGTAAGGTCGTTGCAAACGGGCCCAAACGTCGTTTCGTGACGGCGGCTGGAAGTGTCGCGCCGTATGCGGCGGGCGTCTCGGTGACGCAGCGTGAGCGCCGTCGGCGCCGGGAAGAGAAGGCGGCAAAGGACGCTTTGCGTTTTAAGCCCGCCAACATCCTGTTTCGCGATTAGACCTGCGCCGGCTTTGCCCGCAGCGCCCGCACAGCTTGGACGGCGTAGCTTGAGGAGCCACCGCCGGTATCACGCTTTTCTGCTGACGGTTTGGCTCTGGCTGGGATCTTGGCAAGGACCGTGTCCGGCCGCGCTCACGACCACGCTCAGAGCCTTGCAGGCCGGCTTCTCAAGGGCGGGCCTCAACCTGCATCACTCAGCGGTGCGCATCATGCTCATCCGGTTCAGCCGTCATTGCCTGAACCGATCCATGGAGCAATCATCGCAAACCTAAAGCGTGTCGCATCAAATGCGCTTCGCTTGATCTCTGTTTCGCTCACGGGCCGTTGGCCCTCCGCGATGGCGGGTCGTTTTCGTGTCGATGTTTCGAACACGAACATCGATGGCCCGGGCCGCTTTGCGGCCTTGCGGCGTGAATCCGATTGGATGCGACATGCATGAGATCTCGGCAGGTGCTTACACCAGGCCCTGAAATCATCTAAGACAGCTTGCCGTGGCATTGCTTGAATTTCTTGCCCGAGCCGCAGGGGCAAGCCTCATTCCGCTTGACCTTACCCCAGGTCTCCGGCCGCGATGGATCGCGCGCATCGGCTGAAATCTTGGTGCGCACAGGCCGCGTCTTGAGCTCGCCGTCCTCTTCATAGCCGGCGGCGTCAAGGCGCTCTCCACCGGCAATGGCCGCGTCGGCACGCGCAAACTCATCAAGGTCTGAGACGTCGGGGTGGAAGGCTTTGAGGTCGTCGGAGTCGAGATCCACGTCATCGTAGAGCGGTTCTTCCGGCATCAACTCCACGTGCATGAGCTGCCCAGTCACCATCTCGCGCAGACGCACGAGCATGGCCTCAAACAGCAAGAACGCCTCGTGCTTGTATTCGTTCAGCGGGTCGCGTTGACCGTATGCGCGGAAGCCGATCACCTGACGCAGATGCTCGACCTGCACCAGGTGTTCACGCCAAAGGTGGTCAAGGGTTTGCAGCAGAACCATTTTTTCGATGTGACGCATGTTTTCGGCGCCAAGATCGACGGTCTTTGCCGCATAACGCTCTTCAACGCGTTTGATAATGCGCTCGCGGATTTGTTCCTCCGCGATGCCTTCCTCATCGGCCCAATCCTTGATTGGCAATTCCAGACCGAAGAGCGCTTTGATGCCCTCGTCCAGCGTGTCGAGGTCCCATTGCTCGACGTAGGCATTTTCTGGAATGCAGCGTTGGACCAGTGCCGTGATCACGTCATCGCGCATGTCGCGGACGGTTTCGGAGACGTCTTCCTCAGCCATGATATCGAGGCGCTGGTCGAAGATGACCTTGCGCTGGTCATTCATGACGTCGTCGTACTTGAGGATCTGCTTGCGCATGTCGAAGTTGCGCGCTTCGACCTTTTTCTGCGCCATCTGCAGCGACTTGTTCATCATGGGGTGCGCAATCGCTTCGCCACGCTGGAGGCCGAGCGTGCCAAGGATGCGGTCCATGCGGTCGCCGCCGAAAATTCGCATCAGGTCGTCTTCGAGCGACAGGTAGAACTTTGATCGCCCTTTGTCGCCCTGGCGGCCGGATCGCCCGCGTAACTGGTTGTCGATCCGGCGGCTTTCGTGGCGTTCGGTGCCAATCACGTACAATCCGCCCGGCTTGACGATTGTCTTGGCCGGTTTGCCATTCTTGGCGGGTTCAAGCTCGATCACCTCTGAGGCTTCGAGGACCTGTTGGCGGCGCTCGTCGATCCGTTTGCGAATTTCGGCGGTCTTGGCGTCGCGCTCAGGACCTTCCGGCATGTCGCCGAGCTCTTTCTTGACTTCGAGTTCGAAGTTTCCGCCAAGCTGAATGTCGGTACCGCGGCCTGCCATGTTCGTCGCGATCGTCACCGCGCCAGGAATGCCGGCTTCGGCAATAATCTCGGCCTCTTGTTCATGATAACGCGCATTGAGCACCTTGTGGGGCACTTTGCGCTTTTTCAAAAGCTCGGACAGATACTCGTTCTTTTCAATCGAAGAAGTGCCAACCAAAACCGGCTGGCCACGCTCGCGCGCGCGGGAAATCTCATCGATAATCGCTTCCCACTTTTCCTCAGCCGTTCGATAGATCTCATCGTCCTCGTCAAGGCGTGCAATATCCCGATTGGTCGGGACGGACACCACGTCGAGGCCGTAAATGTCCATGAATTCATCGGCTTCGGTCTCAGCCGTGCCTGTCATGCCGGCAAGTTTGCTGTAAAGCCGGAAGTAGTTTTGGAAGGTGATCGAAGCCAGCGTTTGGTTTTCGGGCTGAACATCGACGTGTTCTTTCGCCTCAAGGGCCTGGTGAAGACCCTCAGAATAGCGGCGACCAGGCATCATGCGGCCGGTGAACTCGTCAATGATGACGACTTCGTTGTTGCGCACGATATAGTCGCGATCTTTCAAGAAAAGCTTGTGGGCTTTCAGGGCCTGCGTCACGTGATGCACGACTGTGACGTTTTCGATGTCGTAAAGCGAGCCGGTGATCAACTCGTGCTCTTTCAAGAGCATCTCGATCTTTTCGTTGCCCGCCTCAGTGAACGTGACGGTCTTTTGCTTTTCATCGAGTTCATAATCCGACGGCTCGATCGCTGGCATCAGCGTATCGATTTGTGCGTAAAGCTCCGCACGGTCTTCAATCGGCCCTGAAATAATCAGTGGCGTTCTTGCTTCGTCGATCAGAATGGAGTCGACTTCGTCAACAATGGCAAAATGGTGCTCGCGCTGCACCATTTCGGCTTTGTCGACTTTCATGTTGTCGCGCAGATAATCGAAGCCATATTCGTTGTTGGTGCCGTAGGTGACGTCGCAAGCGTACTGGTTCTGGCGCTCCTCATCGTCCATGTCGTGGGTGATGACACCGACCTTGAGCCCGAGGAACTCATAGATTTGACCCATCCAGGCAGCGTCGCGCGCGGCAAGGTAATCGTTGACGGTCACGACGTGGACGCCCCGGCCGGTCAAGGCGTTGAGGTACACCGGCAATGTGGAGACAAGCGTTTTACCCTCGCCAGTTTTCATCTCGGCGATTTTGCCTTCGTGCAGCACCATCCCGCCGATCAGCTGCACATCGAAATGGCGCTGTCCCAAGGTCCGTTTGGCGGCCTCGCGCACCGTTGCAAACGCGGGCACGACGAGGGTGTCAATGTCGACGCCTTCGGCCAGTTGTTTGCGGAACGCCTCAGTGCGCGCGCGCAATTCGTCATCGCTGAGGGCTTCGATTTCCGCCTCTAGCGCATTGATCTCGTCGACCCGCGGCAGGTATTTGCGGACCCGGCGCTCGTTGGAGGACCCAAAGAACTTGGATGCCAGTTTGCCAATTGTGACATTTCCAAAAGAAACGTTGCCGAGCGAAACCATCGGGTCGCCTTCTTGTTTGTGCCGCGTCGTTCACACACTCAGTGCGCGCTTGCGGCAATTCGTTCCCGCCGCCCCCGCAGTGCGTCCGGTTGCGGGTCGGTCGGCCAGCGCTTACGGGCGATTTTTGGGGGTAAAGCGACATCATACGCTGTCGCCCACATATGTAGTGCGCCTTGACATTGTCAATGAACGCCTTGTCGGAGTTGACCTGACCGACGGCCGTGTGCCGCTGTGGGGTTATCGTGACGCATGTGCATCTCATTGTGGTCGCAGTGGTGTGTTGGCCAGCTTGCTTCGGCTCAAACCGCCGCAAAGGCAGTCCCGTCTGGAACAGGCGGCCTTCATCCTGACGCCTGCCGGCAACGACCAGCCGGTCATCTCAAGGAGTTTCCTTTGACCCAAACCTTCAAGACGCTGGCCCGATCTTTGGCTGTTTCAGCAGGTCTCGTGCTGGCGGTTCTTCCCGGTGCTGTCTGTGCGCAAGCCCAAGAGGCTGGCGACAAGGTCGTCGCGCGCGTGAACGGCACGGCGATTACCGAAAAAGACGTCGCTTTGGCTCAAGCTGAAATCGGCGATCGACTGCAACGCATCCCGCAGAACGCGCGCCGGCGAGTGCTGATAGAATTTCTTATTGAAAACCAGCTCATTGCAGAGGCAGCCGTCGGCAAGGGCATTGAGACCAGCGATGATTTCAAGGACCGCTTGGCCTATTGGAAGCGTCGCTCCTTGCGTGAGGCCTACTTTGAGAATGTCGTCAGCGGCAGCATCTCCGAAGCTGAGATGCGCAAGTTCTACGATGAAAAGATCAAGCCGCAGTCAAGCGGCGAGGAGATCCGCGCCTCCCACATCCTGGTGAAGACCAAGGAAAAAGCGGTCGAGATCTACGAAATGCTGGTGCACGATGGCGACTTCGCTGAGCTTGCCAAGAAGAACTCGCAGGATCCGGGAAGCCGCAACAATGGCGGCGACCTTGGCTATTTTTCCAAGGGCATGATGGTTCCTGCGTTCGAGAAGGCGGCGTTTGCACTCAAGGACGATGAGATTTCCGAGCCCGTGCAATCGCGCTTTGGCTGGCACATTATCAAGCTTGTCGACCGGCGGGAGAAATCAGCACCACCATTTGAGACAGTGAAACCACGGCTGCGGATGTTCATGATCCGCGAGCGTGTCAAGACGGTCACGGACGACCTGCGTGGCAAGGCGCAGCTGGAGTATCTCGATCCCGAGGTGAAACAGCAGGTCGAAGGCGCGACGCAGCCGAAAAACTAACCTGGCGCGTTGCGCGGCAGGCCAGCGTGGCGGGTTGGGGGTCCAGCGTGCCACGGGGGCTGCGTGTGACGGCGCTCCGAGAACGACCAAGACGACCGAGGCCCGAATGGCACCGCCAAAGGTATCCCCGTTTGCCCCGCAGGTGCTGCCTGCACTTCCGCCAATTGCCGGTGTTGGCCTGGCCGCAATCGCTGCTGGGTTGCGCTATCAGGGGCGTAAGGATCTGCTGCTGGCGACGCTTGCGCCAGGGACCGTGGCGGCGGGCGTTACAACCCGCTCGGCAACGCGATCGGCTGCGGTGAATTGGTGCCGGCTTCGGCTTGCCCAAGGCACCACTCGTGCGCTTGTCGTCAATGCCGGCAACGCCAATGCGTTTACGGGAACGCGCGGGGAAACGGCGGTTCAAATGACCGCTGAGGCGGCGGCGGCCGCGGTTGGCTGCCAGGTCCAAGACGTTCTGATGGCTTCGACTGGGGTGATCGGCGAACCGCTCGATGCGTCGGGATTTGGCGCGTTATTGGCTCAATTGGCGCAACAGGTGACGAGCCCGCCGGATCCTGCCGCTTGGAGCGATGCAGCCGCCGCCATCATGACCACGGATACATTTCCAAAGCTGTCTTCAGCGGCATTTGACGCTGGGGGCATGGAAGCCAGGATCGGCGGGATTGCCAAGGGATCGGGCATGATCGCGCCGGACATGGCGACCATGCTTGCCTTCGTGTTTACCGACGCAGCGGTTGATGCCGGTTTGTTGCAGCAAATCGTACGTGAGCTGACAGCGACCACCTTCAATTGCATCACGGTGGATGGCGACACTTCCACCAGTGATACCTTCTTGGTGTTTGCCACGGGACAGTGCGGCGCGCCGCCAATTCAAGAGCGGGCCGATCCACGCTATCTTGCCTTGCGCGAGGCTCTGCATGCGGTCATGCATGATCTCGCCTTGCAGATTGCCAAGGACGGCGAAGGGATCTCCAAGTTCATATCAATCAAGGTGACGGGGGCAGAGCACGTGATCGCCGCCCGCAAGATCGCGATGGCGATTGCGAATTCGCCGCTCGTCAAGACGGCAATCGCGGGCGAGGACGCAAACTGGGGCCGCATCGTCATGGCTGTTGGCAAGGCTGGCGCGATGGCCGACCGCGACAAGCTTCGCATCGCATTCGGGCCTCACGTGCTTGCCGAAATGGGCGAGCGCGTGCCCGATTATGACGAGGGTCCCGTCGCGCAGTACATGAGGCGGGACACCATCGATATCGCCGTGGACGTCGGCGTTGGCGATGCGGCTGCAACCGTGTGGACGTGCGACCTCACCCACGATTACATCTCAATCAACGCCGATTACCGAAGCTGAAGGCAGCGCCATGGATGCGGAATTTTGGCACGAGCGCTGGCGTGAGGGGCGCATTCGTTTCCACCAAGGCCAGCCCAATGGGCTTATGCTCAAACACTGGCCGCAGCTCGTGGCGCAGCCCGCCGGCGATGTGTTCGTGCCTTTGTGCGGCAAGAGCCTGGATATGACGTGGTTGGCGCAGCGCGGTCATCATGTCATCGGCGTTGAATTGTCCGACATCGCGGTGCGTGATTATTTTCAGGAACACGGCCTGACACCTGACGTGAGACGCGAAGGTGACTTTGAAGTCCTGTCGGCAGGACGCGTCGAGTTATGGTGTGGCGACTATTTCGCGTTCCCGAAGGAGCGGCTGGTCAACGTTGTCGCCGCCTACGACCGGGCCAGCCTTTTTGCGCTTCCGCCGGAACTCCGTCGCCGGTATGCGGACACGTTCATGGATTTGATGCCGCCCACGGCGCGTACGCTCTTGATGACGTTTGCCTACGACCAGAGCGAGATGTCGGGGCCGCCGTTTGCCGTTCACGACAACGAGGTCTTTGACCTTTATGGCAATAGGCTTGCAGTGAACCTTCTGGAAACGCGCGATGCCCTGGCGGGCGCGGGCGATCTGCAGGACCGTGGTTTGAGCGCTCTGACGGTGAGCGTTTTCGCGCTTGGGCCGGCCAAGCTTCCTGCCGGGCCCACGATCTCGCTCGAACAGGCGCCGGAATGACGATGCGCGAAAAGCCACTCGTTCTGGTTGCCGCGGCCGCACTGATTGATGACGACAACCGGGTGTTGATCGCGCAACGGCCGGAGGGCAAGCCGATGGCGGGCCTCTGGGAATTTCCCGGCGGCAAGGTCAATCCAGGTGAAACACCCGAGTCGGCGTTGATCCGCGAGCTTATGGAAGAGCTTGGCATCGACGTTTGCCCAAGCTGCATTGCGCCGTTTACGTTCGCAAGCCACGCTTACGATGATTTCCACCTGCTGATGCCGCTTTATCTGTGCACGACGTGGGATGGCGTGATCGCCCCGCGAGAGGGGCAAACCGTCAAGTGGGTGCGCGCGATGCGGCTTGCCGATTATCCCATGCCGGAAGCGGACCTGCCTTTGATCCCCTATCTGCGCGATTTGCTCGGCTGACACATCGCGTTTACGCTTTTCGCGAAGCCTCTCGTAAGCCTTATGAAACCGGCGGCGGGCAATGCTAAAGGGCACGCATAAAGCGTCATGCTTGGAGCCAGCCCATGTTGTTCATTCGTCTTGTCTGCGTTGTCGCACTCTGTCTGTCGCTGTTTGTCACGCAGGCCTCTGCAAATCAGGACTTCAACGCGTCGACCCACCAACAGGCCCGCTATGGCGGCAAGACCTGTTTTGTCACCCACCACCACTACGGCGAGAGCCCGTCATGGCCCAATCGCCGCGGCGCGCAGAAAGCCGCGATCCGCAAGTGGGAGTGGTTCACGAAATGGGAATATGGCGCCCGTTGGGGAAGCTATCGCCTCGCGCGGGGCAAGCAAATGCAGTGTGCGCAAAGCGGTGGCCGATGGATCTGCAAGACAACGGCCTATCCTTGCCGCCGATAATCTCGCGTTCCAACGCCGCTTTGATGTGTTGTCTTGGGCGAGCCGCCGTTGCCGGGAACGCTCAAGCATTTTTTGACCGCGCTTGACCCTCTTGCGGTTAGGCGAGATCGGATGAAGATGCTCTCTGTTTCGGAAACAGAGCAATTTCATCCGATCTGGCAGGCGTAGAGCACGTCCATCGGATCGGATATTGCTTTAGGCAGCTTGCCATTCCCATGGCACGGTGACGGCGTTGTTACGCGTACGATCTCAACAGATGAGGCGGCCATGCCCAAAGGCTACTGGATTGCACACGTCGACATCCACGACGCGGAAGGCTTCAAGGCCTATCAGGCGGCCAACGCTGCGCCGATTGCCGAATTCGGTGGTCGTTTCATCGTTCGCGGCGGCGATGCTGTCGCAGCGCATGGCCGAACGCGTTCACGGCATGTCGTTGTCGAGTTTCCGTCCTATGAGGCAGCCAAGGCGTGTTACGACAGCCCGGCTTATCAGGCGGCTTGCGGTCCCCGGGACGCGTCGGCTGACATTGATATCGTGATCGTCGCAGGCGTGGGGGAATAGATCATTTCAAGCGCATGTGGCTTCGCCCGCCCCGGTTTGGGTTTTGAAGGGGCGCTGCGTGTTCTGGTTCCCGCGAGGACGCCCTGAACGGATGAGCTCCAAAGCGTCGGCGGCCGTCGGCCGGCTGTGGCGGGTGTTCAGCCGTGACAGCGCATGCCGGTCGTTGTGAGCCTTACGATGCAGGCGGCAAGTCCGGTCGGGTGCGC
>CAZOGY010000057.1:0-21755 GCA_964579305.1 uncultured Hyphomicrobiaceae bacterium
TTGCGTCCCGAGTGCCTGGTCGACCGTGACCGTCCCGTCGCCGTTGACCGTGACGGTTGTGCCGGATGCAAGCATGACGACCTGCCCCGCAACCGTAATGTCAACCGGGTTGGCCGGATCGGCCGGGTCGATGATCTGCGAGATCGCGAGCGCATCGCCTTCCGGATCGCTATCGTTATCGCCAACCACGTCGATCGTCTCCGCAACGCCCGGCATAACCCTTGCGGCGTCGTCGGTGGCCGTTGGCACCTGGTTACTGGCGACAGCGATCGTAACCGGGCCAACAAAAACTTGGTCGTTGTTGCCGGTCGACACTTCCAACGCCAACGAGGTGTCACCTGTGCTGATATTCGAAGACAGGTCGAACGTCTCAACGTCGATGCCGAATTGCGGCGTGCCGTTGCCGACACCTGGAGTGTTGCCGCTTCCATCCCAGGCACCAGTGGTTCCAACTGAGGTTCCATTGATCTGAATAGCCTCAGTTACGGATGTCGCAGCATCTCCCTCATGAACGACAGCCGACAAACGTCCCTGAGCCGCGGTCACGTTTAGGTTGGAAATGTTGACGCTTGTTGAGGCTGTTTGGCCGGCGCCGTCGAACAGAAGTTCCAGCCCGTCGAGCAGGATCACTTCCTGGTTGCTGGTCAGCGTGCTGTCGTCGTAGACGACGGTAAGCGACCAGCCGGCTGTTACCGTTGCAAAGCTTGCGAATGGACCCGTGTTATCGACTGTCAGTCCGGAAAACGTGTAAACGCCGGCGCCATTAGCCTGAACGAGTGCAGTTACGTCGGCACGCCCGCCGAAGTATCGCTCGGTCGGGTCAAATTGTGCTGTATGTGTATCCTCGGCCGTGAAGGATTGGCCGTTTAAGGTGACAGTATTGTCGATAGTGCTGCCAGAGCCGGTCCAGTACAGGTACGCTGCGACCACGTCGGTACCATTCACCGTCGCGGGAAGAATGAGTTCACCGCTGGATGACGAGGCAAGCCCGGTGGGGTCCGTTACGTCATCGCCCGTGCGGAGCGACCCGCCCGTCACGGCATAGTCGATCTTGCCTTGGAAGCGGGCGTGTTCGGCAATCTGGTCGAGTGTGCCGCTCCAGTCCGTTGCCTCGATGCCGTCGGCTTCGACCGTCCCGACTTCGATTTCCAGCTCCCAATCACCACCGAAATCGGCATGCCCCGTATCGTCATCTGAGGCGGCGACGTCAGCGCCGGTCGCATCGGCAAACAGCGCAACGAAGGCGCGGCCAACGTCGCCGTCCGCAACATCGCAGCCGTAGATCAAGATGTCGGCATCATCGCTCAGGGCCGATGCGATGGTGGCAAGCTCATCGGCGTGGATGCCAGCCAACGTGTCTGCCGTGACCGCACTTGCGCCAAGGTTCAACTGACCCGCGGTGCCGTGCGAAACGATATGGATGGCGTCAATCCCGGATCGCCCGTCCAGATACTCAGCGATTTGCTCAAAGCCGTCGCGGCCGGCTTCGATTAAAACGTATTGCGCGCCTTCGCCTGCGGCGGCCATCAATGTTTGCGGATCATCGACCGCGCTATCAATGAAGACGACCGTTTGGCCGCTTTCTTCGGGTTGCGACAATGCAGCAACCAGCGCCTCGGCCTCTGCGGTTTCAGCATTGGCGGCATTTTCAGCCTGCGTTGCAGCAGCGGCTTCGGCATCCGCGTCCGCATTGGCGTCCTGGGCTTCCAGCGCCTGGTCCGCAGTCGCTGCGCCCGCGCCATCAAAAACAATACGCGGCTCTAAAGCGCGATAATCCAACCGCGTGGTCAGTGCACTTGCATGTCCTTTTGCATCGGCAAGATTGCCGCGCGCCGACGATCTTAATGCGCGTGCCATCCGCGCAAAAAGACCTCCACCGTTGCGTTCCGCTTGATCTTCGGCGGCTGGCATTGACGTTTTCGGCTGCGGCGTTTTCTTTGACATGCATATGCTCCTTCGAGCAAGATTTTATCCGTTAGATGACAAAGTACCATTCAAGAATTAATTCGCGCCGAATATTCCGTTGTTTGCGCACGCTGCGATTCGCAACGAATGCAGAAAAGATTTTACTTCAATTTGAAGGAAGCGGCCGGCTGGTTATGGCAAAACCGCCAAAATACGGCGCGTTTGGCACGCAGGCTTCGCATTTCATAGCAGCCGGGAAAGTCAGTTTTCATGTTTTGACAGAGCGGTACGGGCCAATCGGCGCCGACGCCATCAAAAGCCCATTTCGCGCCTGAGAATGCGCGCCAATTGTCGAAGCCCGACCTCAGCAAAACTCACTGGCGCACCATTTAGATGCACAACGCCACGCACAACCGTGGAATGAGAACCCAATCCGCTCGGCACCGAAAGCGCCACGCGATAATGTGCGTCGTTTGGAATAAGCCGGCCGTCAACGTCACGCGCGACGGCAATGGAGCCACCAAATTCCTCCGCGAGCGCCTGTTCCGACAGGACCTCAATCGCGTCGACGCCCTCGCCGGTCACCGCCACCTGCATGGTGGCTGCCCGCGGATTATCGCTGACGAACCTGCCGCGGGTGCCGATGCCAAGCCGTTCAATATCGCGCGCTTGCACAAAAGCCGTCACGGCGGGCGCATCCGCGCGACCGATCAGCACAAGCCGTTCGTCGCGCTCAATCATACGGCCCGGGTGCAGGTTCTCCGCCAGCTGAAGGATTTGGCCCGCGGCCCGCGCCCGCACCGTCAGTGCGCCAATTTCACGTTCAATTGCGGCCAGTTGCCCATCCAACGCGCGCAGCTCTTTGGCAAGAACCAGCGCGTTCGTGCGCTCTTTTCCATCAGCCCCCATGCGCGCCAAACGAGCCGAAACCAGCGCGCGCTTAATCGTCATGCGATCGCGCTGGACCACGAGATCGGGCGCAGACAACCGCAACAGGACGTCTCCTTTGGCCACAATCATGCCAGGCCGCGCGGCCACCTCGACGACGCGGGCCGGGCGCGGCGCATGGATTGCGTACCGGTCCGCTGCCGCCAATACCGCTGGCGCGACGATCCGGCCCGACCACGGCACAAAGACCAGCGCCGCAAGACCGGCCACGATCGATGCCGTCACCGCCGTCCGGCGACGACGCAGGATCTTGGCGCGCATGTCCCACCAAACAGCAAGCTCACGCCAAATCGGCAGTCCGACAAGAAAGACGATCTCGATCACAAATAGCAGAATGCCAAGCAGCTTGAACGTGTAAGTATAGACGAGAATGGCAATCGCCAGATAAAGCAACAGCCGATAGGCCCAAACGGCATAGGCATAAACAGCAAGCCACCGAACCGCCGTTGGTCCAAAGGCCTCCGGACACTTTTCGCCAAGACCGAAAAGAACCTCCCGCAGTTGCCAGCGGCCCACGGCGAACGATCGGGTCTGGAGGTTATCGACCCCGACAAGTTCCGACAGAATATAATAGCCGTCAAAGCGCATGAACGGATTGAGGTTGATCGCAACACTCATGATCCAGCCGGCGGTTGCAAGCAGAAACGCAACGCTTTTTGCCGACCCATCGGGCAAAAATGCCCAAAGGAATGTGGCGTAACAGGCAATGATCAGCTCAATCGCAATACCGGCACAATCGACTTGCAGGCGCTTGCGGCGCTCTTTGAACCGCCACGTGTCAGTGACATCCGTATAGAGCAGCGGCGTAAGCACCATGAACGCGACGCCGATCGTGGGAACCATCGCACCGTTGCGAACCGCGGTATAAGCGTGCGCCAGCTCATGCAGCATTTTGACCGCAATTAATGCCAGCCCGAGTTGCAGAGCCCCTTCCCACGTAAAAAAATATGAAAACGTCGAAACAAACGCATTCCATTGCCGCGAGACGAGATAAAGCCCTACGACGCCGAAAAACGCCGTTGCCAACACAAACGCCCACGAATAGACCGGTGCAACCAGGGGCGCTGTCACCGAAAGAAAGCGTTGCGGCTTGAAAAGCGGCACACGGAAAAAAAGATAGCGGTGCGCAAGTCGAGCCAGCGTCAAATGTTCCGCCTTGCGCCGCCGCTCAACATAAACCCGCCAATCGCCCTGGACAGGCGCAATCGTCAATTCGTTGCGTCCGACAAAGGCAATCAACGTTTCGATATCGTCAGCGGCAACCGCGAGCCCGTATTCGTGCGCAACATTGGCAATCAGCGCCTCGCGTGATTGCGCCTGCGGCCACAATGTCAAAAGGGCATGCGTGGTCGCATCGATCCGCAAGAAACGATGCCGCACAGGATCTTCAACGAGATAGCGGTCCGCGTCGCCAGCGCTGCCATAACCCGGCTCGTGCAAACGCAGCTCCGGCCGCAGCTTTGGCAGTCCGCCCGCGCTTTGCGCACCCGACGCCTGCATCAAAGACCCAGCCATTGCCGCACCGCAGTGATGGGCCGGCGGAACAGGTAAAGCCCCAAGGCAACGTCATCACCGAACACCTGAGCGGTGCCGCGCGCGCCAAATCGCGGCAACGCGGCCACGGCGCCATCCCCGCCGGGGACGATCTCAGCCCAGGCCCGGAAAGACACCGTGTCCCCAGTGTGGGCGCGCGCTTCATAGTCCGCCCGCACAAGCTTGGCTTTGACCGGATTCAATGGATCTGAATCCAAATAGAGCCGGACGTCCGCGCCGGTTTCCAAAAGTGCAACATCGCTCACCGGCACGTTCATGTGAACAAAAACTCTTTGCGGATCCGCCAGCTGCATCAATCGCTCGCCCGTTTTCACAGGCTTTCCAACCAGATCCTTTTTGTCGGCAAAAACGGCAATGCCATCGCGATCCGCCCGGATATTGGCTTTTGCAAGCATGTCGCGCGCAAAATCACGCTCAACCACGCGGACATCGCGCTCAGCTGCGGCGATGGCCAACTCGCGGCGACCATCGAGCGTTGAGAATGATAATTGCGACGCACGTTTTAAGCGCGCCTCTGCCACGCGTAGTTCCCGCGCGGCCACGTCGAACTTGTTGCGCAACTCGATATCGTTGAACCTGACAAGCACGTCGCCTTTCGCAACTTTAGCGTTCGGCTCGACAACCACGGCATCGATAACGCCTGCAATTGGCGCTGCGACCACGACCGGCTCACGCGGGACGATCTCAAACGGCGCAAGACCAGACATCGGAACGGGAATAAGCATCAATGCGGCGAGGCTTGCCACGGCAGTCAGGCCCCAGAGCCAACGGCGCCCGAACCGGGCCCGCCGCCCTAACCGGGGATCAAGTGCCTGCCAGGCGTGACCGACGGTGCCCGCGATCCGCTTGGCGATAATCATGTCGGCCTCGCGCCACGCGATCTCACGGGCCAGCACCAATCCGCCAAACAGCCGGCCCTGGCGTGAGAAAATCGGCACAAAGATAAGCTCGCGCATGGGATAGGTGTCCGCGATCCCACCGTCGCGGGCCCGGTCCACCAGGCCATCAAGTCGATATTCCCGCGCCCCGCCGCTGCGGCCATCCGCCTGTGCCGCCCGCAACATGGGCCGTGCAATCCGCTCCACCATCTGCAAAAGCGGTGCCTGGCGGTCGACCTGAGAAATCGATGAGACTGCGCGAACGATCGGCTTCGTGCTGCCGCGCACTGACGCGACCATGAAGACCTGGCGTGCCCGCGCCAATTGCCGGGCTTCGTTCGCCGCAAGCGCCAACAGTGCATCGACCGTTTCGGCCTCGCGTGCCGCTTGCTCAAACTTCAAAAGCGCGGCCAGTCCGGCCTTGGCGGCGGCATCGGGTTGGCCGGACGGTGCAATCGAAACCGCGGCGGGAGCTGCCATGTTGGCCTTCGGCAGCGAGGACGGAGCACCAGCAGGCGCCGATGTCGCGCCCGCTCCAGATTTCACTTGAGCGACCATCGCTAGCTTCTCGGTTGCTTAAAGCGCACGGTGCCACTCATGCCGACTTTCAGATCCACACGCCTTTGCGTCAGTTCGCCATAGATTTTGACGGTTTGGCTCACCGCATCGACCACCGCGCCAATCCGCATCACCTTGCCAGGCAACGCAGCATTCAATTCATCCACTTCAAATGCGAATGTTTGTCCTGGCTTGAGCCACGACAGCCAAGGCGACGGCACGATCATTTCGATTTCGGTATCTTTGTGCGAAACGATTTCAAGAAATGGTTTGCCGGGCTCCGGGCGCTCGAACCGTTTCAGCGCAAGCGTAACCACCGATCCGGCAAATGGCGCCTTAATCGTGCACTGCGATAATTGGGCCTGCAGCACGTCTTCTTCGGCTTTTGATTTTTCATAGCGCGCTCGCGAAACCTGCAGCTCATGAGAGCCCGTCGCTCCGCGCTTTTGCAGATACGCATTGCTTTTCAGGTTCAGCGAAGCCTCGCGCGTTACGGCAGCCGCCGCACGCCATTCCGCGACCTGCTTGCGGCAATCAAAAACCACAAGCGTATCGCCTTCGGCAAAACTCATCCCTTCACGCACGCGGATTTCGCGCGCCGCGACATTCAAGTCCGACGAAAATGCAGCAGCATCCAAAGCCACGACCACCGCGCGCGGCGACATGTTCATGAAAGCAGTCTTGAGAAGCGTAGGATCTGCGGCATGCCCCGCACTCATGCAAAGGCAAACGGCGACCAAACAACCAAAGACGCGAATAGGCAGACGAGACATTTCAGAACCCTTCAGCGCGACGCTTGAAACACGGCGCACGGACGAGTTACACAGACCAACCTTAGCAAACCTTGAAAATTTGGCAGCACACGCCGCAAAATTGTGGGCAAACGGAACGCCGGCCCACTTTCTTGCGACAAAGAATAACAGAGCATTAAGGGTTGTATTGCGCAGTATGGGCCGCAGACTTGCGTTTGATACGCCGACGGCCATGCCAGACATTTCGCAGCGTTTTGGAAAGCTCCGACACGGGAAGCTCCGTATCAAACTCGCTCGTATAGGGATCGAGCCCCATCGACGCATAAAGATTTGCGTAAGCATTTTGCAGATCGGCATAGGCAATATCGCGCCGCACCTCCGCGACCAAGGTATTCATCTCCTCGCGGATCAGCGTTTGCTCGCTGATGCGCCCGGCCGCGAATTCAACGCGCATCTTTTCAACCAGGCGCCGCTGGACGTCGAAGTATTCACGCGCGGTGTGCAGCTCTCGCTGATAATGGCGGAACCGAACGCGTGAGACGTGAACCTGCGTCATGATTGCCATCGTCAAAGCCAGAGCACGCTGGTTCAACAATGCGTCCTGCCCATCGATCACGCGCCGCTTTGCCGGATACTGCGCAAGGCGCATAAGGTTCCAACTTGCTTTCGCGCCCCAAGACAACCAATCGCTGTTCAACAGAAAATCATTGCTGTCGTAATTCGACCCAGCATAAAGTTGAAAGCCAGGGAGAAGTTCCAGCAAAGCCGCGTGCGCTTCCTGAACGTTAATTCGCTTACGGTAAGCGACATCGCGCAATTCAGGCCGATACAGCGTCGCCGTCCAAATCATATCGGCAATCGAGCCCGGCAGTGTCAGGCGGCGGCCACTTTCCGTCGCATCCTGCAAACGAAACCGTGTGCCCGGTTTCAAATTCATCAGTGCAGCAAGCTGGGCTTTTGCAATCGTCAAGTTGCGATGCAATTGCTGGATTGTCCGCTTGATCTCCACCAATTCACGCTCGTACGTGAGCGCGGTGATCGGCGATGTTTCGGCTTCCCCAGATACTTGGCGAGAGCGGTTTAGTGCGGCCTGCGTGCGCGCCTCCAACCGCTGCAACCGGCGCACCAGCCGTTCGCTTGTCACGGCCCGCCAGTAGGCCGTCCGCACATCTTCAATCACCCGGTTGATGACTTTGCGGCGTGCTTCGTTCGCAATCAAAACCTTATCTGCGGCTTGACGCGCCCGAACATATGAGAGGCCAAAGTCCAGCACGTGCCAACTGAATTCAACGTCGGCCGTCCGCAAAAACTTTTCTTGCGACGTATTAAAGTTCTGGAAGGCGCCGACAGGGCCAATTTCACCATTCACGACCTGACGGCTTTGACTTGCCGAAAAGTTGTCGCGTCGCGCCCAGCCAGAATTGGCAACCGCCGATGGCAGCATGTCGTAGTGCGCCAGACGCAGTTCTTTGACCCTCAGGGCCCGTTGCGCTGCTTCGACCCGGTGATCGAGATTGTACTTCAGCGCACGCGCCATTGCCTCATAGAGGCCAATTGAACCACGCACGGGCTCTTGTGCGGACGTGACGTCGGCAAGATTGGTGCGGGCGGCATCTTGCAGGGCAACTTTATCCAGAGGGTTTGGCGTGATTGCACAGCCCCCCACCGCCAAAAGCGCCGCAGCGGTTCCCACCACGATCGATATGCGTGCCGCGCCCATTGCCTTACCCCGCCAGTCCAGCTGCGAAATCCAATCAGTTGGCTGCCCGACTACCGCAGCCGCCACTGCACACTGAAGACGAAACGAGGAACTAAAGACCCAAAACTGTGGATAAGCGAATTCAACTCTGTGGAAGCACGTCGGATAAGCACCAACGCGCCTTGCTCCCGTCCACTGACTGTAGGTGATTCGCGTTAACGTGCTGCTCAACAATTAGACGCGCGCGGATGATCAATTGCAAAATGCCCCAGCCGTTGCAAAAATACAAAATCGTGTGGACAAAGCGTGTTGCTGACGGTCAGCATCATATGCGCCGGCTGCCGGACGCCAGTGCACGCGGCGCATTGCGCTTGACCGGCGCCTGACCCGCTCAGCACCCCGGTCGGCCAAGCAGCGCCGGATGGCTCACCAGGACACCGCACGATCAATTGCGGCCATGGCCATGCAAACCGCGGCCCCCATTCTCGGCATGTTTCCCACGCGACAGACGCGAGCCAACGAGGCACAGCAAACCATGACAACCGCGCCAATCTTCGTCCTGAACGGCCCGAACCTGAACCTGCTCGGCACGCGCGAGCCCGAGATTTATGGGCACACGTCGCTTGCCGACGTGGAGCAGATGTGTGTCGAACGCGCCGCCACACATCGACTGACGGTAACGTTCCGCCAGTCCAACCATGAGGGCGTTCTTGTCGATTGGATCCATGAGGCCATCAACGGCGCCTGCGGGATCATCATCAATCCTGCCGCATTCACGCACACCTCGGTCGCAATCCTCGACGCGCTCAAGAACGTGGCCGCCCCGGTGATAGAGCTGCACATCTCCAACCCCCACAAGCGCGAGACTTTCCGGCACACGTCGTATGTCACACCCGCCGCAACAGCCACGATTTGCGGCCTCGGTGTTGCCGGATACCCGATCGCGATTGATGCCATGGCCGGACTCATCAAACCGCAAACGGACCATTGAGCGGCCAGCGCAGGTGACCGTGACCCCGACACGCACAGTGTTGCCCGCACGCCCTAGCAGAACAAGGACGCAGACGAAGTCATGACCGGTGCAAAACGTGCCGCTTGCGTAATCGGCTTTCCAGCCAAGCATTCACGCTCGCCCAAGCTCCACAGCTATTGGATCGAGCGATATGGCCTCGCAGCCACTTATCGTGCCGAAGAGATCGCCCCTGACGACTTTGCGGACTTCGTTACGCACCTCGCCGACCATGGTTATGTCGGCGCAAACGTGACGATGCCGCACAAGGACGCCGCGTTCGCGCTCTCGATGCCAGACGCGCGAGCCACAGCGGTCGGTGCTGCCAACACCCTTTGGCTCGACGACGGCATCTTGCGCGCAACCAATACCGATATCGAGGGCTTCATTGGAAGTCTCGATGCGGCCGCCCCCGGCTGGGGAGCACAAACGAGCAAAGCGGTTGTTCTAGGTGCAGGTGGTGCCGCGCGGGCCGTGATTTATGGCTTGCTGGAAAAAGGCATTGCTGAGGTCCACGTCGTCAATCGCACGCTCGCCAAGGCACAGGCACTTCAATCGCAGTTCGGCAAAGCCATCCACCCAACACCGTGGTCCGCGTTGCCAGAGGCGCTGTCGGACGCCCACTTGCTCGTCAACGCAACAGCCCTTGGCATGGACGGCGAACCGCCTCTCGAAATCGACATATCAGACCTCGCCGCGCACGCGGTCGTCGCCGACATCGTGTATGTGCCGCTTGTCACGCCATTGCTGCGGGAGGCCCGCGCGCGCGGCTTTGCCACCGCCAATGGCCTCGACATGTTGTTGCATCAAGCGGTGCGCGGTTTCGAACTCTGGTTTGGCATTCGCCCGGAGGTCACACGCGAGCTATATGATCTTTTGGCAGCCGATATCACTGCCGCCGCAGCCAACGCTGAAACGATTTAGTTTCGTGTTGCTTTTGTCATTGACGTTTGCCTCCCGGTCGCGCCGGAGCGGCAGCGCAATCACAAATCAAGTTCATGGGAGCCGCCTTGACATGCTGACACGCCCCTTCGGCCAAACCGGCCTCAACGTCTCTGTTCTCACGTTCGGCTGTGGCGCGGTTGGCGGTCTCATGACAAAGGGGGCGGCGGCTGACCAGGATCGAGCCGTCGCCTGGGCGCGCGACAACGGGATCAACCACTTTGATACCGCCGCGCTCTACGGCAACGGCGCTTCAGAGGAAAACTTAGGCCGGGCGCTCGGCACAAACCGCGACGGCATCATCGTCAGCACAAAGGTCCGTTTGGCCGCGAACGATCTGACCGATCCGGCAACGGCAATCCGCACATCGCTTGAGACAAGCTTGCGCCGGCTGCGCCAAGACCATGTCGACATTTTCCAGCTCCACAACACGATTGGCGCAGAAACGTGCGACGATACCCTCAGCGCGGATTTCGTGCTGAGCGAAATCCTTCCCGCGTTCGAGACGTTGCGCGATGCAGGCAAGGCCCGCTTCATCGGGTTCACCGCGAACGGCGACACGGACGCCCTGCACGCGGTGACGACCTCAGGCCGGCTGCACGCAGCGCAGATCTTTTACAATCTCCTGGTGCCGTCAGCCGGCGAGGCCATGCCGCAGGGGTATCCCGCGCAGGACTATCGCAAGCTTCTCAATGTGGCGCATGACAACGGCGTCGGCGCGATCGGCGTGCGCGTTCTGGCCGGCGGGGCTTTGTCGGGCCGCACCGAGCGGCACCCGCTTGGCATGCCGATTGTCGCCCCGATCGGCTCCAACACCGATTATGAGACTGACGTCGCGCGCGGGTTGCAATTCATGCCGTTGATTGAAGCAGGCTTTGTCGAAACGCTTCCCGAATTAGCGATCCGTTTTGCGGTTTCGAATATGCTGTTACCGACGACTGAAATTGGGATTGCAACGCTTGAGGAATTACAAAAAGCGGCGCACGCAATCAACAAGGGCCCGCTGCCCAAAGACGCGCTCGATCAAATCCGCAATATCCAATCCGGATTGGCCTGACGATCTGCTACGCCGCTGCGATGTTGTCGCAAAACGGTTTCTCATCGCCCGCCGCCATATCCTGGAATGCCTTCAAGATCGAAGGATCGTCAACCCGCTGCCGTTCCCAGAACCGGTTCAGCGCAACGCGGGTGCGCGGCACAAGCCATTGTGAATATGCAAGATGCCCGAGCGCCGTTGCGAAACGCGACCCCGACCACGCTGCAACCGCAAGTTCCAGCGCGCAATAGGCCCGCAAACGCGCCGCGCCTGCCTGGCTGAGCGACGGTTCTTGCTGACCTGCCTCGTAGGTCTCGCGCAGAAGCTTCACTGCTTCACGCACCACCTCGTATTTGGCTTCGCCCGACGGTGCGATCATTGCCCCAATTAGCGTCTCAGTCGTTTCAAGAACGCCGCCATTCAGTCCAAACCGTAAAAACCAGTCGAGATCCTCCAAGCGCCGCAAACGGGTACTCATGGGCCCGTTCAATTCAAAAACGCGGCGATCGGCAAAAAACGTCGTGCCGGGGCAATGCCAGCAGCCCGAGGCAAACACGTCGGGTGAATGCGCGGGGATAGGAAACCGTGCTTCAACCGTCCCATTCGCCATATTGGCGATAAAAAAGCCGCACGTGATGACGAGGCGTGCGGGATCTGCGCCATTGGCGACAAGCTCCGCATGGCGCTTGGATTGGCGAAGCAATTTGTCCGGCAACCAAACATCGTCGGAATCGAGAAATGCGATGTGGTCACCAGCTGCGGATTTCACGCCGAAATTGCGAGCCGCCGCCGCACCGCCATTCGCCGCCATGCGCACGACCCGCACCGCAAACGGCCCCGTCTCCGGCTCAACCGTGAACGGCGTCGGCGAGGCATCATCGACCACGACGATTTCAACATCGCCAGCCGGCAAACCAATTTGGTTCTGTACGGAAACAATCGCCCGGCGCGTCTTTGCCGTGCGCTCGTAGGTCGGAATAATGACGCTGATCATGGACGGTGAAGGGGGCCCGAGTGTGGTTTCAGCCTGGACCCAATCGCAACGTTAGCCCCACTGGTCAACCGGCAGGATCGCAGGCACCGCCGACACACGCGGCGCGCGGCACCGCAAAAGCCGTCACAGGCCCGCAATACCGCAGCGTTGAGCCCAGCCACCAAGCGCGGCCAGTGTCCGCAAAGCCCTCGAACAGCCTGGGAGGAATTGGTTGCGGGGGTAGGATTTGAACCTACGACCTTCAGGTTATGAGCCTGACGAGCTACCGGGCTGCTCCACCCCGCGTCACCAATAGATCAGCGTGTCCGGCCCGATGCCGGCCTCGTGAGCCGAATTGGACTGCTGATTGATCGCACAGCGCACCGAACCGCGCCGCGCGAGACGGTGTCACTAGCACTTCAAGCAGGGTTTGTGAACAGCCCTGCGCGTTATTTTTTTGCAATTTTGTGACAGAGCCAAATTAAGCCCGCTGAGCGAACCAAAACAAGGAAACCACAGCCCGCCGGAGACATCACGAGCCTCGTCCCATAGGGAAAAACCGCACACAGGCCAGCCGGACCGACCGCGCCAAAATGCAGTCAGTCGGCACGGGCAGGCACGTTTGTGGTTTGGCGCATTGGCGTTGAACCGCGCCTCAAGAGAGCACGAACGGTGCGATGAGCCCGCAGTTGCGCTGGCTAGCTGGCGTCGCCGACCCCGTCACGTCCGTTCAGACCGGATCGGGCCGATCGGGCCGCTCATTGCGCGGCCCGATCGCGTGACGTCATCACGATTGTAAAGCTCAGTTGGCCGAGCCACTGCCAGCAGCAGCATTGTTATCGCCAGCTGGTTCTTGCGCAGCGCCGCGGCCACCCGAGGTGGAACCAGTTGTGGTCTGACCGCTGCCGCCGGCTGTTCCCGCTGGCGGCGGGGGCGCAGCAGCCGCTGCGGCAGCAGGCCTTGCGGGCTCGTTGGCGCGCGTTGCAGGTGCGTTGGCGATATTCGGGCTTGGGCCAGCCTGCGTTTTCCAGAAACGTTGCAGGTGCCGTTCCACGATCCGCTCAAATTCACCCGACGATTTCAGGCGCCGCAGACCCGCGTTGACATAGTACAACATCGTCCGCGCGAAGGGGTGCGTCTTGGACACGACCACGTGCAGCGTATCGAGCGCCAGAGGTTCGTCGACCGCCCGGACGCGGTCTTTCATGCCAAGCGACGCGGCGCTTGCCAGACCGACCATCTCAGTCATCACAACGCCGTTGACCGTGCCCTGTTCCAGCAGGCGGAAGCACTCGTCCACGGTCGCTGGGCGGATCAACGTCACGACATTGTCGCGAAGCAGGTTGCGACCGCCCGCGTCGAGCACCTGCATCGAATTACCGTTTGGCCGGCACAACGAGCGCCCTTGGAGCTGGCCGCGATCCAGGCTGTTGATCGGTGAGTCGCTGCTGACGAACACTTTGGTCAGGATTTCATAAAGCGGTTCGGAGAAGAAGAACCGTTGGCAGCGGAACTGCGATTCCTGATCGAGCGACAGCGCGTTGGCACAATCCGGCTTCACCCACGGAAAACCAAGGTCGAACGCGCGGCTGATGAGCAATGGATTGAGGTGCGCCGACCAGTCGTTCACCCATGAGATGCCGTATTGGAGCTTGCCTTTGGAGTCGTCCTTGATGATGTCGAGCGAGGACGAGATCACTTGGGTCAGCATCCCCCCGGCTTCCAGTTCGCGCCCGGTGTAAGGCGCATATCCGTCGGCGGTGAGAAACTCGATCCGGCGCAGCATCGAGGAGACGATCACGCGGCCGGAGCTCTGTGCGCTCGATGCCGTCGCACGCCCCGCACCAGCGGCACTTGGCGTTGCTGGACCTGGCGCGGCAGGCGGAGCGGCTGCGCGCGGGCGGCCGATGCACGGCAGCCGCAGGGCAGCGCCTGGCACGAGCAGGCTTGCGTTGTTACCCAGCCGATCCTGGTTGGCGTAGAAAATGACGGTCCACTTACCCGGATCGCCGTAGGTGCGCGCGGCGATCTCGCCAAGCGTTTCACCTTCTTTGATCGTATACTCCTGACCGCATGTCTGCGCAGACGCCGCCGTCGCGCCGACCGCGAGGGCGCCAGCAGTAGCCGCCACCGCCAACCACACGCGCCGACGTTGGCGCCCAAAATGACGTACGCCCGTGGTCTGCCGCCCTTGCCCGCTCAAGCCGGCATCGTGCGACGTCCCAGGCACAAACAACTCCAAACCAATCATTTCGCCTCACCCTTCCCAGCTTTCGCGCGGAACTTAGCCGCGCAACCCCACGCAAGCAACAATCGAACCAGCCGTCGCACCTCAATCGACCAATTTCGGCAAAAAGCCGTCGAAAGTCAGACCGTTTCTGACCGCAACCCAAAGTCGAACCGTACGGACCGGCCACAACGCGTTCGATGGCATGGGCTCGGCTTGTCCGCCCTCACCATAAGCGGATTGCAACACGTCGGCAAAACGACAAGCAAACATTTGTCCAGCCTGTGGTTTTGTTCTGACGCACGACGCTGAAACGACGCAACTCTTTCTCGTAATGGAAAACGCCAGTCCAAGGCCAAGAGTATTGCACATTCCGGTGCAATCCGGCACTCAAGTCCCCCAAGGCCGGGATTTGCTAAGGGCATCGGAATGGTTGTCAGAACGCCAACAGCGCCGCGTGAAAAACAGCACGCAGGACCGGCTCAAATGAACGCCCCCACCTCGACGCCACGTCGAAACCGCTTAGCGTTCACATGGCCGCAAGCCGTGCGGTTCGCTTTGGCGGCGCTCTTCGTAATTGGCTTACCGGCAAACGCCCACGCCCAGGATCCGCGCACAGCGGTCAATGCAGGCACCGTCACAGTTATGACCGACGCGCAGGGCAGCCCGGACAGCCGCGCCGCAAAGATGATTTCGCAGCTGAGCCGGCGTATCGGCGATTTCGGCAGATTGCGGGTTTTGCCGATCGCTGGAAACGGTGGACTGTCAAATCTCCGCGATTTGCTTTATTTGCGCGGCCTGGATTTCGCCGTCGTCAATAGCGACGTGTTGGCGACACCGGGACAGAGCCAAATAACGCGCGTGGCGCAACGCCGGCTGCGTTATGTGACAAAACTTCAGAGTCAGCGTGTTTTAATCTTCGCAGCCAATCGCCATGAACGGCTTTCTGATCTCCAAGATCAAACCGTTCATGTGCTCACATCGGATGCTTCTGCCGAGGCAACGGCAGACTTGCTATTGCGGCGGTTGAAACTGCGCACGCAATTATCGGCGATCCCTTTGGCCAAGGCGCGCATGCAGGCGGAAGCCGGCAGCCCCGGCGCGTTCATTCTGCTTGAGGACCAAGTGATTGGTGCCAAAGCGCTTATCGACGCGCTGCGCAAGCGATATCGCCTGTTGCCAATCCCAAGCGTGCCGGACGTGACCGCTGTTTACGAGCCAGCCACCGTATCGGCGAACGAGTTGCGCGCATTCCACGACGGCCAAGCCGTGCCAACCGTTTCGGTGGCAACGATCCTTGCGGTGTTCAACTGGCGCGGCGCGACGGAGCGCGTCGAAAACGTGCTCAATTTTATCGAGACCGCCTATCAGGCGATGGCACAGGCGCGCGCGGCACCGGGTGACCAGCTGTTCCAAAGCGTTGACGTGAACGGTCGCGTGCCCGGCTGGCGCAGATACGAGCCCGCTTCGCCTGAACGGATCAGCGATGCATCCGTGCGCGCAGCGCTGGACGGCACCAGAGCTCAGCCGCTGCCAAGCTTCGCTGCGGCCGACCAGCAACCACCCCAAACTGTGCCGCACAAAAATCTGGCCAGTGGAAAACCCGATCTCATCGTTCCCCCCAAACCGACCCTGGTTGATCCGTCGAATGCCCAGGGCGGACCTGGCACCACGCAGACGACAACGACAGCAAAGACCGCAGCTGCGGCTGCGTTCCAGACGGGAGGGCCCACATCAGCGCGCACACCAACCAAAGCGCGTACACAACCGCTGAAGATGCTTGCGTTGCAACAGCCCTTGCTTGCAAGCAAACGTGACGACAAAGGCGGGCTTGCTCTGGAAATCCTCGGTCTGGCACTGGGCAATCAGGCCGTCACAGATCAATCGGCCGCCGGCGCCCTTGCACCGACCTTTATGGGCCTTGAACCGCGTGCTCTGATCTCCGCAATCGAGGCGGGTACGTTTGATCTGATCGGCCCGATTGAGCACGTCGACTGCGGGCAGACCCAAGGTCAGAGCCATCTGTCTGCCTTCATTTGCGATCGGGCTCGCCTCAGTGTGCCGCTCTTGCAGGTCGTAATCGGACTGTTCGCGCCGGCGGGCCGCAACATGTCGCTTGCAGAGCCCGATAGCTTGCGGGGTGCCCGCCTTTGCGTTCCCGAAACGCGTGACACAACCGACCTGGACAGCCGCTTATCATCGCTCGGGCAGAGCGTGACCGTCACGCTGATCCGCGCACCCAACCTGCTGGCGTGTTTCGGGCAGGTCCAAGCCGGCAACGCCGATGCCGTCGTCGCGAATGAGTTAGCCGGTCGCCAACTGCTGCGCCAGCTTGGCTTGAACGGACTGTTTCAGATGGCCGAGCAGCCAGTCGCAACCCGCACGCTGCACGTCGCGGTTCTGAAAGATCACCCGCGCGCAACGCAGCTTGTGGGAACGATCGATCAGGCAATCAAAGCCTTCCGCGCCGATGCGGCCTACGGCGAGATCATGCGCAAGCGGCTTATGAGCCTTTGGACCGCGCAGTAAAGCGACGAACAGCAAGCGCATCACGATGTGGAGGCGCAATTGGCACGGTTGCACGGGACCGGCCAGATCTCGCATCGGGCCAGAATGGCCGGGCGGCAAATCACAGCGCGCCCCATTGGCGCCTAACCTTCAACACGGCGCCCGGTCAGAATATCGTAGGCGACATTGATCTGCGTGAGACGCGCGTCCCGGTATTTGCGATCGGCATCGCTGAGCGCCAAATCTGGGTGCCAGCATTGGCGCAATGCCTTCACAAGCCGATTCAGCACCTCGCCATCGGCACCTTGACTTGCACCAAGCACCAACAGCGCCTCTTCGCGGGTTTTGGGAATTCGAGGCTCTAGCCCTTCGTTGCTGCCCAGCGTTTCAATCGCCGCATTGGCTGTCGCAACAATCCGGTCAAGATCCCGGATCGTCCGTCGCAAGCGCTGCCGCAGAAGCTTCCAGTACGCGCCGGTCATTTCGGTCGTCAGCGCGCCCTTCGTCATGGATTGGGCGTTCACATCGCGCGAAAGCTGCTGTTCGACCTTGCGCAATTCCTGCAACAGGTGAGCGCGGATCGGCGCGGTTTCGTCGAGTTTGAGCACAGCCGCTTCGGCATTCCGCCAGAGCGATGCGGCCTGTTCCACCAAGCCGAGGCAGGCTTGACGATCATCGCCCGTGGCTTGCGCACCGACTTGCGGCATCTCCCGCTCGCTCTTGGGCAACACCCGCGTGCGAACCGCATAGGCCACACCACCGAGCAGTCCGAAGGCCAACACGGCCGCAAACCCAAGGACCAGCATTGTCGCTGGCGCCGACAGGTCCGTTGCCCCGAGCATGGCCGCCCAACCGTCTTCGGGCCTGACAACAAAATCGGCATTTTGCGCTTCGGCTTGCGACGGCAAACGCACCTGCGTCTGCCACCCCTCATCGGCAACGGCTGGCAGCGCCGTCCATGCGCCGAGCCATATGGCCCAATTCAGCACAACAATCGGTCGCGCTCGAGACAACTGGGACACCGGCCCCAGCGCACGTCGCCCCCATCGTGACACCGTACTCCGCCAGAGAGCATGTTGCGGCCGCCGCGCCGACATGATCGCCCCTCAACTCGTATTGATCACTGGTCCGCCAACGGCGCCCGAACCGCCGGCTATCCAAGACTCTCTCAGGGCCATCAGTTCCGCCACCACCGGCTCAACCGCAAAGATGGCTTTGCCCAGCTCCTCCCGCCGTTGGAGCTGGCGTTCACGGATCGCCTCATCACCCAGCGCGCTTTTTTCCTGCTGCAAGACCCGCATCCGAGCAAGTGTCTTGCCACTTCGCTCCTGCAGGGCTTCGGCGATCAAAACAAAGTTCCGCGTGATGTCATCGAGAATCTGGGCTCGGACTTCGCCAAGCTGCACCTGTGTCGCGCTCACAAGCCCCCCGATCACGTCATAGAACTCCTCGCGGATGAGCATGCGCAGTTCCGCCTCACGCTCCTCCGGCTTTCTGCGGCGGTTCCACCAAGAGCTCCAAAACGGCTCGCTCAAATCCAACGTGACGAACCGGCTCAACGCACCAATCGACGGCGGCCGGCCCTCAATCCGCACCAACGGCGATGGATGGCCGGTATTGGCTTCGGCGGCAAACTGGTCGATCAACTCGTGCAGTTTGGGAATGACATTCACATAAAGCTGCCAAAGGTCATATTCAGCGCGGCGGAACTCTGTGATGACCGTCGCCTCAAGCAGCCGCCGGATATTGCTGGTGTCGCACTGCCAAACGTGGCCGCGCACGTCATCGCGCATCGCAGCGCGCAATTCGCGCCCCTCAGCGTCGGCGAAATCGCGCACTTGCCCGCGTAGCAAATCTTCGACGACTTCCAAGCGGTCAGCAGCGACCTGATCAGCGCGCGCCTTTACGTCGATGATGAACGTATTGAGCGCACTCAAAAGCTTCTCGGTCTGCTCAACGCGTTCGCGAATAAACCTCAGCTCTGCGTCAATCGATTGGGCTTGGCTGACTTCCTGGCCAAGCGATCCGTCAAGCCGCTCAACCTCGTGCTGGGCGCTGCGCACGCTGACCTGCCCAACTTCGGCAAGCGAACTTGCAACTTGGGTCAACACCGAGCTTGCGTGACTGCTCATGGCAAGCTGGGCGATCACCTTGGTCAATTGCGGCAGACCCGAACACGCATTTAGCGTTTCACTGAGCCGCGCGCCCACTTCTGCGCCGGCATCCGCACCGACGGGCACCGCAGGTGCGACTTGCGCCGCGTAGGCGCGCGCATGCGATGCCAGGACTTTTTGGATCGCGATATCGGTGCCCACTGACGCCATTTGCGCCCATTGCGCACTGCCGACCACCACGGGGATGTCAACGCCAGGGAACTCACGTTCCAAACCACGCCGAACTTGTGCCACCACCTGCGGCACATCCCGCACCAGGTCACTCAGTTCATCAATGCGATTGATGAACACGACGATGCGCTCCTTGTGCAGGCCGCGCAGGATCCGCAAAAGCGCGATGTCGGCACTGGACAAGGCCTGGCGGGCAATCAGGACCACCACGTGGATGTCGGCGTCATCCAACGCACGCCGCGTGATCTCATCGCGGACCAGGAATGGATCATTGGTGCCTGGCGTATCCGACACGACCGTTGGGAAACATGCCGTCGGCGGATCAAAAAACAGATCAGCCGACTTGACGATATCTGAGTACTGCACCTGCGTTTGCGCTTGCGGGTCCAATTCGAAGGGCAACCCGGCGCAGACATATTGTTCAAGGATTTTCGGCGAGAACTCTGAGAATTCGTGCGCGGTCCCCAGCAGTTCGTTGAGGCGCGAACCAAGCCGCTGTTCGGTCCGCCGGTGCATTTCGATCACGTGCCTGCGCAACAGTTCGGGTTCAAAGCCAGGCACAAACCGTTCCGTCAGCTCTCGCAGCCGACCATCGGCATTCCAGATGCGATCCCACTCGTCATTTTGGAAAAACGTGATCCGCGCGGCCAATTTTTCAGGATCGCGCGTGCACCCAAAATGCAGATTGGTGATCGCCGTCGTCCAAGGATTGATGTTGGAGGGCAGCAACCCCGGTCGCTGCACCAGCGCATTGATGAATGTACTCTTGCCGGCCTTGACCTGGCCGATCACCGAGACGCGGCAGGTCAGGCTCCTGAGAACGTCACCAAGGTCACTCAGGAACGGGCGCGCCGCATCGGGCAAACCCGCATGCATGCGCGCCGCGCACTCCAAAAGCGCCTGCCGACGCTCCTCTAAGGTCAGCGCGATGTTCTGGACGCCAACCGCACCAAGCGTACGCTGTGTGACGGTGAGCCCGGTCGCGGACGATGGTGCACGGTCCGCTCCGGTTGGAACCGGCGCGTGAAATGACGAATCCAAGGCAACCCCCACCCACTCAAGACCCTTGCCCACCAATCCGGCCGTTGAGTTCCGCATCGGACCGCTTGGCAGGCAAAGTTACTCTCGCCAGATGTTAGCCCCAATCCCGGCGCGAGTTAGGCCAAGAACCGCGCTAGCTAATCAAAGCCCAATGGCTTGACCAGAAAGGTTTTCCAGGCCAAGGAAAGTTTGCCTGTGGATAATGGGGATATTTGTTGCTGGCAAGCGCGGTTACGCGCTTAAGCACTTGACGCTCCGACGTCCGACTTTTTGGGCTTTGCACTTCGGGGCCGACGTGCTTGTATTGCGGCAAGTAAACGCGAGAACGGCTTGTAACGATTTGGAAAAGCCGTGTGTGGGGGAGTAGGGGCGATGACGTCGACCGAGGTTCGCGAGCAGCGCATTGCCGAGGTTCGCCAAGCACTTGAAGCGCTTCAAAAGATCACCGCTGAATTGCAGGCGGCGCCGGACGCAAGCTCCACGAAGACCCAACAGCCACCGATTGATCTGCGGTTTGAACCTGATGGCGCCTTACCGCGAGACCGGGCCCTCGTCACAACGACGCACATTGATGCCCCACGCCGGCGCGGACGCGCCGTGCCGATCGCGGTGGCCGCCGCACTTCTTGTCGCGGCCGCATCGACCGGTGTGGCGATTCGCATGGGCTATATCGACCCCGCAGCCCTGACCACCGCCCTCTTCCAGCCCGCGCCCGATGATGCCGCGCCAACAACGGCAGCCGCAGAGCCCGGCGCCAACGCACCAACGCCGACCCCAGCCGACCAAAGCCCCGCCGGGGCGGCAGGCAATGACGGCGCAGCACCCGCTGCAGGCCAGCCGAGCCAAGCTGCAGGCTTGAACCGCCCCGAAGCCGAAACGCCAACCGGCGCGTCCAAGACTGCGGCGGCAGCAGCAGCGACAGCGGCGGCCGCAACGGCGAACGGCTCGAATGCTGCGGCATCAACCGCCAAGCCCGCGCCGCCGCCAGCCGCCGCCGACCCGCAGGCAGGCATCGCCGCAGCAACCCCTGCGCCAGCGCCCGGCATCGCCCAACCCGGCGCGCCAGCACCAGCAGCGATCGCATCGCCGCTCGATCAGGCCAAGACACTGATGATGGAAGGTAATGTCCTTCAGGCGCGTGAGGTGCTTCTGGCAAGCGCCCCAGAGGCTTCGCACGAAAAGGCGTGGTGGCTCGCCAAAACCTACGATCCCAACTATCTCGGGTCGCTCACGCGATCGAACGCAGAGCCGGACCTGATTAAGGCCGCCCACTGGTACCGGATCTGGCACAAGTCGGCACAAGAGGCCGGTCTGGTCTCCAACCGCATGAGCGTTGAAAAGCTGATCCGCGCGATGAGCAACTAAAGCGTGTCGCATGAA
>CAZOGY010000058.1:0-21515 GCA_964579305.1 uncultured Hyphomicrobiaceae bacterium
TGTTTCGAACACGAACATCGATGGCCCGGGCCGCTTTGCGGCCTTGGGGCGCGAATCCGATTGGACGCGACATGCATTAAGCGGTTCTGATCAACGGCCAAGCGCGATCCCCGACACCAGCGGTTGGTGGGGCCGGCGCTGTTTTGAGCTGGCCTTGACGGGATCAATTCTGGCTGCGCGGCCGCGCAAATCGATATCCAATCGCGGCCCAAACCGTGCCAAAAATCACCGCAAACGCAAATAGACCGGCCTCGCCGCCGATCCCCTTGGCGTTGATCAGCCCGAGCCAAACAGCGAGCCATACGGCGACTGCGTTCACGCAAGCCGCCGCAAAACCGGCGATCAATGTTTTTTGCCACTGGTCGGCGCGCCGTCCCATGCCAACCGCAACGGCGATGACGACAGGGCTCAATAACGCCATCAGCGCAAGCTGAAGCGGCTGGAATGGAGACAATTCAAGCATCGGGATTGTCTTGCCTAGCTGTTGGTGCGTGTGGGTGCCGCGCCGTCGCCAGCGTTGTCCTGGCCTTCAGCAAGCAGCTTTTGCTCTTCGTATTGGATGAACCAACCGATCATCTGGCGCCACAGAGCTTCGCACAGGTCAGGCGGCACGCCTTCCGCCTCTGCCTTGGCGCGCACACGGTCCACCACTTGCTGGTTGCGCCACGGAACGTTCGCGGCCGCGTTCTCGGCCAGTTTGATCTGCCAGGCCCGTTCGACATAACCGAACCGCTCCGCAATCAGTGCCACGAGTGCTGAATCGATCCGGTCGATCTCGACCCGCACATCATCCATGTTCGCGCAATCATGCGGCGCTTTTGTCATTGGACCCAACTCCTCCATTCAAGCTCAGCAGGCTTTGCACACACGCTCAGCCCTGCCAAGCCATCGTGCCCCCACGCCTGCGCGCGTCACGTCACTGCGGGGCACGAAACGGCCGTGAACATAGCCTGAATACACCGCTGGCGTGCGCTCACGTCTTCGCCGTCCCACACTCACGCCAGCCGGACGCCTTGTGTTTCGCAAGTGAACGCGGTTCGACCCACCTGTCCATCAGGCGCACAGACGCCGCGGATCGGGCTTCCTGCTCCAAGCCGCACTGGCAACCAAGACCTGATGGAGATCAAAATGAGCCAAGCAATCCTTCGCCAGTCGCAATCGACGTCATCAACGACCAAGACCATCATTGCTGGCCTCAGTCTTGTTGGATTGGTACTCAGCGCGACCGGGCCCGCGTTGGCAAAAACGGTCAGCCACACGCATCACAATCCATCATTCAAGGCGCTAAAGGCGCATGCGAAGGGCCTCAAGAAATCGGGCCGGGTCAAAGTCCGCAAACATCGCCGGCACGGTCGTGTCGTGGGCTTCACCAAGTTCGATGGCGCGGGCAAGAAGGTAACGGTGAAGCGCGCGCGGCACGGCAAAGCCAAGGTTACGATCACGCGTCGCAAATCGTTCCTTGAGCGGGTCAAACACCGCGTGAGTAACTTCAAAAACCGCGTAACCCGGAGCTATCGCGCTGCGAAGGCCGCTTTCTAGAGCAATATCCGATCTCACGGAATCGCTTAGCACTTCACAGACCGTATGACGTAGCTGTGTTCTCAACAGGATAGAGCATTTTGGGCCGACCACTTGACCGCAACTGCGGTCAAGTGTGGTTGGATGATGCTCTAGAGCCACCAACGTTCGGGAACAATGAACCGCCCGGCGGCCTGTTCGATCACGGCCGCCGAGCGGAATAACGTTTCTTCGTCGAACGGCTTGGCAATCAGTTGCAGCCCCAACGGCAAACCGTTCGCCGACAATCCGGCGGGCACTGAAATGCCTGGCAGACCGGCCATGTTGACGGGCACGGTCAGAACATCTTCCAGATACATGGCGATCGGATCGGAGGTCTTTTCACCATGGGCGAACGCCGGACCTGGCGTGGTCGGCGTCAAAATCACGTCGACCGTGTTCCAGGCTTGGTCAAAATCTTGCTTGATCAACGTCCGGATCTTTTGTGCCTTCAGGTAATACGCGTCGTAGTAGCCCGCTGAGAGGACATATGTGCCGATCAGAATGCGCCGTTTGACCTCGCGACCAAAGCCGGCTGAACGGGTCTGTTCATAGGTGTCGATCAGGTCATTACCCGGGACGCGCAAGCCGTAGCGCACCCCATCATAGCGCGCGAGGTTCGACGATGCTTCTGCCGGCGCCACGATATAGTAGGCCGGCAAAGCATATTGCGTGTGCGGTAGCGAAATCTCATGGATCGACGCACCAGCGTCCTTGAGCCACTCAATCCCTTTTTGCCAAAGGTCGCGCGTCTCATCCGGCATGCCCTCGATCCGGTATTCGTCGGGCACGCCGACGCGCAGGCCAGCGATGCTTGCCCCGATCGCGGCTTCATAATCGGGCACGTCGGTATCGACGCTTGTTGTATCCTTGGGGTCATGGCTGGCCATGTGGCGCAGCATGATTGCTGCATCGCGCACGGTCTTGGTGATTGGGCCGGCCTGGTCGAGTGACGATGCAAACGCCACCATCCCCCAGCGCGAACAGCGGCCGTATGTGGGCTTGATGCCAACAGTTCCGGTGAGGGCGGCCGGCTGGCGGATCGACCCACCGGTATCGCTTGCCGTGGCGGCAAGGCACAGGTCTGCGGCAACCGCAGCCGATGATCCGCCAGAGGAACCGCCAGGCACCAGCGGGGCGTCGTCGCCGGCCCGACGCCAGGGACTGACAACCGGCCCGTCATAGCTTGTCTCATTCGACGAGCCCATCGCGAACTCATCCATGTTGAGCTTGCCAAGCATGATGGCCCCGGCGTCGCGCAGGTTCGCGGTGACGGTCGACTCGTAGGCCGGTTGGAAGCCATCGAGAATATGGCTTGAGGCCTGAGTACGCACGCCCTCGGTGGCGTAAAGATCCTTGATGCCCAGTGGCAGCCCCTCCAGCGGGCGCGCCGCACCGGCTGCGATCTTGGCATCGCTTTCGGCTGCACGCGCCAAGGCGGCGTCCGCAGTGACGGCCACGAAGGCGTTCATTTTCGCGTTGCCGGCCTCAATCGCGTCCAAAAACGCCTGGGTGAGTTCCCGCGCCGAAATTTCCTTGCCGGCGAGCGCGTCGCGGGCTTCGGCCAACGTCAGCTTTGTCAAGTCGGTCACGGTGATCTCTGCTTGTTTGGCGTCATGGTATGAACACAGGGCGATTCCCGGCTGCGATTGGCGTGGTGCAGCGGGCTTGCCGTGGCGTTACTCGACCACTTTGGGAACGACAAAGAAGTCGTCTTCTGAATGCGGTGCGTTCGCGGTGACGACCTTGGCCATCTCGCCGTCATTGACCACGTCTTCGCGCTGTTTCATCGCCATCGGGACAACCTGCGTCATGGGCGCAACATCGCTGGTGTCGACGCCGTCGAGTTGCTCTACCCAGTCGAGAATGCGCGACAGCTCGCCTTCGAGGCTTTGCGCCTCGTCTTCGGTGATCTTGATCCGCGCGAGGCGGGCAATGCGATAGACGGTCGCCTGATCAACGTGCATGGCGGCTCGCTCTGGTTGAAGGTTGGGATGGTCAAGTGGAGCGCACTCTTAGCGGGTCTTAATTCCCGAGCGCAACTTTCCGGGCTTCGCGCGGCAACAGTGTCGCGGCAGTGTCCACGGCTCATGTGTTGCAGCGCAGTATCCGCCAGGGACAAACGTTGCATGCCAAACATGCCGCGCGCGATCAGCGGCCCGTTCGTGTCGTGAGTTTTTGCGTGTCTTAAGGCTCCAGTACGGTAATCGTGCGAAACGTTTCGCGGCGCCGTGCAGTTGACCGGTCAGCATGGCAACGGCACTGTCGACATGGAGCGCCTGCAGGGCCATTTTTGCGGAGTTTGGTTTCATGACGGGCACCCAGATCCGGGCTCAGCGCGCGCGCAATCTCCGATTGGCCGCCGCAGCGAACGCACCGGTTTATCAGAGCTTTGCTGCGTTTGCCCTTTGGCTTGCTGGCTTGTGTTTCGCGTTTGGCGCTGGTGGCACTGCGTTGGCCAATCAGCCGCCGGGCGGCGTTGCCAAGGTCCAAACGATCAGTGTCAAGCCGACCCCTGGTGATAGCGAGCTGCCCGAACGCCCGACCCGTAAACCGCAAAAGCGTTCTGTGCCCAAATCGCGTCGTACGGCCAAATCACCGTCGGGCAAACCGGCCGGTCCCGACAAAATGACAATGTCGGTGTTTCTCGACCGGCTCATGATTGCGGAGTCCGGCGGACGTGACAACGCCAAGAACCCGCGTTCCACCGCAACTGGGCCATTTCAATTCATCGAATCGACTTTTCTGGAATTGATCCGGCGTCACTTCCCAGAGCAGGCAAAGCTGCCCATCGCAGAACAGCTTGCGTTGCGCACGGACCGAGCCTTTTCGCGCAAGCTCGCTGAGATTTTCACGCGTGAGAACGCCGCGATCCTGATTGCTGATGGCCACAAGCCGACCTATCCGAATTTGCGGCTGGCGTTCTTGCTTGGCGCTGGCGGTGCCTCGCGCGTGTTGTCGATGGATCGGGATGCGCCCGTGGCCCCGATTTTGGGCCGCGCGGTGATCGTGGCGAACCCGTTCATGGCAGGCATGACCGCTGGCGATCTCGTTTCGCGCGCGGCGCGCGATTTGAGATTGCGGGCCGATGATCCAGCAACGGCGCGCCCGGGACAGCTACCGCGTCGGGTTGCCGGCCCGCCGCCGGGACCCCGTTTGCGCGTGCGCTGTAACCTGCGCTTGCCAAGCTGTCAGCGTTGGGTCGCTCTGCAAAAGCGCAAGCTTGCCGCCCAAGGCAAACTCAAGGGCCGCGGCCGCGTGCGTCTTTCGGTCAGCTGTGGTCCTGGCGTTCCTTGCCGACGTTCCCGCGCTCGGCGGCGCCGTGTGGCGGCCGGGCGGACACGTTAGGTTTCACGCGCCCCGACATCGCGCGCACCGGCCTCCGGTTGGCCGTTCCTTGACAGGCCAGCGAGCGCATTGGAGCATCCGCGCAATATAACAATAACTGCGCGAGGACGCTCCGATGACCCAAACGCCAGCCGCACTTGCCCCCACCGTCGAGGCAAACGGTGCGGATATCCCTGCGATCGGACTTGGCACGTGGCCGATGAAAGGTGGCGAATGCGCCGAGGCCGTCGCAACCGCCCTGCAGTCGGGCTATCGCCACATCGATACGGCTGCGATGTATGCCAACGAGGAGGCGGTTGGCGAAGGTCTGCGTAACTCGGGTGTCGCGCGCGATGAGATCTTCGTGACAACCAAGGTCTGGCATGACGACATCGGCAACGGTGATTTGCAGCGTTCAGCGGAGGCGAGCCTGCAGCGGCTCGGCCTTGACCAGGTCGACCTTCTTTTGATCCACTGGCCGAACCGGGCGGTTGCGGTCAGCGAGTGTATCTCTGCGCTGTGTGAAGCCAAGTCACGCGGGCTGACCCGTCATATCGGCATTTCGAATTTCCCAACGGCGCTGATGGACCAAGCCGTTGCCGCGGCGGATGAGCCGCTGGCCTGTAATCAGGTTGAGTATCACCCGTTCCTTGACCAAACCGCCGTACTCAATCGCTGCCGAGATCACGGTATGGCGCTTGTCTCGTATTGCCCGCTGGGCCGCGGCGACGTTGGCGGCGTGATGAATACCGAGGTCGTCCAGAACATGGCCCAGCGCTATGGCAAGACGCCGGGCCAGATCGTCTTGCGCTGGCATGTCCAGCAGCCTGGTGTGGTTGCCGTGCCCAAATCCGCCAATCCCGAGCGGATCGCGCATAATCTGGCGGTGTTCGATTTCACCTTAAGCGACGACGATATGGCAGCCTTGCACGGGCTTGCCCGGGCGGACGGCCGTGTCGTGAACCTCGCAATCGCGCCGGACTGGGATCCGCCGCTGGCCGCTTAAGTTTCATCGGGTTCAGGCGGGCGCGCCTGAACTGAAAGATATAGCGACCAAACTGAGCGGCTGCGATGACGGACAATGTGCGTTGGCTTGCGCTTGCGGTCTGACCCTTCAATACGTCGCGCGGCCGCCAGAAAGATCGAACACGGCGCCGGTCGAAAACGTGCACGCATCCGAGCACATCCACAGGACTTGAGCGGCGACCTCGTCAACCGTGCCCAAGCGGCCGAGCGGGCTTTTCGACACCATGGTTGCGACGTGTTCAGGCGTGAACTGGGCTAGCAATTCCGTTTCGACCGCGGCGGGCGCAAGCGCGTTGATGCGTACCGGCGTGGTCGCCAGTTCTTTGGCGAACGCCTTGGTCAACGCGATCACGCCGGCTTTTGACGCTGAATAGGCCGCGGCATTCGGCGTACCTTCTTTACCAGCGAGGGAAGCAAGCAGAACAACCCGCCCGGCCGGCTGGGCAATCAGCTTGGGCGTCGCGAGCCGCAGGACATTGAAGGTGCCGGTGAGGTTGATGTCGATAATCCGCTGCCATTCGGCCGGATCATAGGCGAGGAGTGGGGCTGCGGCGCCTGCGTAGCCGGCGCTGTGGACCAGGATGTCGATCGCGGCCACCTCGCTGAGGGCTTCCGCGATTGTCTCCGGTTTGGTGATATCGATCTGATAAGCGGTGACGTGGCTGCCTTGAGGCGGCTTGATATCCCAGACGACGACATTGGCGCCCGCTGCAGCCAGCGCGTTCACCACCCCTTGGCCAATGCCGCTGGCGCCGCCCGTGACGACCGCGGTGCGACCTGAGAAATCGTAAGCAACGCTCATGTCACCCCCCTGAATCGGTGCGTGATCAGCGCGTTTTGCGCAAAATGCTGGCCAGTGATTGTGGCACATGGAGTTCCAGCCAGCGCAGCCCCTGATCAAAGCGCACCGAGCGGTGGCGGGCGGCCGTGACAAGCCGCGCCACGGTCGGGCTGGCCGCGATCAAAAGAATGATACCAAGTCCCACGAGCGGGGCGCCAAGCGGGATTGGCAGCGGAAACAAGACGCCGCCGACCAGCAACAGCACAATCGCAGCAGCAATCATGGCTATTCGTCTCACGCAGGCGTCTCCCTTGGTGGTCGGTTGAGGCCATACCGCAGCGTTCATTTGCGCGGTATGGCACACCTTGGATATAGGCTGTGCGCGCACCGACTTCACGCCATAGCTCGTCATAGCGCCGTCCGGCCGATGGCGCTTTCACCGCGCAGGCACCTGCGCGCGTTCGCTGATTTGGAGTTGCCCGCCATGACTTTGTCCGAAGATGTCGTCAACGATCAGGCGCTGGACCGCCTTGCCAATAAGTACGGCATGACGCCAGAGCAGGCCCGCGCCGTTGCCGACGTGGTAACCCCGGAATATGCGCTCCGGCTTGAACAGCGCACGCTGTCACGCGGGGGACTTGCCGACGTTGTGGCTCTTGTCGGCCAGGCCGAACAGGAACGTCAGGCCGACGACGACGAGATTGCGCGCTGGGAGCGACTTGGGCCTGCTGCGACGCAAGAGGTTTTCGGCGGCGCGGACAAGACCCTGTTTTTGGCCGACAGAGCCGCGCGGCAAGCTGGCGTGGAAACCGAAAAGGTGGAGCATATGCTGCCAGCTCTCAACGGGCTGGCAACACAGCGTCTGGCCGAACGGACCCAGCCGCAGTTCAACCAGTTGTTCGACACGCTGCCCGGCGGCACAGCATCCAGCGCCGGCGGTGCGATCCCAAATCAACAGCCGCTGCCGGTGCCCGGTGACACGGGCTCACAGTATGGCCAGCCAGGCGGGCGGGCGCCATCGCGCTATGACGACCTGTCCGATGTCCTGCGCAAACAGCGGCGGCGACTTCCCAACTCAGGCGGATCGCTCGGCCGGTCGCTGCGAGACATCCTGGGTACGGGTCTCGGCAACCGATCGAGCGGGATTGTCGGCTGGATCATCCGCTTCATCATCGCACGGTTCGGCTGGCGCATCATGAAGTGGATGTTCTCGCGCATGTTCACGCGCCGCTGAGGAGCGGGTTATCGGCGCCTGCGCGATCGGCGCGAGCGGCCGGCTGGTTTGCAGGGCCGCGCGCTGATCGAACACGTCCAGCCAGACCCGGCGCGTTCGCAGTTCGCGCCTTTGTTGCGCGCCCGGCGCCAGTTGGCCCAATGGCTGCCGTACTCCAACGCGGTAAAGCCGGCCCAGTCGGCAACGGCCGTGCGCATGGCCAACCGCTTTGTGCGGTGTCCAGACGATGCACCGTAATGGAAATGGCCGACCATGCAGATCGAACGGCCCTCCCGGCGCAGTTCATGCAGCCCGACCAGGGCGCCGTCCTGCTGAGCGTGAGCGGTGACGGGGGTGGCCAAAACTGCGGCCAACACGGCAAAAGTAGAAAGTGTCGCGCGCATCGTGTCCTCGCGATGTTTATCTCACGTGCGGTGCAACATTAGTGTGCTTCGTGACGCGTCATCCGCGACAAGTTATCCACAAATCAAACATCTTCATGCGTCTGTGATTGTTTGGCGACATATGGGTGCGTTGCAAGCACGCCTATTCGTCAGCGATATTCAAATGCGCGGTATGGCGGCTTCTTCAGGTGTTGCGCAAAAGCTTTTGCAGCGCAGCGCGCATTTCCGGTTCGATGGGCGTGGGACGCATCGAGGCGCGCTCCACAAATACGTGCACGAACGATCCATCGGCGCGGGCACCGTCTTCGCCCGGCGCGAACAAGCCGACTTCGTAGCGCACCGACGAGTTGCCCAAATGTCCGACGGCTAATCCAGCCTGGACGAGATCTGGATACGCAAACGACCGGTGAAACCGGCACCCCGTTTCCACCGCAATCCCGATTACGGGACCGTTGACGAAATCCAGTCCGCCGAAATCAATCAAGTAGCGATTAATCGCCGTGTCGAAATAGGAGTAATACACGACATTATTGACGTGTCCGTAGACGTCATTATCCATCCAGCGGGTCGGGATATCGTGGAAATGGCCATAATCGTCACGGGTCGGAACCGGGCGACGTTGTGCGCTCATGCGGGTCTCGTGTGTTTTTGACGGCTCAACGAGCCCACCAAACGGTCGCGCACCATAGCTGTCGCGCGCGCGACCGGTACTTCAGGCGTAAAGCGACGCGGCAATGCCGGCGCCGGCCAAACGCAGAGCCAGCAGCCTCACTGAGTTGCGGTGACCTGGATTTCAACGCGCATACGCGGGTCTGCGAGCCGGGCTTCCACGCACGCGCGCACGGGCAGGTTTTGACCGCCGGTCCACTCGATCCAGACTTTGTTCATGGCGTCGCGCTCGCGGATATCGGTCAGCCAGATCATCGCGCTTACGATGTTTGACTTGTTCGTTCCACCCAGGCCCAGCAACCGCTCGATTTCAGCCAGCACCTGGCGCGTTTGGCCTTCCGCATCTTGGGAAATGTCTTCAGCGACGATGCCGGAGGTGAAAACAAACCCATTGGCAATGACGACTTTGTTGAAGATCTGGGACGGCTCGTGGCGTTCAATGGACATGGCGACTTGGCTCTCGCTGCGAATGGATCCTGCCGCGACACTGGCCGTGAAAAGGCGCAATTTGCAAGGGCAGAGGCGGCTGTGTCTCGCCCGCTGGCGCTGATCATTGGGTTGACTTGGGCAACGCATCGAGGCTGGCGATGTACCACTCCTCGGCTTTGACGACTGCGGGGTTTTCACCGTTCGCAAACGCCCAACTGTCAACCGCCCAGCGCTGCCCGGTTTTGATCTCGCGCAGCACAGCCGTCCAATGCGTCCAGCCGGCAACGCCGCGCAAATAGTTTTCCTTGGCGAACGGGGCCGCAACGGTGTGGTGCTTCAACAGGCCGGCATGTTGCAGGACAAGCAGATAGCTTGTTGTGTTCGTCGCCTCATCGACACAGTCGTGTTGGGTTGGATCGCCCGAGCCCCAAAAGTCCATGCCGGGGCGATCGCGATGCGTGCCAAGGCGTGAGCCAACCGTGCGTTCCATCAAGCCCATGGCGTAGGCGACGGCGCGGCGCTCTTCGTGCGGGCTTGCGGTCTTGGCCGTTTTTTTCATGAGCCGCGCGATTGCAGCAAGATCGGCCGAAGTGAAGCGAAACTTGGTTTTGACCTTACAGCCGTAAGCCCGGCACACGTGAACCGTTGCCCCGCGCGGCTTTGGAACTTCGAATGCGGAAAAGTGCATCGCCGCGCTGCTGTTGGGCATATGCGTGCAGCCCGACAGCGCTGCTGTGATGCAAAGGGCCGTGACAAGCGCGGCGCGACATTGCGCACTGCGCGGCAAAGCGTGGATCATTGGCGTTCCGTGGGGAGATCGACGCTGGCACTGAGCGCCCGGTAGCATCGCGGCGATTCGATCCCAACTGGAACCGGACGGGCGGGCCATCGAACCGTCTGGCGTGATGCGTCGAAGCGGCGGCCGTCTGCCGCGCCGGCCTGGCGCTGAGGGCCGGGGCATCATCGAGAGGGCATCGCGCGCCAACGCAAGGTCGTGTAAGACGTGTGCCATGAGCGAAAACACAATGCATAAGCCAATCCACATCATTGGCGGGGGGCTCGCTGGTTGCGAAGCCGCTTGGCAGATCGCAACGCGGGGCCATCCCGTCGTGCTGCACGAGATGCGGCCGGAGCGCGGAACTGATGCCCATCAGACGGATGGTCTGGCGGAGCTTGTTTGCTCCAATTCGTTCCGGTCGGACGATGCCCAAACCAATGCCGTTGGTGTGCTGCACGAGGAGCTGCGCCGGTGCGGCTCGTTGATTATGCGGTGTGGCGATGCCCACAAGCTGCCGGCCGGCGGCGCGCTCGCGGTTGATCGCGATGCGTTCTCACAGGCGGTGACGGAGGCGCTGACCGCTCATCCTAACGTCACGATTGCACGGGGCGAAGTCGAAGGCCTTCCGCCGCAGGCGTGGGGTCTCAGTATTGTCGCAACCGGTCCGCTGACCTCACCGGCGCTGTCGCAGGCCATCCTGGCTGCGACGGGTGAGGATGCGTTGGCCTTTTTCGATGCGATTGCGCCAATCGTGCACGCCGACAGCATCGACATGTCGGTGGCTTGGGCACAATCGCGCTACGATAAGCCAGGCCCCGGCGGGACGGGCGCGGACTATCTCAACTGCCCAATGAGCAAGGCGCAGTACGAAGGCTTTATCGACGCGCTCCTGGCCGGGGAGAAGACCGCGTTCAAAGAGTGGGAGGACACGCCGTACTTCGATGGCTGCTTGCCAATCGAAGTCATGGCCGAACGCGGCCGCGAGACGTTGCGGTTCGGCCCGATGAAGCCGGTCGGTCTTGCCAACCCGCATCCGGGCGCTGAACCGCCCTATGCCGTTGTCCAACTGCGCCAGGACAATGCGCTTGGTACGCTTTGGAACATGGTCGGTTTCCAGACCAAGCTGAAATACGGCGAGCAAACGCGCATTTTCCGGATGATCCCGGGCCTTGAGGACGCGCAATTTGCAAGGCTTGGCGGCTTGCACCGCAACACGTTCCTCAATTCACCGAAACTGCTGGACGGGCAATTGCGCTTGCAAGCGGCACCTTGGCTGCGCTTCGCGGGCCAGATTACCGGCGTTGAAGGTTACATCGAAAGTGCAGCATGCGGGCTGATGGCGGGTCGGTTTGCGCTGGCCGAAGCGGCCGGTGTGGGCCTGGAGGCACCGCCAGCAACAACGGCGCTGGGCGCCCTTTTGGCTCACATCACCGGCGGGCACTTGGCCCACGATGGATCGGGCGGTCCACGTTCGTTCCAGCCCATGAACATCAACTTTGGCCTCATGCCGCCAATGGAGCCGCCACTCCGCGATGCGGACGGGCGCCGGCTGAAGGGCAAGGCGCGTGGACTTGAGAAAAAGCGGATGATGGCGCGGCGCGCCCTGGCCGATATCGAGGCGTGGATGGCGCAGGATCAATTGGCGTCGGCGGCCTGAACGCGGCGCTGCAAAGTAATTGGGCGGTCTTCATAATTCTGCATGGGTCCTGGCGCCACACTCCACCGCACGCTGAGTGTGCGGTGATAGGGTGAAAGGCCCGAGCAGACATGGTTCAAATTCTTTATCTTGCCGGTGCTGCGCTTGTTGCTTGGATCGCGTTCACGACCGACTACGGCATTTGGGCCGTGTTGGCATTCGCTGCGGCGGTCTTTCTCGGGATATTCTTGGATTATTTGCGCACCTACTGGAACGGCTTGCGGGCGGAGCGGCGTCCACTGGTCTATCTGGATGCGCGCATGGGCGTGCGGCCAACAATTTTGAAAAACACGGTGCCGGATGGCTATCGCCTGACGTGTCTGTTTTTCCGTTCCGGCCTGATCGATCGCACGCAAACGCTCGACCATGGTTTTCAATATACCGTGCTCGATCCCATCCCCTCGCCAGTGCGAACGGTCGATGACATCGGACGCCTTGTGGAACGGCGAGCAAGAGACATCGTCAGCGATGCTCAGCGCTATAACCGGCCGATCCACCTGCTGTGGTCTGGCGGAATTGATTCAACCGCCGCAGCGGTCGCACTTATCAAGCATTTGACGGCAACGGGCGATCTCAAACGGTTGACGGTTTATTACACGCCAGCGTCTCGCCGCGAATATAAGCTGTTTTTTCATCGGTTCATCAAAGGCAAGGTTGCACGCCGCAAGGTATCTGAGGTTGCACCCGCGTTTGAAAAAAATTCGCTCGTGGTCACGGGCGAAATGGGCGATCAGTTGTTTGGCAGTGCCACGGCGCTCGATTTGCCGTTTGAATTGCTGAATGCACCATGGCAGACGGCATTTCCCCAAGTCTTGGCGATAAAGCTCGCCTCAAGACAGCGCGCTGATATTGTCGTGGACTATCTGGCGCCGCAACTTGCCGCCGCGCCTGTGCCGCTTCCGTCGCTTTATGAGGCGTTATGGTGGCTGAATTTTTCGATGAAATGGCAAATCGTCGGCTTGCGCATGATCGCACATGCCAAGGCTGGGTCGTTCAGCACGTTGCGGCCGCGCGTTGCACATTTCTTTGACACGCCGGATTTCCAGCGTTGGGCCATGGCGTCACCGGACAAGCGGATCATTGGCGATCGCTGGACCACATACAAATGGCCGTTGCGGGATTTGATCCGCGATTTCACCGGCGATGACGATTACCATGCGACCAAACGCAAGGAGCCATCGTTGAAGGGTATGTTGCGGCGCCCAGTAAAACGATCTGCGGTCGCGGTTCTGGCCGCCGGCGATGTCTATTACCAGCACCGCGATGAGAGTTTGAAAAAGCCGCTTAACAGCGAGACGGCGGGGCCGGGCGATAACGACAGCGAATTCGGCGTGTCGTTTGAGTTTTCCGAAACGCGCGAGGCGCCGCTTTGGGATGATCTGGGCGACGGGGAATAGCGCCGGCTCAATCGGCCTGTTTATTGGCGCTGCTGTACTTGTCCAGGATACGACGGGCTGATTGCAAAACATAGTCGGCCATGACGGCATGGCCCTCCGCCGTGGGGTGGAATGCGCCCGAATAGGTCGCAGCCAGCAGCACCTGCATCCAGTAGAGATCCTGATTGCGCAACACGTTTTGCAAAAGCAGACCGGGCACATGAAAATGCCCCGTTAAAAAGGCATCGTTGGGTGTGCGAAACCAGCGCTGACGCGGCGCGTAGGGTTGGTAATCAACGGGGCTGTAAGGCACCCAGCGCCCATTCATTTTACGTGGAAAGCGCAGGTCATCGGCGATCGAAAGCGCCATGCCCTCATAGCCGGCGCAAATGCCGTGGCCGAGGAAGGCATCACGGTGGCCGTCGACGAAGGTCCAACCATAGCGTTGCGCAACTTTGCGCATCAGCACATTGAGTTCGTCGGCAACGGCCTGGCCGGCGGCGGCTTGCTTGCGATTGAGCTGGAAGACCGGCAGCAGGTCCATGCCGGCGCCGCCCGACGGACACATCGAACGTCCGTCATCGAGAAGCGCCATGGCGGGATAGCCCGTCAGGATCACGCGATCGCTCTCGCTCCAGGGAACGTGCAGGATGTAATGCAGGGCCCGGTTCAGCGCTTTATAGCGGGCTTCCAGTTCGACCAGGTGCTGGCGTGCTTCCTGCGCGCCGTAAACCCGGCCAAACCAACCACCAAGCTGCTTCAGCGCGCTTGCCTGATCCAACACGGCGTTGGCCACAAGGCGGGCAAAACCGATGTCATTGCCGCCGATCGACACCAGCAGAAGGTCGATCTTGCGGGCCTTTCGCCGGTCGCACTCGCGCAGCACGAGATGCCCTTGCAAATCGGGCACCCGTCCCTGGATGTGATAGGCCTCCGGCAACTCCTTGGCGCGTGTGCCGCGCAAATCGCATTGTGCTTCTGCGATCGCGGAGATCTGCGACAGGTCTGGCGGCGTCGGCACCCATTCATGGCCGCGATAGCGCAGAAATAGCCCGCGAACTATGTCCGCGCCGGAACAGGCCACATGCACGAACGTGACCGCCCGCTTGGGGTTTTCGATCGCAAGTTGCAGCGCAACCCGCGCCTGGTGTGAATAAAGAGAGCGGTGGCAGGCCTGATCGAGCCAACCGGCACTCTGGCGCATGAAATCGTCATCGGCGATCTGCCGCCACCCCCCGGCCCGCGCGGGATAGCCGGTCAGCACGCGCTGCGCCGTCAGCGGGCCGTAGTCTGCGGTGCGATTGTCATCGAACCGTACTGGCGTGTCCGGATTGCCTTCGCCTGAGCCAAAGCTGTCGCCCATGCCGACGACCAGCACATCCTCGACCGTGATCTCAGTCTGCGCGATGACGCGACCGCCGACGGCGACGGTGACGCGCGCACCGCTCGGATAAGGGATCGTGAGCTGGGCTCGGCGATCGCAGGCCTCGGTTACCGGTGCGCGGGCAGGACCGCGGTCGCTGGAGGGGATGACGCGCCAGACGCAGCGCAGCATGCCGGCATCTGGAACGCCTGAGAGTTCCACGGCCACACGGTGACGGTCCGGCGTCAGATAGCGCCGGCCATCCGGGCAGATATGGCGATTGCGCGCACGGTTCCAGCAGACATCGCCGGTCAGTTGCTCAGACCAGCCGCGACCGAGGCTGGCGCCGAGCGCACGTTCGATCCGCGCAATCGGCATGGTGCGCGCGTCGGCTGGGAGCGCGGCAAATGCGTCCATGTGGCGCCGGGTGTCGCGTGGGTCGGTGAAAAACCGAAAAGGGTTTTCAAGCTGCCAGGAAATCTGCGGCGTGATCAGCGATGGAGCGGGCGGTGCGAACGTCCCGCGGCGCACGGCATCGCCTTTCGTGGCGGGCTGCGCTGCCGGCGGCTGCGCAAGACGCGGTCGGGGCGGCAAGACGCGGGTGACGCCGAAGCCCTGCGAGGCCTGCGGGGACAGCACCATCGCGTCGCTGTCTGCGTCTTGCGCGGAAACGTGGCCACTGGTGACACCGATCAAAAGCAGGGTGGACGCGAGCGCCGTCACAGCAGGCAGCACACGAAAGCCGGCCCTTGCCATCACAGCCCCGCAGGCTGCCAGAGCGCGCATCGCCATCACATCCCACCCCTCAGCGTTCCGCCGATTGCCACGCGCCTCAAAGTCCGCCGTATCGGGCGCGTAACAGGCGCCAGGCACGGGTCAGCGGCACAACATCGCCAGCGCGATCCAGCCAGTGTGCGCCAGCCTTGACAGCCGCGTTGCAGTACGGCGTGACCATGGCAAGGGGAAGACACGCTAAACGCGCCGCGTTCGGGCCATTGCGTAATTCGCGCTTGGCATCACTGGCCGCGCGCTCGGCCATCGCGACCAGGTCGAGCGCGATCCCTGCTGCGTGTTTGTGCGAATCAGACCGCAAGGCCTCGATCGTCGTTGCGCGCGCAGATAGAATTGTCTGCGGGACCAAAGCTCGCCCGTGGGCGAGCGCGGCTGGCGCATCTCGCAGCGTGCAGGCCAGTCCGTAAGCGATCGCTGCGGTATCGATGGCGCTTATCGTGCTTGCGTTGTCGGCTTGCCCCAAAATCCGGGCGGCCAATTGGAACAGGCTTGCGTGTTCATCAGCCAAGCGGGCCTTCAAGGCGACCTCATCGCGCGGCGGCTTGAAATCCAAAGCGCCGCTCTGCGCATCGATGGCACGTGCGATCCATGCCTGCGGTAGATCATGACGGCGGATCGCCTCACCAAACCGATCGGCGATCGGATTGGCGCTGGTCAGGCCAGTTTGGGCAGCTTCCAGCGCATCCCGCCACCACTGCAACCGGATTTCTCCGATCATCGGTTCGGTGGCGATAACCGGAATGCGGCCGATCTCGCCAGCGAACGCAGCAAGCGCGATGAGATCGCCGCGCACCGGACCGGGGCACAACAGGGCCGACAGATAGCGATCCGGTTCATGTGCCCGGGCGGCGATCCGGCATAGGGCGTCTGCATCGCCCGCGGCGTTGGACTTATCAGGCATCGTCATGGACTTGGGTTGGGCTCATGGCCGATCACGGCACTGCAATCAGGGCAGCGGCGACCGGCCGATCTTCCGCCAGGAGCACGTTGTAGGTCCGGCATGCCGCACCGGTGTCCATAGGCTCCAGTCCAATACCGGCTGCGAGGAACGCCCGCCGGATCTCGAGACTTGGGAACACCTGGATCGCGCCAGTCCCAAGCAGGAGGAAACCCGGAGGCTCAAGCGCGCGCAGCACCGGTTCAAGCGAGGCCAATGTGACAGCGTCCGGCGTTTCAACGCCCCAGCCATGAACGGCATCAGGCAGGCAGATCAATGAACCGCGGTGGCTCATGTCCGCGAAGCGAAAGCCGCCGTTGCCGTAGGCATCGATGGGTGCGCGACCAGGATAACGGGCGCCAGTCAACGGCATGATCTGTCAGCGCTCCCGAAAATGTGGGCCAATCACGATCTGTCAGCAGTCGCCGACGCCGACGCCGCGCCAAACGGGACCCACGCCGGATCTGGCGTGCGTCGTGGTGGTCTGGTGGTCGCCTGGCATCGCGATCAGGTCGCCGTTGGTTGCGCACCGCCGGCTTTGGCCTCGCCCTCAAGCCCCGACCAGTCACGCTTGACGCCAAGCAGTTCGAGGATCGGCGCGGCGATGAAGATTGACGAGTAGGTCCCGATGATCACGCCGAACAGCATGGCGAATGAAAAGTTGCGGATGACTTCGCCGCCGAACAGGTAAAGCGAGATCAACACGAGCAGCGTCGTGCCAGACGTCATCAACGTACGCGACAGCGTCTCGTTGATCGACAGGTTCAGCAAGTCGGGGAGCGGCATGCGTTTGAACTTGCGCAGATTTTCGCGAATGCGGTCAGACACCACCACCGTATCGTTGACCGAATAGCCAAGGATCGTGAGCAAAGCAGCGACGGTGGACAAGTCAAACGACAAGCCAAGCAGGGCAAAGACGCCGACCGTGATGAGGACGTCGTGGCTCAGCGCAAGCACGGCGCCGATCGCGAACTGCCATTCAAAACGGAACCAAATATACAGGATGATTGCTGCGATCGCGGCCAGAACGGCGATGATACCTGTCGTGCGCAACTCGCTCGACACGGCGGGGCCGACCACTTCCACCCGGCGTTCGTCATAATCGCCCGAAACCGCGCCCTGCACTTTCTTCAGTGTGTCCTGCTGGGCCGTTTCGCCGCCGGGCTGCTGTTCGATGCGGATCAGAACATCGCGCGGATCACCGAACTCTTGAACCTGGACATCCCCCAGACCCAGACCACCAATGCGCTGACGCAGTTCGGAGATGTCGGCGTTGCCGGACTTGGCGCGCAGTTCGATCATGGTGCCGCCCTTAAAGTCGACGCCATAGTTCAGGCCGAACACCGCGAACGCGATAACGGCTGCGATCATCAATCCGATCGAGCCCCAAAAGCAGGCCTTGCGAAAATCCATGAAAGGGATGTGCGTGCCTTCAGGAATGAAGTGCCAGCCTTTGAAGTACGGGAGGATCTGCATGGTGTCCTTGGTCCTGCGGGCGCATGAAGGGGCGCGGATGCGGGAGCGGATGACCAAAGCCAAGGCCGCGCCCGCAACGTCATTGGGATCAGATCGGCACTTCGACCGCGCGGGTTTTCTCGCGTTCGGCCCTGAGCCATAGCGCGACCATCAGCCGGACGACGGTGACTGCGGTAAAGACCGATGTGAAAATCCCGATCGACAACGTCACTGCGAATCCGCGGATCGGCCCCGCGCCGAGCCAGAACATGATGATCGCGGCGGCAAGGGTCGTGAGCTGGCTATCGATGATCGTCACCATCGCGCGCGAAAAGCCCGTGTCGATTGCCGCCACGGCCGATTTGCCATTGCGGAGTTCTTCGCGGATGCGCTCGTAGATCAAGACGTTGGCATCAACCGCCATGCCGATCGTCAAGACGAGGCCGGCGATGCCGGGCAGCGTCAGCGTTGATCCGAACTGGCTCATGACGGCGATCAAGAGGACCGCGTTCACAAACAACCCAGCCACGGCGATGATACCGAAGGTGCCGTAGACGAGGATTGTGAATGCGATGGTCGCCAGTGCGCCAATCGCGAACGCCATCAAGCCGCTCTGGATACTGTCGGCGCCAAGCGTCGGGCCAACCGTGCGTTCCTCAATCACCGTCAAGGTCGCAGGCAGTGCGCCAGACTTCAGGTTGATGGCAAGGTCATTCGCCGTCTGAGGGGTGAACGAACCCGAAATCTGGCCGGAACCGCCGAGGATCGGCTCGCGCACGACCGGTGCGGAGAGCACTTGGCCATCGAGCACGATTGCGAACGGGCGTCCGACGTTTTCCGACGTCCACTTGCCGAACTTGCGCGCGCCGGCCTGATTGAAACGGAACGAAATGATCGGCTCGTTCGTGCGCTGGTCAAAGCCGGGCTGCGCATCGACGAGGTCGTCACCTTGCACGACGGCGGAGCGGCGCAAGAGATAGTTGTAACCTTGCTGCTCGACGGAGGGGTAGGATGCAAAACCTGGCGGTGTGGGGCCGGCGCCTGCCGTTTCGTCGGGGTGCACCTCGTGGAAGCTCAGCTTCGCGGTTTCACCGATGCGGCGTTTGATGTCGGCGGTATCGTCAACGCCGGGCACCTGCACCAGGATACGGTCGGCGCCATTGCGGGTGATCGACGCATCGATGTTGCCGGCTGGATCCACGCGGCGGCGCACCGTTTCGATCGCGGCGCCAATGGCATCGGTGATGCGCTGGCGCAGAGCGACTTCGGTGAAGTTCAGCTGGATCAGACCGTTCGCGGCTTGCGTGATCTCGATATTGTTGCCGCCGCCGCCAAGCAATGCGCTGTTGACCTGCTCAACGAGCTTGCGCAGCGACTGCATCGCCTCATCGGTCTGGGCCCGGTCGCGCAAGCGGACAAGCACGTTTTCATCGCGAATGCCGATTGCGCTGACTGCGATCTTGGCATCGCGCAAGTTGACGCGCGCGTCCTGGACCAGCGTTTCGCGCATGTCGGCTTTGAGTTCGTCGACATTCATGGCGAGCAACAGATGCGCGCCGCCACGCAGGTCGAGCCCGAGGCTGATTTGCTTGGACGGCAGGACGCTTGGCCAGGATTGCACGGTGGCCTTGTCAAAGAAATTCGGGATCGCGGCGATCAGCGCCAGCAGGCACAACAGGCCGATCGCGATGGTTTTAAAGGGCGAAAAGTGCAGCATTCGGTTTGATCCCGTTTCAGTGGCCGCCAGTTTGTCGCGGCCCGGCCGTGCAAGGTTCCCGCAGCGCCGGGTTTTTGGCGATTAACTGGCCGTTTCGGTGCCCTTACCGCGCACTTCTGTAATGGTGTGGCGGATCACGCGCACGCGGGTGTTCTCGGCGATCTCCACCTCGATCTCGACGTCGTCCTGTTTTGCGCGCGCAACTTTTCCGACAATGCCGCCGGCGGTCACGATGGTGTCGCCACGCTTGACCCCGGCGACCATTTCACGGTGTTCCTGCATCCGCTTCTGTTGTGGGCGGAACAACAGGAAATAAAAGATGACGAACATCAAAAGCAGCGGCACGAGCGACATGAAAAGGTCGCTGCCACCAGAGCCGGTGGATTGTGCGTAGGCGGGCGTAATGATCAGCATCGATGGCCTTTCGATCGACGGCGTCGCGGTTGCTTTAGCGCCACTTGCGCCATGCGCCTGCGCTTTTCAAGCAAACGTGCGAATTTCGGTGATCGCGGGGACCTAGCAGACCCACCGCCTGGAACACAATGCCCCGTTCGCGCATGCCGACGCTGGCGCGTCCATGCAACCGGCGAACCGGCATCCGATTGCGCAGACGTCACGTTTTGGCAGCGACCGCATCACGCAGAGCCGGCAGATAGCGTTTCAGATTTTTGCCTGGACACGTTGTTGCTGCGTGGTCGTTGTGCCCGGAGATCTTCGAGGGCGGCACGTCGTATTTGGCTGCAAGCCAACGGACCAGATTGGTTAACGCCGCGATCTGGTTGGCGTTGGGCTCCTCGCGATCAAACGAGCCCTCCACGACAACCTGGATGCGGCCGATCAAGTTGTATCTCGTGTTACTGTCGCCGGCGTAGGCTAGGTCGCGGGCCTCTGCGATGCGTCCTGAAACGCCGATGTAGAAGTGGTAGGGCACATCGCCCCAGGCATCGCGCATCCGATTGCCGATCCGCGCCCGGCGCATGGAATAGCCTTGCAGCCCGCGCATTTTCCGTTCCAGCGAGATCTTGGGCTGCTGGCGCACGCCGGTCATATGAATGACGATCTCGCGCGGCGTGTGCGGGATCATCATGCCAGCGTTGGCCGGCTTCGCTTTCCATGCAGCGCGGGGGAGAAAGTCGGGTTTTGCCTGACCGTTCGCGCCGGTCGCAGTCGCCGACAAAAGCGCAGCGATCACGCCCGCGCACGGCAATAATCTCTTCAACATGCTCATAAGCCGTTCGCTCCGCTGCTGCGCTGGCGCGCGCCTGATTGGTCCCATGCAAAAGGCTGCGGGGCTTGCGCCGCCACAGCCTGTCTTAGTCCCACGCGATCAAGCGCGCAAAAATCAGCAGCCATACTTGATATAGGCTGTGCTCAGACCCTGTCTGCGCATGTAATTGCGATCCATGCGCGCCTGACGCCGGCTCTGCGGCCCCATTACGTTACAGAAAAACCCACCGCGGAAACCGCCGACCGTGCTGGTATCAATTACGTAGCCGCCGACACGGTTGGCGGAGCGACGTGCCGGACCCGGACGCCGCGAACATGTGCCAATGGCATACCAGCCGCAGGCTTGAGCGAGCTGGATGCCGCCTGGACCTGGCGCGACGCGCTGTTCAACATCGTTCGCGTGCGCAATTCCGGCAGTGAACATCAACGCGGCCGCGGCAGCCAATACGCGCAAAGACATGACGAGATTTCCTTTTTTCACAGTTTGTTGGTGCGCTTTGCTGAGGACCCAATGCACCCCTTGCCCCGCGCAGGTTCATCATTCTGCACTGTCCTGTGAATGGTCAATGAATTGCAGGGTGCAGGTTTTCGGCAATGGAGGATAATGAGCAGCAGGGGTAGTCTTTCCGTGCGGGCGCTTTTGGCGCGTATCCACAGCCGCGAAGCTTTTTAGAACGCGGCTCACGGGGTGACGGGCGCCGCTGGCAACGCTACAACGCGGTCCCCTCCGCCTTTGCCTTGATCAGGAGCCAGCGCCGTTGTCTGAGA
>CAZOGY010000059.1:0-21424 GCA_964579305.1 uncultured Hyphomicrobiaceae bacterium
TTCCGGCCGCCCAGTCTTCCGGCCGCCCAGTCTTCCGGCCACTCAGTCGTCCGGCCGCCAGTCGCTCATCGCCCAGTCGCTCATCGCCCAACCGTCTGCTATTTCACGTTCAACAGCATCGGTGCATTGGACGGCGGAACCATCGTTGGCATCGTCCCATTCCACCGCTTGGCGTATTCGTAATTGACGATGCCCGGGTTCTCCGAGATCGCTTTTGCAAGCAATTGTGCAGCCTCAGCTTGCGCTTTGCCCTTGGTCATCGTGGCGTAAGCTTCAGCGTCAGCTTTTGCGCGGATCGCCTTGGCTTCGGCCTCCGCGACCTGCACGGTCCGCTCCGCAATCAGGCGTTGACGCTCAAGCTCATAGCGTTCGCGCTGTGCTTCCTCGCGCTTTTTCTCTTTTTCCAAAACGGCTTCCATGTACTGCTGCGGAAATTCGATATTTTCGATTTGCGCAGCTGTCACGATAACGGGATAGCCCTGCAAGGCACCTTCCAAAAGCTCGTCAATTTTCAAACCAGCCGTCACGCGTTCTTTAATCAAGCGCTCTGCATCGAATGTAGAGATTGCCGCTTTCGATGTCGCCTGAAGACGCCGGTCAAGATGCGTCGCTTCGAATTGCGCACGGTCGCCGTAGCGATTGAAAAACTCCATGGTCTTGCCAGGCCTGATCCGCCAGTTCGTTGAAACGACGGCCGTCGTCGCCAGCCGGTCGGACGTTGCCGCATTCACCGTCTCGCGATTGACCACCTCGCGCATGTCGAATTGGACAACATCATCGACGAACGGAATTTTAAAGTGCAGGCCCGGACCGACCGAGTATTGCGCTTTTCGAAAACGGACAACGATCGATTCATGACCCTGGGGGACCGTGAAATAGCCAAGCCAAAGCGTCAGCGCAACAATGGCGACGCCAAAACCAGCCAGCAAACGAACATTGGGCAAATTCAGCATGTCTCACTCCTCACGTGTGCATGACAAGGTGCGCGATCATCGCGTTCGCCATCGCATTTGCGCACAACAATGCGCTTCATATGGTGAGGATTTCGTTCTCCAGAGGCAATTTTGCAGGCGATTGCGCGATCTTGCGCGCGCCGTTGCCTGCAATTTCATTTACTTTTTTGATCTTGCCCCGCGCTGCCACTTGCACCCAGAGCATCATTCAGCACTTGCGCGATATGGCGGGCGGTTCGGTGCGTACCATCGTGAATTTGGTGGCGGCAGGAAAACCCGTCGGCGGCTATGATGTCATCGCGCGCAGCCGCGCGAACGGCGGGAAGTAATGTCAGCTCGCCCATCGCCATGGATGTGTCGTAGGTCTCAGCCTGATAACCGAAACTGCCGGCCATGCCACAGCAACTGGACTCGATCGGTCGCACGTCAAAACCATCCACAAGCCGTAAAGCATCCGCCACCGCATCCGCCGCGCCAAATGCTTTTTGATGGCAGTGAGTGTGCAGATGTACGGTTTTCGGCGACGCTGTCGTGGCAATCGGCCTTTCAATGCGCCCCGCCTCAACTTCGCGCACAAGAAACTCCGCCAGCAAAAAACTTGTCTCAGCCAGTTTTTCTGCTTGCCTCCCCAGCCCCATCACCTGAAACTCGTCACGCAATGTCAAAAGGCACGACGGTTCAATACCGACGATCGGGATATTGGCATCCAGAAACGGCGCGACGGCAGCGCAAAAGCGTTCTGCTTCCCGTTTGGCTTGATCGACATGGCCGGCCGCCAGATACGTGCGTCCGCAGCACAAGGGGCGCCCTTTTTCCGGTGAGATCGACTGTACGCGATAGCCGAGGCGACCCAGAAGTGAGGCTGTTGCGCGCAGATTCTCAGGTTCAAAATACCGGTTAAAAGTATCGGCCATCAACGCAACGCGTCTGGCCTGATCGGCTGCATGCGCGCCCTGCCGCCCCGTCTCGTCCAGGTTCTGGGTTGGATGATGATCCGCGTCCCACTGCGTTTGCTGTTGCTCGGCGTCACGGAAGATGTCGGTTCGCCATGTCGGCAATTGTCGGTGGCCCGAAAAACCTGTCATTGGTTCAGTCAGCTTCGCGACGCCCGGCAGCGTGTTTCGCAGGTTCAAAACCGGGGCAAGCCACCGTGCCAACGGAGCGTAGGCTGGCAGATGGGCGACCAAGCGCTCGCGCAACGAGAGCCCGCGCCGGGCTCGCGCCGCCGAAAGCACCTCAATTTTCATCTTGGCCATATCGACGCCGGTGGGACATTCCCGTTTGCACGCCTTGCACGAAACGCACAGTTTCATCGCATCAAGGAGATCGTCTGAGCCGAGCGCGTCTGAAGTTAACTGGCCAGAAAGCGCAAGCCGCAGCGTATTCGCCCGCCCGCGCGTTAAATCGCGTTCATTTCGCGTGACCCGATAACTCGGGCACATCGCCCCGCCCATCAGCTTACGGCATGCCCCGTTATTGTTACACATTTCAACGGCGCCCTGAAATCCGTTCGCGCCGCCCGGCCATGCCGACCAATCCAGTTTCGGCGAGACCGTTGACGCTACATAGTCCGGCTTGAACCGGAACAGCCTGCGGTCGTCCATTTTCGGTGGCCGCACAATTTTCCCAGGGTTCATCAAATTGTGCGGATCGAACGTATCCTTGACCGTTTCAAAAACGTCGATCACCGGCCGTCCATACATCATTTCGTGGAACTCGGAGCGGACAAGGCCGTCGCCGTGCTCGCCTGAGTGGGCGCCTTTGTACGCGCGCACCATTTCAAACGCTTCTTCAGCGATGGCGCGCATGGTCTTGGCGTCGTTTTCCAGTTTAAGGTTGAGCACCGGGCGCACATGCAGACAGCCAACCGAGGCATGTGCATACCAGGTTCCCGTCGTATTATGTTTTTCAAAGACTGCGGTCAGCCGTTCCGTATAATCAGCCAGATGTTCAAGCGGTACAGCAGCGTCCTCAATAAATGAGACAGGTTTCCCCTCGGTTTTCATGCTCATCATGATATTGAGCCCCGCCGTCCGCACGCCCCAGATGGCGGCCTGCTGAGCACGATCGGAGACTTTTCCAACCGCATCAGCATGTCCGAGATCCCCCATCAGTTCATCGAGCTGCGCCAATCGACGAAGGTTTTCGGCTTGGTCGCCTTCCGCGAATTCGACAAGGAGCAATGCATCCGGCTTGCCCATGACGTGGGCCTCCATAACCGGTCGGAACATGGCAATGTCGCGTGCAAGCTTGATCAATGTCGCATCAACAACCTCAACGGCAACGGGGCCAAGTTTGACAATATGCTGTGCCGCTTCCATTGCCGCGCGGAATGTTGGAAAATGGCATATACCAAGCGCTTTATTGGTCGGCTGTTCGGATAATTTGATTTGAATGGCCTGCGACATGGCCAGCGTGCCTTCCGATCCGCACAAAAGGGTCGCCAGGTTGATCGGATGAGAGCCGTTTGGAATCAGGCTATCGACCAGATAGCCGCCAACGCGACGCGATACCTCCGGGAATGCCTGCGTGATCGTTTCGCGCTGCGTATGTCCGAGCGCCGCCAAGTCCCGAAATAAAGCGCTGATGTCATCAGGCATGTTTGTCCGGTCAAAATTCGCTGGCAACGCGCCAAATCGCGCTTGTGCGCCGCTTGCCAAGACCGCGTCAATCGCAACCACATTATCGCGCATAATGCCGTAGCGGATCGATCGGGTTCCACACGAGTTGTTTCCAGTCATGCCGCCGATTGTGGCGCGCGAGGAGGTTGAAACATCGACTGGAAACCAAAGGCCCGATGCTTTGATTTGCCGATTGAGCTCGTCCATCGTAATGCCGGGTTGCACCCAGGCCGTCCGCGCATCGAAATCTGTTTCCAAAATGCGATTGAGGTACTTGGAAAAATCAATGACCAGTCCGGAGCCCACGGTCTGGCCCGATTGCGAGGTCCCGCCGCCACGGCCCAGCACGCTGATCCCCTCATCACGCGCGATCGCCATGGCCGCGATCACGTCATCGCTGCGCTTTGGGACGACCACCGCCGCCGGCATGATCTGGTAAATCGACGCATCCGTCGCATACCGCCCGCGCGAGGCGATATCCGTCAACACCTCACCTTCGAGTTCGGACTTGAGGCGGTCGGCGAGGCGATGATTGACGGCGTCTGCGCGACGAACGGTGGCGATCACAGGTGAGGCTCCAGTTTCGAGCGATGGAGATGTTGGCGTCGCGCGCAAGTCGGGCGCGGCCGGCGGATCGGGTGGCGTGATCGTTGCCACTCTGCGGGCACCCGTCAACGCGCTCAGCAGCGCAAGAGCGCGAACTTTCAACGCTGCAGCGCAGCATGACCATGGCCGCACCGCGCCTTGACACGTGGCACGCCAGCGTCTCACTTCGCTCAAACCAAAGTGGAAGACGCGCACCAGCGCGCATGCATGGGAGGTGGCTGCCATGGCGACGCCAGGCCAGAATCGATCGCGCCGCGCCGGGCGCCATTTTCTACAGATCCCAGGTCCAACGCCGGTGCCTGATCGGATCTTGAAGGCAATGGCGATGCCCGTGATCGACCACCGTGGTCCGCAATTTCAGGAATTGGGCGAGCGGGTTTTGACGGGCATAAAAACAATTTTTAAAACGCAGCAGCCGGTTTTTATTTTTCCCGCGTCCGGTTCCGGCGCTTGGGAGGCAGCTCTTGCCAACACGCTTTCACCGGGCGATCATGTGCTGTTTTACGAGACTGGCCATTTTGCAACTTTATGGAAGCAAATGGCAGAGAAATTGAACTTGAAAGCGGAATTCATCGAGACCGATTGGCGCCGCGGCGTCGAGCCGGACCGCATTGAAGAGCGACTGCGCCAAGATCAGCACAAGTCGATCAAAGCCGTCTGCGTCGTGCACAACGAAACCTCAAGCGGCGCGCTTTCGTCGATGGCGGATGTGCGCGCGGCGATCGATGCGGCCGGCCATCCAGCCCTGTTCATGGTCGACAGCGTATCGGGCCTGGGATCAGCCGATCTGTGTCACGATGACTGGGGTATCGACGTCACCGTTTCCGGCTCGCAAAAGGGTTTGATGCTGCCGCCGGGCCTCGGTTTTACAGCCGTTTCACAAAAGGCGCTGGCTGCGTCGCAAACCGCGGAATTGCCAAACGCGTATTTCCGCTGGTCGGAAATGCTCGGGCCAAATCAGAATGGCTTTTTTCCCTACACGCCGGCGACGAACCTGCTCTACGGCCTCGCCGAAGCGATCGACATGATGCATGAGGAAGGCCTCGACAACATATTCGCGCGACATAAGCGGCACGGGGAAGCGAGCCGGCGCGCGGTTCAGCACTGGGGCCTGTCGCTCTTTTTGAGCGATGCAAAGTATTACTCGCCGGTGCTAACCGCCGTTGAGGTTCCCGAGGGCCATAACGCCGACGACGTGCGGCGGGTTATTCTGGAGCATTTCGACATTTCGCTCGGGACCGGTTTGTCAAAAGTTGCCGGCAAAGTTTTCCGGATCGGTCACCTTGGTGACATCAACGACGCCACGCTGATTGGGGCTTTGGCCGGCGTCGAAATGGGCCTTGCACGCGCTGGCGTGCCGCACCAATCCGGCGGTGTCCACGCAGCCATGAGCTATCTGGCCGAGACATCGGTTGCCCATTGAGTTCCCGTGGCAAGAGGCTGCGGGGCGGTGAGCATGAAGATCGCCGCCATGACGGATCGGTTGGGCGTCACCGCGCGCCGTTGAAACGTCTGCGCGAGACACAACTCAGGCACCCTCAAACCGCGCGCCGGCTCGCAGCGAAACTTCCACACGCGTGCGTTTGTCTGGTATTGCAGGGCGATAACCAGACAAACGCTATGCGCGGGAGGACACCTCATGGCTGACGGGCAAACGGCACAAGCGCAAACCGACGAGATTATCTACGAGGTCCACGATGGCGTCGGCGTTGTGACCTTGAACCGCCCGCAGGCGAGAAACGCGCTGACCCATGCGATGTACGAAGAACTGGCGCGGATCTGCACAACGATCCCGGACGATGGATCCGTGCATGCGCTGGTCATCACCGGCGCTGGCGAAAAGGCGTTCGCAGCGGGCACCGACATCTCACAGTTCTTGAACTTCACGACGCCGGAGCAGGGGCTTGAGTATGAGGCCGCCGCAGAGCGCAACTTCGGAGCCTATGACGCGTGTCCGGTGCCCGTGATCGCCGCCATCTCCGGCGCGTGCACTGGCGGCGGCGCTGGCATTGCCTCGTGCTGCGATCTGCGGATTGCAACGCGCAATATGAAGTTTGGGTTTCCCATCGCGCGCACACTCGGCAACTGCCTGTCGATCCGCACGCTGCACCGGCTGGTGGGTCTCATTGGTGAGGCGCGCACGAAGGATTTGATCATCACATCGCGTTTGGTGGAGGCTGAAGAGGCCTTGGCGATCGGTCTGGTCAACGAAGTGGTTGAAGACCATGCCGCCTTGATGGCGCGTACGATGGAGCTGGCAAAACAGCTCAAGAACCATGCGCCGCTCACCATGCAGGCGACAAAAGTTCTGCTGTCGCGCTTGCGTCGCGAAGGCCCTGGCGCCGACGACAAGGACTGGATCGCGAAGGTCTATGCCAGCGCCGACTTCAAGGAAGGCCGAGAAGCATTTTTGGAAAAGCGCAAACCTGTCTGGTCGGGACGGTAGGCGTTCATTCAACGCCTCTCGCATCGATCACTCTCTGCCAACCGCCCTCAGCGCGGTATGACCCGCAAATGCATGCCATCTCGCGGAAATAACACAACGCGTGAGATTGGAACCGGCGAATAGTCCGGTTCCGGCAGGTCAAACCGCATCGCCCGCACGAATGTGGCAAGCATGACCGTTGCTTCGACCATCGCAAATGTCAGCCCAGAACAGGTCCGCGGCCCACGACCGAACGGCATGAACTGGCAGGGATGGTGCGCGGCCTCGGCGTCCGGTGCAAAGCGCTCAGGATCAAATCGGTCCGGATCACTCCAAGCGCTGCGATGGCGATGCAGAACGTAAATCGGCAGTAGCACAAACGTGCCCTTGGCGATCGGTGCGCCTGCGACCTCGCACGGCTCGGTTGCCAAGCGGGACATCGTCGGCACCGGCGGCAGAAGGCGCATCGATTCTTTCAAGACCTGCTGCGTCACGACGAGCTGCGCGATGTCATCGGCGCCGATGGCCCGATCGCCGGCGACGGCACGGACCTCGGCATGGATACGCTCAGCCCAGTCTGGGGCGGTTGCGAGCAGATAGAGCGTCCACGTCAGCGCCGTCGCGGTCGTGTGGTGGCCCGCCAAAAGAAACGTCAACACCGTGTCGATCAGTTGCGCGCGGCTCATCTGCTGGCCGGTGTCTGGATGCCGGGCTCTGAGCAATCGCGATAACAGGTCTCCACCATCCCCATCTTCGTTTGATGATTGGATCTGCGCCGTAATCATCCGGTCAACTGCCGCCCGCATGGCATCGTCGCGCCGGTTCATAACCCCACGCCCGGGCCGCGGCATCCAACCTGGCACCCGCAACAGCCCGTAGATCGCAGCCCATGGCAGCGCACGACCATACCGCGCCCGGTCGCGCTCCTGGATCTCTTCGATGTTCTCGGCCTCACCAACCAGAATGGTCCGGCCAATCACATCGTAGGTTGCCCGCGTCATTGCCGCGCCAACGTTATGAACCTCAGCACGGCTTTTTCGCCAGTCCGCCACCTGGGCGTCTGCCGCAGCGACCATGGTCGGCAGATAGCCCATGATCTCAGAATGCCGGAACAAAGGCGCCGTCGTCTGGCGCTGCCATTTCCAGCTTGCACCTTCAGCCAGCAAAATCCCCTCGCCCAACAGCCGGCCAAGCACATGGCGCTGTGCGGGCGGCTTGCGCGCAAACGCGTCGCGCCGGTCGACCAGCACGGTCTTCACCGCATCAGGGCCCGTCACGTAGGCGATCGCCGTTGGCCAATTGCGAAACCCGATCGGCTGCTCGTATGCGTCCTGCGGTATCGCCATCAGCGGGTCGCGCAGAAGCCGGCGAAGAAATGTCACCGGTCCCGGCGCATGACCAGGCGGCACGATCCGCGGCGGGTAAAGTCCGCCATCGCGCCGCTCGCAAGGCGCGACGCCGGCGCCGCGATTTCGCGCCAGCGGTTTTTCGATTGGGGAGGCAATGGCCATCGTCACGCTCCTTGGCGGGCGCGTCGCAGGTCCCGTTTGACGGCCACCGTCGATCGAATGTCGCAGGCCGGTCGCACGCCATCGACACGCAGTCGTGCCCGATCGCGTAGCCCGTGGCCGCATCGAAATTGTGACGCTGCGCCAAACCGGTTCGGCGAGCGCAGCATGCAACCAAGTGACCGAAAGGGTTGGATTGCCGTTTGCTCATGGTGCGCGCTCCGCTTAGCCTTGGCGCAACCGGCCGCGTGCATCGGCGCCCGGACGCTTGGGCAAGCGCGCCAATGCGGTCAACCATGCGGTCATCAGCGACGCTGATGCGTTGCGGCCGTTCGCAAAATGGGTTCAGGGGGAGGCAAGGTATGGCGACGATTGGCTTCATCGGGCTTGGCAACATGGGCGTGCCCATGGCCGGCAATCTGGTCAAGGCAGGCCACACCGTCACCGGGTTTGATCTCATTGGCGAAAACGTCAGCCGCGCAAGCCAGCGCGGCGTCACCGGGGCGACCGACGTTGGTGGAGCCGTCCGTGGCGCTGACGTCGTCATCACGATGCTGCCGGCCGGCGCCCATGTCCGTGCGGTCTGGAGTTTGATCGTTGCCGACGCCAACCCTGGCACCTTGCTGATCGATTCCTCAACGATTGACGTCGACAGTGCCCGCGCGGCCCACGAATTGGCCGGACAAGCCGGCATGGTCTCGCTCGATGCGCCCGTTTCGGGCGGCGTTGCCGGTGCTGAAGCGGCTGGCCTGACGTTCATGGCCGGTGGAACAGCCGACGCGTACGCAGCCTCGGAGCCTTACCTTCAGGCGATGGGCGCGCGGGTGATCCATTGCGGTGAAGCTGGCGCGGGCCAAGTCGCCAAACTCTGCAATAACATGGTGCTGGGCGTTTCGATGATCGCGACAGCCGAAGCCATGACAATGGGCCAAAAGCTCGGCCTGTCGGCCCAGACTTTGTTTGATGTGATGTCGACCTCGTCGGGCCAAACCTGGGCCCTGACCAACCATTGCCCGGTCCCGGGGCCGGTTCCCAAATCGGCCGCGAACCATGACTTTGAACCGGGCTTTGCTGCCGGCCTGATGCTTAAGGATCTCACCCTGGCCCAGGCCGCCGCACGCAGCGCCGAGAGTGCAACCCCCATGGGCGCACTGGCGGCGCAACTGTTCCGTGTTTTCAACGATGCCGGCCATGGCCATAAAGATTATGCCGCGATCATCAAAATGATCTCCGGCACGGCCAACGACGGGTGAAGCCGGCGCGGGCCCTTCAACGACCTTGCGCTTCAAGATCCAAATACAGCCAAGTTGAGGAACCCTGCCATGGCCGCGCCGGAACCCGAGGTCTTCGCTTTCGATGCTTACGGAACATTGTTCGACGTGCATTCGGCGGCCGGCGCTTACGCAGCCGAGATTGGCGAGAACTGGAGCAGGCTGTCAGAAATCTGGCGGGCCAAGCATCTGGAATACACTTGGATCTACGCGCAGACCGGTCGCCACACGACCTTCTGGCAATTGACCGAGCAAAGCCTGGATACCGCGATTGCCGCCGTTGGCGGTATTCCAGGCGGCATACGGGAGAAACTCTTGGCGGCTTACCGTGAGTTGGACGCCTATCCCGAGGTTGCCGACGTGCTGGCCGGCTTGCGGGCGCGCGGCAAGAAAAGCGCAATCCTCACCAACGGTGACCCCGACATGATCGCCGACGCTGTGCGCTCAGCCGGGCTCGATGGGGCTTTGGACAAGATCCTGACCGTTCATGAGGCCGGCGTCTTCAAACCGGATATGCGCGTTTATCGTCTGGTCACGGATGCGTTTGCGTGTGCGCCAGAGGCCGTCAGTTTCCAATCGTCCAACCGCTGGGACATCACGGGCGCGCACGTCTTTGGGTTCCAGACCGTTTGGATCAATCGCTCGGGTGCACCAGCGGAATACCCAGAAACGCCGCCGGGCCGAACGGTGGACAATCTCACCGCGCTCGTTGATACATCGCCATGAGTCGAGCGCGAAGGCGCGCCTGAAAGGTCAATCCAACCCGAGGAGCGCCATATGACCGCGCAATCGCCGGTAATCGATTATTACATTTCGCTGAACTCGCCCTGGACCTATCTCGGTTCGCAGAAGTTCCGCGACATCGCCGCGGCTCATGGCGCCCAGGTCCGGGTCAAGCCCACGAAGTTCGGCGATGTCTTCGCAGCGACGGGCGGATTGCCGTTGCCAAAGCGCGCACCGGAACGCCAAGCCTACCGCATGATGGAACTGCGGCGCTGGCGCGAATATCTGGGCGTTCCCATTGTCTTGGAGCCGGAGTTTTTTCCAAGCAATGAAACGGCCGGTGCGCGGCTTGTGATCGCCGCCGCACAGGCAGGCCACGACGCCCTGTCCGTTTCCATTGAAATCGGCCGCGAGTTGTGGGAGCGCGACCACGATATCGGTGAAGACGCTGCGTTGAAGACTGCCGTCACCCGTGCCGGCGTCGATTACGACGCGCTGACCGCGACGATGCCCGACGATGCCGCGCTCGATGATGTCTGGTCGTCGAACACGCAAGAAGCGATTGCGCGCGGCGTCTTCGGCGCACCGAGCTATGTGATGGAAAATGGCGAGATCTTCTGGGGCCAGGACCGGCTCGATTTCCTGGAGCGGGCCCTTGAGAAGCGCAACGCGCCGTCGTGATCGGCTGCGCGTCATGCGATCGACGCGGGGTCCGGATCTGGCCGCTCATCAGGCCTATGAGGCAAAGCGCTTACAGCCCCCGCACAAGTGTGCCGACCATCAGCGTCACGTAGGCCGTGATGGCCAGCCAGTATGATTGGTTGGGAATATAGCGCGGGATGGCGATGTAATTCAGGTGCGTGATCAGCGCCAGGACGGCGAGAATTGCAGCAATCAGGAAGATGAGAAGCGACGGCGGGTTCAGACGCATGGGCTTTCTCGCTCAGACAATGGGCCTGATGTGAGTAGCCAAATCAAAGGGCGGCGTCGACTGCAAGTCTGGCAACGATGTGCGAATGACGTTCCGTGGCTCGCAAGCAAGGCTTTGATGCCAGCCAACCACCTCTATTTGGCGGTGTGAATTAAAAGTGCGGGTCGGATGCCTATGTTCGCGGCGACGTGTTGCTCAGGCCGGGCGCAGCAGCCAACGGCTTGGTATCTTCGATAAACACGCGGATGGGCGGCTCTTCGGGCCGCTCGACGTCTACGGCGATGACCAGCATCATTGGCACCGATCCAAACCCATAGGCACCCGAGCCACCCGTGCGCAACCGACGCACTTCGGTCACCTTGAACACGCGTTTCAAGCCGCCCTTGCCACCAATGGTGATGTGGTCACCGGGCTGCAGGTCCGCAGACAAAGGCGAGATCGACCGCGTTGCGGCGTCGGAATAGCGCAAATGATCCTGACGGAAGTCGTCCGACATTGTGGGTTCGGAAACGTCAGCGATGGGCTTCCCGATGGCAGAGGGGCCGTGTGCGTCACTGACGACGCTTGGCAGCCAACGATCCGGTGCGCTCAGCAAGGCAATGACAGCGCCGACAGCAGCCGAGGCAACACACACTGCAACGAATGCGGGTCGCGTCACGGACAGTCGGTTCGTCAAAGCCATCAAACCACTCCTGGCAGCTACACCTATTCGCTTGGCAATGCTGGCGCCCGCACAAATCGATCGGATGCCTGTATCTTTACAACGTACGCGCGAGCCGCTCCGATTTCCATATCCAACGCCCACAACGGCGTTGAAGCTCAATCAAACGTTACCGAGAGCGCCAAACACGACGATTTTGAGACGCATAGCCATGCCGCAGATGACGCAGCGTGGCCATCAGCCCAGTGAGAATGGCCGCAAACAGCAAAGTCAGCAAGGTCACTTCGACTGCGCGAGGTCGGCGTGTTGAATACCGCGCCGCGTCACTCATGCGTGTGGCAGGCTCGCCCAGCACCGCGCCGGCCGCTTGCGCATAGCGGTCCGGCTGCGCCGCGGGCTCAACGACGAGACCGATCGCCGGCAGCGGGATTGCGCGTCCCGGTCCTGAATTCAAGATCATGAAAAAGGCCAGACAGGCCGCAAACGTAACCGCGAAATCGCGCCCGATTCGCCAGGCTTCAAGCTGTCGGCTGGATAAGCGCCCCTTCGTAAACAGCGGCCCTGCACGTCTCATCGCGTGAACTCCTTGCCCGGCTTGCACGCCCCAACGTCCTAAATGCGGCTTGTGAGCGAGACGGTTTCATTGGAGGCGGCAGGGAATGTGGCGGCGCGCGTACCTTCTTGTGACGCCGCGAGATGGTAAGATCGCTGTGTTGGCAAAGTCACGAGCCATCTGTGCGCGGACAAGGTGCGGTACACGGTTGGCGACGTGGCGTTCCTTGGCTAGGGCTCAGCCGGTTCAGGTCAGGTCGCCTGCACCGGAAGCTGCCGTGATCCTCAAAAATTCGAGATCATGGCAGGTGGACGCCCACGAACCTGAAATGATCTAAGTGTCCGCCGGGTGCAGGCCAACCGAGAGCCCGATTGCCGCACGCGTCACGCGCAAACGTCCCTCACCATACAACTGGAGACCCCATGACCAGCGATCAGATACTTGTGTTCTCGCTGTTGGGTGGTCTGTTCGCAATGCTCCTGTGGGGCCGCTTCCGCTACGACGTGGTTGCGTTTTCTGCGCTGGTGATCGCGGTGCTTGTCGGCGTGGTGCCTTCGGCGTCCGCCTTTTCCGGCTTTGGGCATCCAGCAACCATCATTATCGCGCTGGTGCTTGTCGTCTCTCGCGGATTGTCGAATTCCGGCGCCATCGACTACGTCGCGCGGGTGTTCGTTGACCAAGGGCGCTCTTTGTCCGGCCATATCGCGGTGATGGGTTCATTGGGGGCCGGGCTATCGGCCGTCATGAACAACGTGGGCGCGCTTGCCCTGTTGATGCCCGTTGACATCCAGGCCGCCGAAAAAGCCAAGCGCTCGCCCGCCGTGACGCTGATGCCGCTTTCGTTCGCGACGATCCTTGGCGGCTTGATCACGCTCATCGGGACACCGCCGAATATCATCATCTCCAGTTTCCGGGCCGAGGAGCTGGGCGCGCCGTTTAAAATGTTCGACTTCGCGCCCGTCGGGCTTGCCTGCACGTTGGCCGGCATTGCCTTCATTGCCCTTGTTGGCTGGCGCTTGATTCCCAAGGCAACGCGTGAGCGTGAGGCGGGCAAGGCGCTTTTTGAGATCGCAACATATCTCGTTGAATTGAGCATCGAGCCGAACTCCAAGGCTGTCGGCCAGCGCGTCAGCGATCTCGACAAAGCTGCCGAGGCGCAAGACGCAGCGATTGTTGCCGTGGTGCGCGGCGGGATCCGCATGCCGACCTATGCAAGGTATGTCCGCATTCAGCCTGGTGACGTCCTGCTCGTTGAAACCCAGGCCAAGTCGCTCGATGCGCTCGTGAAGTCGTTGGAACTGTCGTACGCGCAGCCTGAGGAAACGCGCCATCGCCGGATCGGCGAGGCTGGCGCCCGCGCCGACGATCGCGAGGAAGAACGCGCACGCGGTCTGTCCCTGACAGAGGCAGTTGTGCGTGAAGGCACTCTCGCCGACGGGCGCACGGCGCAGGCTTTGCGCTTGCACAGCCTTTACGGCGTCTGGCTGGTTGGCATCTCGCGGGAAGGGCGCACGATCACGACCCGCGTCCGCAACATGCGTCTCCAGCCGGGCGATATCCTGTTGCTGATGGGGCCCGAGGACCGCACGCGCGAAACGATCGACGCGCTCGGTGCTCTGCCCTTGGCCGGACGCGGACTTGAGGTGCGTGACAGCGGCCAGGCCGCGCTCGCTGGCGGGATTTTCGCTGTGGCGATCGTTCTGGCCAGTTTTGGTGTGCTTGACCTCTCGATCGCGCTCGCCGCCGTCACGATCGCGTACGTGATGACGAACATCGTGCCGCTGCGTCAGCTCTATACAACCATCGAGTGGCCGGTCGTCGTTCTGATTGGTTCGCTGCTACCGATCGGAGCCGCGCTTGAAGCCTCCGGCGGTACGCAGATTATTGCCCAGGGCATCGTTGGCTTGTCCCAGGGCGCGCCGGCTTGGGTCGTGTTGACCATCATTATGGTCGTGACCATGACGCTGTCAGACGTGCTCAACAATACCGCAACCGCCGTCATTGCCGGTCCCGTTGCGGTCGGCATCGCCAAAACGTTGAACGTGAACCCCGACCCGTTCCTGATGGCCGTCGCAGTGGCCGCATCCTGCGCCTTCCTCACGCCGATCGGCCACAAGAATAACACGCTGATCATGGGCCCCGGCGGCTACCGCTTCGGCGATTACTGGCGTATGGGCCTGCCACTTGAAGCCGTCGTCATCGCCGTCGCGGTTCCCGTGATCTTGATCGTGTGGCCGTTGTAATTTCTCGCGATGCGCGGGATTGCAAAAGCCCCCAGCTCTTATTGTTGACGGCGCAAAATCCCGGAGAAGGTGAGAATAGAAAGCGATATGAAGATCCAGCCCGACAGCGCGTAGATCGCACGGGAAATCCGCCAGAAATCGGGGTGATTGGTTGGGATCGAGAAAAATCCAAACACATCTGTTTTCTGGATTTGGCGGCGGAACGATACCGAGCCGTCGGTCGTAAGGAGCGACGCTGGCCAGGGTAGGTCGATTTTCATCATCGGGCCCGCGTCCGGACCAGCAGCACGGATCAATAGGGTTTCAGGAACCGGATCGGCTGGGATCTCGCATTCTGAATCCTGCCGCAAGTCGACAAGTGGAATAAACACGTCGAGTGCGTAAAGCGCGTTATTGACTTCGCTGCCGCAGGGCAACTGAACGCGACGGGCGTCGATATTCGGAAACGCGTCGGCGTCTTCACCGCGACGATTGGCATCCAATTGTTGGATCAGGCGCGAGTAATTGGACAATTCTGCTGTCGGTTGGATACCAAGCTCCAGCATCCCGCCGGTATTGGCGCGCCAAACACCGAACCAACCGATCAGGAAGGCAACGATCAACGTGCGAATGGCCCGCCACGGAGAGATCCCATAGCCAAACAGCAAGTCAAAGAGCCACCGGTCCGGAACGCGATAAAGACGACCGGTTTTCCGGATCAGCCGGAGCTGTTGGAGCTGGACAGTACGTGCGTCGGCATCAAGGCCGACTTCAGCAAATGCTCGCGCCGCTTCCGCATAGGGTTGGCTTCGAAACGTGCGCCGCGTAATCATCAATCCGCCGAGCCAGTCCCTAGGATAAAGCCGATCCAGCCATTCCAGCCGTGTTTGTGCGGGGCTGCTATAAGACCGGAACAGGCTTTGGCGTGCTGACTGCAGGCTTGCCCATATCCAGGCAATTGCGAGATATGGAAACAGCAAGACCTTCAAGCTTGGCGACATATTTTCAAAGCGTGCCCGGATACGATCGAAAGGCGTGTTGTTCACGCCATCCCGGGTCGACAGCAATGCGTATTTGAAACCATCGATTTCAAGGCGCACAAAGGTTGGACCCCATGGCGCGATTTTCTCTTTTGCGCCCCGGTAGATATCCTGCAGCAGACCAACCCGCGCTGCACGGAAGCGGAACGTGAGCGGTCCAAGATCGTCGCCCGCTTTGGCGGGTGTCATCTTTGGTGTCACCAAGTGGTGTGCGCGCAAGCGCCGACCGACGTGCACGGATTCAGCGTTGAAAAGCATATGGGCCTGGCCGGGCGCCTGCTCGGCAACGAGATTGCTCCAGGTGAGATCGCCGGTGATCGCGGCGCCGGCAAGCGACACATCACCCACAACAATCGTTTCGTCCGGGTCGATCTCATAGTTTTGTCCCGGCGTCCCAAAAGAGACATCTCCGGTAATGGCGGCGCGCTCCATATCGATGGCGCGATCCATACCTGGGAGTAGCGGTTTGCCGGCCGCGGTGCACACGCTTTTGGGTTGCGAACTTGCTTCGAAGCGACCACCGTCAAACCGTACGGAGCCTTCAATAACGGCTTGGCGCAAACACACAGCACCGACCGATGTAAACTTTCTTTTTTCGCCGCCTTTGAATAGCCCGTCCGTGAAGCGCACGCCGCCACCAATGCGCGAGCCTTGTAAACTGAACGCGTATCCATCTGCGGCCATGACTTCGGCGCCATCGGCCCAAACGTTGCCGCCGACATGGCTATTGCGAATGACAACCCCGCCATCCGCGTAAACACCGTGGGTGAGATAGACCGAACCGCCAATATGTGTTTCGGTAAGTCTTAAGGCGTACCGATACTCGTTAGCGTAGGTCTCATCAAAGGGATCGCGGTCAAGTCCGCGCAACCGGGCATTTTGCGCGTAAATATTGCCAGAGATCCGGCCGCTTCGGACGTTCACAAAGGCCAAACCATCGTCCGTCAATGGCTTGACGCCCATAATGTCGAGCTCGCCGTCGATAATGACGCCGCGACCGGCCACACCACTGAATTTACTTTTCTCCAGGACCAGACTGAAAATATGGGAATCTGTCACGTCAAGCGTTTCGAGAAGCTCGCACTCGATGAAGGAGAGGCCTGGCAGGGCCGCGCCGCCTTTTGCAGATGCACCGGCGACGGTGAACACGCCTTCCACCCGCGCGCCTTTGAGGCGTAATCCCGCCTTGCCGCGCGCTTGATCTGTATCCAAACCAAAGTAGATGGTGCGCAGAACCGAGGCGCGAACCGTGTTCGGGCCATCGAATTGGGAGAAGTCCGCGATCTCACCAACATCGACGCAGCGTGAGACAAAATCTTCCGACGGCGTTGCGCCATCGATTTGCATGTAAGTCACAGGTCACCGCTCACTGGATAATAAGTGTTCCGCCGCAAGGATCGGCGTTGGTCGCGATTTTCTGTGAGCGTCAAATACGACATGACTGTAAAGCAAACTCGCGCATCGGCGCGTTGTCGACCATCAGTGCACAATTGCAACATTTGCGCGATCAAGAGAGCGGCCGGGGCGCTTGAGCGGCGCAGTATCGATTTTGATGGCAGCCCTTTCGCGACCAGATCTTGAGGTCCTAGGCGATAGGCCAAGGGCCAAAGGCCTTGCTCATGGGCGCTGAATGCCGTTTGGATCGCAGTTGCTCAATCGGCGCGCGTGCAACCGGCAGCGTCGGCGGCCGGCATGGGCGTTCGGCCCGGTGGCAGGCGCATCCCACGCACTCAAGAAAGGTCACAGCCATGGCGTTCATTTCAGATGCACTCGCGCGGATGAAACCGTCAGCGACGATCGCGCTGACGCAGATGGCTCGCGACCTTAAGGCTACCCGCGACGATGTCATTTCGCTGTCGGTTGGCGAGCCCGATTTCGACACGCCCGAAAATATCAAAGACGCTGCCATCAAAGCGATCCGCGATGGTCACACCAAGTACACGCCCGTCGCCGGCATCCCGCAGTTGCGCGAGGCGATCGCCGCCAAGTTTAAACGCGAGAACAACCTGGATTACGCGCCCAACCAGACCATCGTCGGGACCGGCGGCAAGCAGGTCATCTTCAACGCCATGATGGCCACCTTGAACCCTGGCGATGAAGTGATCTGTATCGCGCCCTATTGGGTCAGCTATCCCGAGATGGTTGCGGTCTGCGGCGGCACGCCGGTGTTCGTGGAAGCCAAAGCCGATCACGCGTTCAAGTTGCAGCCGGACGCGCTTGAAGCGGCCATCACGCCGAAAACAAAGTGGGTCATCCTGAACTCGCCGTCGAACCCGTCCGGTGCGGCCTACAGCAAGGACGAGTTGAAGGCGCTGACCGATGTCCTGATGCGCCACGAGCACGTCTGGGTGCTGACCGATGATATGTACGAGCATCTCGTCTACGGCGACTTTACCTATGTCACCCCCGCCGAGATCGAGCCGGGCCTGTATGATCGCACGCTGACCATGAACGGCGTCTCGAAAGCCTACGCCATGACCGGTTGGCGGATTGGTTATGGCGCGGGGCCGCAGCACCTGATCAAGGCCATGGACAGTTTGCAAAGCCAGCAGACGTCAGGCTCCTGCTCGATCGCACAATGGGCCGCCGTCGAAGCGTTGAACGGCCCGCAAGATCACCTTGTGACGTTCCGCAAGGCCTTCGAGGAGCGCCGTGATCTTGTCGTGTCGATGCTCAATCAGGCGCCTGGGCTGAAGTGCCTGAAGCCTGAAGGCGCGTTTTACGTGTATCCGTCCTGCCAAGGCCTGATCGGTAAAAAGACGCCGGACGGCAAAGTGATCGAGACGGATGAGGATTTTGTCCTGGAACTGCTCAAGACCGAAGCGGTGGGAACAGTCCACGGCTCGTCATTCGGTTTGGGCCCGAACCTGCGCGTGTCCTATGCCACGTCGACGGAAAACTTGACCGAGGCCTGTGAGCGTATCCAGCGCTTCTGTGCGTCGCTGAGTTGAGCTGCAAGCTGTAACTGCGGCGACGGGAGCGGGAGGGCGCCGCGGCGTTTTTTATGCGCAGTCGCCGCGCGCCCGCGTCGACAATCGTTGCTTTGATGATTGCGACGCGCGATTTGTCATTTGCGCATCGCCGGTCGGTCGTGCTGCCTGGCGCGCCGAGCCATTCATGCTTGCGGCGACGCGCGAAACGAATGCAAGCGTTAATAAATCACTCGCCCGCCAAGAATTTTGATCGCTGCCACGAAGATGCCGACTGACACGGCAAACAGAATAATTGCCGTCACAATCGTCGCGATCGGCTGGCTCTTCGGCGCGGTGTCTGCATCGGCATAATCGCCCTCGGGCTTCGCACCGGTCACCATCGCCTTGATCAGCGGTTCGCGCTTGAAAAGCCCATGATACAGGTTGGCGAGAACGTGCAACACGACAAGCGCAATAATCACGTTGAAAAACGACTGATGCAATTCTGTGATTTGCTCTTTCAAAGCAGCGCCCGGAATATGTGAAAGCGGTCCCCAAACGGTGTATTCTTCTTCTGAAAACAACCCGAGCGTCGCCTGAAAACCGGCCGCCAGCAGAAGCGCAAGAACCGCGTAACCACCAAGCGGATTATGCCCGAGATAAGGGCGGTCCTGCCCGCGAAACAAATTTGCGGTGTAAGCGAGGACCGTTTTGGGCGAACGCAAAAACGACGCGAACCGGACGCTTGCCGGCCCGCCGAGCCCCCAAAGGATCCGCCAGATCACCAGTACGACGACAAAATAGCCATTATAGCGGTGATAAACGAGACCGGGATCGCCAATCGCTTCGGAAAACTCATAGCTGACCCAGCCGAACAGGATCGACAGGGCCAACAGCCAGTGAAACATGCGCGTTGGGAGGTCCCAAACGCGCACGCCGCGGCTTTCAGCCGTATTTGCGGGAATGTCGGTCACTTATTTTTTCTCGGCGCGATAGACTTTGTGGCAGCCGCCGCAATTTCCCATGACTTTCGGCCAAGCATCGCGGAACGCGAATTCGTCATCGATGCTATCGGCCGCGTCGCTTGCGGCTTTGGAGAGGGTGAGAAAGCGACCTTTAAAGTCGTCCGTTTTTTCCCAGATGACCGGAAGCGCGCGGGTTTCAGCGCCTTCTTTGCTGTCGGCTGGGAACAGGTCTGGAAACTGTTTGGAGATCTCCGCGATGTTGGAGAACACGGCTTTGGCTTTGGCCAAATCGAACTCCGCCTCGCCTTTGATCATGGCAGCACCGGCTTTGGAGTGCGGCAGGTAATCTTTGAAAAGCTGCTGGCGCTTTTTGATCACGTCGACGTTCTGGGCCATCGCGGCGGAGGCAAAAACCAGACCGGCAAGTGCGGCAGTGGCAATCTTCAAAAGCGTGGTTGTCATCGTTGTCTCCTCAGAAGGCCGGTCTCCGCGCGATGCAAACCCCTCAGGACAAGCGCGCGCGGGCCTTGGCGATGCGCCCGTCTTCGGGCATGGGCGATACGTGCACCAACAGGGCAGTGTGGGAGACGCAGGTGATGGCAAGATGCAGCACCCACATCGCCTGGTTGCTCTGACGGCATCCCACCGCAACCATGCAGGCATAGCGGTGTGACAAGTCGTCTACGCACCGCGCGTTGCGACAGTTTGGCCATTCAGGTGTCAGAGATATGAAGTCACGCAGGATTGAGCGCGGAGCGCCCCCCGCTGTCGCACCTGTGCATCAGGTCGCCGCGCCTCAGACGCTCCCCACGGTCGCAACCCGGCGATGTAGAGCGTGTGTCTGGGCGCGGTATGGCCTTGCGATCACGTTGACGTTGCTGGCCCTGCATTGGCTCGTATCGGCAGCGCACGTCGGCGATATCGGACCCTGATCAACCCATTGATTTTTGGACGCGAAAGCCTTGAGCTCACTTCATGCCAATAAGCCTGCCCGCGCAATCACGCTGCCCGATGGTCGGCGCATGTCGTTTTGCGTCTACGGCGTGCCATTGGAGGCGGGCACGGGTGCCCCGGTGATCGCGCTGCACGGAACGCCGGGTTCGCGGCTCAAATATCGCCCCGCCGATCAAGCGGCCGGACACCGCGGTCTCAGTCTGATTGCCGTTGACCGATGGGGCTACGCACAAACCGACCCTCATCCCTCCCCAAGCTTTGGTGCATGGGCTGAAGATGTCGGGTGCCTTGCCGAGCGTTTGGAACTCGACCGCTTTGCCGTCTGCGGGGTTTCGGGCGGCGGGCCGTTTGCAGTCGCCATTGCGGCCTGTTTGCCAGACCGCGTTCGCGCCGCCGCGCTGGTCGCTCCCGTTGGTCCGATTGCCGCCGAAAACGGTCATCCGCAAACACGCCTCGATCCCCTCCACTGGGCCTCGTTCCGTGTGCTGCCCGCCGCGCCTTGGCTCACGCGTTTGGTGTTTTCCGGCTACCGCCACCTGCACAGCTTATCCGCCAAACGCGCCATTGCCACCGCCATGGCCCGCAACGGCCCCGCCGATTGGCGTCTACTTGATGATCGTGAAATCGTAGCGGGGCTGAGCGAGATGATGTGTGAAGGATTAAGCCCTGGCGCCATGGGCCCAGCCATCGATCTGTCGCTGTTCGGGCAGACGTGGAATGTTGACTTGGCGGCCGCCCAAATGCCGTGCCGGATCTGGTTTGGCGACCAGGACCGCAATGTGCCCGCGCGGGGGATTGAGCGGCTTGCGCAAGCGCTCCCGCATTGCACTTTAGAGCACGTGCGCGATCAGGGACATTTCTGGATCGCGACACGTTTCAACCTGGTGCTGGACTGGCTGTCGCGCGGCCCAGGCGAAACCACGCGGCCATGACATCAGCTGCGAAACGCAAACGCGTGCCGCAAGACTAAAGCGTGTCGCATGAAATGCGCCTCGCTTTCGCTCTGGTGCGTTCACGGGCCGTTGGCCCTCCGCGGGGGCGGGCCGTTTTCGTGTCGATGTTTCGAACACGAACATCGA